>CACXJE010000054.1 GCA_902767915.1 Oscillospiraceae bacterium | reverse complement strand
GCCGCCCTCGGAGAGCAGCGTGCCGATGGAATTCAGATCAAAACCAGCCATGGGATCCTCCTTCCGTCAGGGAACCAGGACCAGCTCGGTGGATTCGATAGCCTTGTTGAGATCGTCTCCTTCTTCCTGATCGACCGCAGCAGCGTTCTTATTCGTAATCCAGTCCAAAACGTTCTGAGGCGTGTTCCAATCCTCATCACTGGCGTGGCTCTCGCAGTAGGAGCAGATTCTGGTTTTGCCGGAGTCAATGGCCTCCGTCACAGTGCCGACATAATAATCCTTGTCTTTGAGATGATAGCAGTGATCCGGATCCAAATGGAACACATGGCCGAACTGCGTCCAGTAAACGTCGACACCTTCGAATGCAGTCTCAGCAGAATCCAGCTTTTCCTCGGACATGGGATGGTATTCCGCGGAAGTAAGGCCGGTAATCAAGAGAGCTCCAGCAGCAATTGCCGTGACGATGGTCTTCGTTTTCTTATCCAGCTTGTCGTTCTTCAGCAGGAGAACAATCAGCGGGATGAAGCAGATGCAGGCCATGATGACACCCAGCTCATTCCAGAGGTAGAACAGGAACTTTCCCCGCTTCTCACTCATGGGGCTGATCCGGTTGGCCTTCTTCCAAAGCTGGGCTGCCAGAATGGCAAGGATCATATCCAGCACGATGCAGCCGATCAGGAGGATCCACATATTGGTGCTGCCGTTATGGGTAAAGCGGATGGTGAAGTTTCCCAGCAGGGCCATAATGGCCAACACTTCAAATCCAAGGGCCAAGATCCAAAGCACGATGGCGCCAATGCGGTACGGAAGCGCGCGCTTGGAACGAGCAGCCTTAACGCAGCGGAGGCGGCCTTCTTGACGGGCTCAGCTTTCTTGGCGGTCTCCGTGGCCTTGGACGCGGTCTTCTTGGCGGCGTCGGTGGTCCTGGCAGCCGTCTTCTTCGCAGTTTCAGCAGCCTTATCAGGGTTTCTTACGATTTTTTCTGCCATTTCAATTCCTCCGATTCTTTTCGAAATGTTGGGGATTTGCTACTTTATATTATCTATATTTTGTGGTTTTTTGTCAATAGGGAAAACGTGATTTTTTCGATGAAGCGGAATTCGAATGAATTAGTTTCATTTGGCGCACCGCCCAGCTCCAGATTGGTTTCGTTGGGGCTGCCGTAATCGGTGCAAGGGCCGATGTGGGCATCGGCCCCTACGATCAAGCCAGATTTTCACAGCTTTTTTTCGTAAATCCTTCCGATTCGGAGACGCAGAAAAAGAGACGCAGAGGCATAGCCAAGCGCGGCCCCGCAGGTGTTCAGAATCAAATCGTCCAGCTCCGAGACGCCGGAGCCCAGCACAAACTGGGCCGTTTCCACCGTCAGGGAAAGCAGGAAGCCCGCCAGGAGGGCCTGCCAAAAGCTGCCCTTCCGAAGTCGGATCAGGATCCCCGCCGGGGCAAACCAGATCAGATTTCCGACAAACAGGTAGGTGAAATACCGCCAGTAACGGATTCGGATCAGTTTGCAGTAATAGGCAAAGGCATCCCACTCAATCCGCCCGGAAAAGAGCCCGTGGGTAAAGCAGCCGGGCCGGAAAACGGTAATCCGAAAAAGCAGACCCAGCCAGATCACGGCAAGGACCCGCAAAAGCCAGGATTGTTTCATTTCGCGCTCCCTTCATGTGAAGCAGAACGCACAAAAACTGCAAGCAATTTTTGTGCGTTCTGCGACTTACTCTTCCATTAACATCAGCGCCAGGTCCGCAGCAGCCTCCGCTGCCTGGGCGCGGATGGCGCTACGGTCTCCGTCGAAGCGGCATTCCCGGCAAAGGGTCCGGGCTTCATCCGCAGCGGCCACGTACACAAGACCAACCGGCCGGCCGCTGCCGTCGGAATCCGGACCTGCCAGGCCGGTGATTCCGATACCGACGTCGGCCCCGATGACGCATCGGACCTTTTCAGCCATCTGCCGGGCTACCGGATCGGAAACCGGACCCAAAGTATCCAGCAGGTCTCCGTCTACGCCGAGAATATCCCGTTTGATTCGGTTGCAGTAGGAAATCACGCCGCCGGGATAGACCGCAGAGCTGCCCGGGACGTCGGTGATCTGCTTGCCCAGCAGGCCGCCGGTGCAGGACTCGGCAGTGGCAACGGTCAGGTTCCGTTCCTTCAATAATTGCACAAGCAACTGGATCCGGATGATTCTGCTGTGTGGGACGCTCATTGTTTTCCTCCTGTATTTCCGTGCACGTTCTCCAACTGCGGCGGCCTGGGTCAGGCCGCCCTACGCATTCCCCGTGTCAGATTTTCGAACCAATTACCCCTGATAACGGATCTTCACCAGCTCGGTGTTCTCGATGGCGCGGGCGATCAGGGCTTCCACGTCCAGCTTTTGCTCGATGCGCTCCACCTCCGCCAGCTTGGGCTTGGTCTTGGGGTGCTTGGGGGTGAAGACGGTGCAGCAGTCCTCATAGGGCAGGATGGAGGTCGCCAGGGTGTCGATCCGGCGGGCAATGGTGACAATCTCCTCCTTATCCATACCGATGAGGGGATGGAACACGGGCATATCCACCACCGCGTGGGTCACGGCCATGGCCTGCATGGTCTGGGACGCCACCTGGCCCAGGTTTTCGCCGGTGACCAGGCACTCGCAGCCATGGTCCCGGGCAATGCGCTGGGCGATCCGCATCATAAATCTACGCATGATGATGGTGAAATATTCCTCGGGGCAGTTGTCCCGGATGGCCTCCTGGATCTCGGTGAAGCCCACCACGTCCACGGTCATCCGGCCGCAGTACCGGGCCATCCGACGGGCCAGCTCCAGCACCTTATCCTTGGCCAGCTCGGAGGTGTAGGGATAGGAGAAGAAATGGATTGCCTCCAGCTCCACGCCCCGTTTGGCAATCATATAGCCCGCCACGGGAGAATCGATGCCGCCGGAGAGCAGCACTGCCGCCCGGCCGCCCACACCCGTCGGCAGACCGCCGGCGCCGGACTCCGCAGGGCCGTGGACATAGGCAGCGTAGTCCCGAACCTCCACGTAGACGGTGTAGTCCGGGTGGTGGACGTCCACCGCCACCTCGGGGTAGGCCTCCGCCAGCCGCCCGCCGATGGCCTGGGAGAGCTGGATGGAGTTCAGGGGAAAGCGCTTGTCGGAGCGCTTGGACTCCACCTTGAAGGACTTGGCGGCGGCCAGGTCGTCGCCTAAGTAGTTGCAGACCGCCTCAAAAATCGCGTCTTCGTTCTTCTCGCAGGGACGGCTGCGGCAGATGGAAATGGCGCCGAAAATCGTATGGCAGGCTTCCCAGGCACCGTCCAGGTCGCAGAGGTCGTTTTCCGGCTCCACATAGACTGTGGACTGCAAAATCGAGACCTTGAAGTCTCCGAAGGGCCGCATCCGCCGGGCCACATTGGTCCGGAGCTTGTTTTCAAACAGTTTCTTGTTCGCCCCCTTGAGGACGATCTCGCCTAATTTCAGCAAAAAGATTTCGTTCATTTTTAATTCCTTCCGATCTTATAGGTACGATATTGAATGGCCTCCAGCAGGTGGTCGGGTCCGATGGCTTCGGATTGATCCAGATCCGCGATGGTGCGGGCCACCTTCAGGATGCGGTCATAGCTGCGGGCGGTGAGGCCCAGACTGTCGAAGGCCTCCTTCATGAGGCCGGCGCATTCTTCCGTGAGCGCACAGGCCTCCCGCAGCTGATCCGGGCCCATGTGGGCGTTGGACACCACAGGCGTACCGGCAAAGCGTCGGTGCTGCAGCGCCCGGGCGGCATTGACCCGCTCCCGGATTGCGGCTGAGGGCTCCCCTTCCTTCCGGGCCCGCAGATCCTCAAAGGCCACCGCAGGAACCTCGATGATGATGTCGATCCGGTCCAGCAGCGGGCCGGAAATACGGTTGACATAATTTTGAACAGATTGCTCCGAGCAGGTACAGCGGCCGCTGGGATCCCCGTACCAGCCGCAGCGGCAGGGGTTCATGGCGCAGACCAGCATAAATTCGCAGGGATAGGTCTCGGAGCCGGAGGCCCGGGTGATGGTCACGACGCCATCCTCCAGGGGCTGACGCAGGACCTCCATGGTGTCCTTCCGGAATTCCGGCAGCTCGTCCAAAAACAGCACGCCCCGGTGGGCCAGGGAGATCTCGCCGGGCTTTGGAACCGAGCCGCCGCCCGCCATGCCCGGCGCGGTGACCGTATGATGGGGACTGCGGAAGGGGCGGACTGTGACCAGAGGATCCTCCGGATCCACCAGTCCCAGGATCGAATGGATCTGGGTGACCTCCAGGGCTTCGGCCTGGGTCATCTCCGGCAAAATCGAGGGCAGCCGCTTGGCCAGCATGGACTTGCCGGAGCCGGGAGGCCCCACCATCAGGATATTATGGCCGCCGGCAGCGGCAATTTCCAGGGCCCGCTTGGCGTTCTCCTGGCCCATGACCTCCCGGAAATCCGGGATCTGCCGCTCGCGCTTGGTCTGCTCCCATTTGGGTTGGGGAGCAATGAGGGGGCCGCCGGTCAGATGGTCCAGCAGCTGCCGGACCGCAAACACCGGGATCACGGTGATCCCCTCCGCCAAGGTAGCCTCCCGCGCATTCTGCTGGGGCACATACAACGTCTTGATACCGCATTTCGCGGCGGCAATGGCCATGGGCAGCACGCCGGGGATGGGGCGAAGCTTGCCCTCCAGGCTCAGCTCGCCCAGAAACGCACAGTCCTCCGCCGGCTGATTCATCACGCCCTGGGCGGTCAGAATGGCCAGGAGGATCGGCAGGTCGTAGATCGTTCCGGTTTTTTTCGTGTTAGCAGGGGCCAGGTTTACAGTGATCCGGCTGGGCGGAAACCGAAGGCCGGCGGTCTTCACCGCGGCCCGGACCCGCTCCCTGGATTCCTTCACCGAAGCGTCCGGCAGGCCCACGATGTCAAAATTCGGCAGCCCGTTGGAGATGAAGCATTCCACAGAGACCGGATAGCCTTCGATCCCGTCGATGCCCATGGATTTCAGATGACTGATCATGCGAGCTGCCTCCTAAAGAAATGTTTGGATTTATTGTAACGCAAATTCCCCGGAATTACAAGGGCACATCCGGCGTTTTTTTCCATAATATGGTATGAAAGCATTTTGCTTGATCATCGCAAGGAGGTATTCTTATGCCGGAGCAAACCAACAGCGTCCGCTACCCTCAGGAGCTGCGGGAGGCGGTTCGAATCCATACAAATCAGATTGAGGACGCCTGCATCGACAAGGACTGCATTGAGGATCTGCGGGTCTATCTCACCGGTCCCTCCCAGGCAGCACTCAACACAGCCGCAAATGCCAGAGCCAGGAACGCAGAGCTGCTTCACGTCTACATAGACGTGGCGCCCATCGCCTATAACCGGGGCCACTACACGGCGGATCTGACCTTCTTCTATCGGATCACCGGCGAGGCCCTTTCCGGGGCCGTCCGGCCTGTGCCCCTGGATGGCTTGGCCGTATTCAGCAAGCGGGTGGTGCTCTACGGCGGAGAAATCCGGGCAAAGGTCTTTTCCAGCAGCTGCAACGAGCTGATCCCGGAGCAGCTTTATCGGGAGAATCTGCCGGTCTGTACCGTGGAGGTGGTGGACCCCATGGTGCTGTCCTCCGCGGTGCGGGAGCCCGGAGACTGCCCTGCTGCCCTGCCGGGTGCGGAAATCCCGCAGGCAGTCAACACCATGTTTGACGCCCCGCTGGCCACGGAATCGGAAGGAAAGCGTCTGTACGTGACCCTGGGGCAGTTCTCCACGGTCCGGATGGAACGGGAAGCCCAGCTTTTGATCCCCGCCTATGACTTCGCGGTGCCGGATCGAAGCTGCTCTGACGATCCCGGCACGCCCGACGAGCCCTGCGACCTGTTCGCCCGGGTGGATTTCCCAACGGAGGTCTTTTATCCCAGGCCGGAACGACAGGAAGGGAAAAAATAGGATGAAAAAAGTAAGAAGTCGGAGGGATCTCCCTCCGGCCTCTTACTTTGTTTTTACGGATGCCATTCTGTGGGCGGAAGCTCCGGTGAAGCAAGCCGCTTCTCCAGCCAGATCACATCGTGCCATTTTCCCTGCTTCCAGCCGCTGGCGGGAAGGCGCCCGGTCTCCCGGAAGCCAAGGGCAGCCAGGAACCGAAGAGAGGCTTCGTTGGTGGCTGTGACCAGGGCATAGACAAGCACCAGCCCCCGCCGCTTCAGCTCCTCCTCCAGCGCCAGATACAGGGCACGACCCCTCCCCTTTCCGGTTGCCTCCGGAGAAAGATAAACCGTTGCCTCCACACACCAGGCATAGGCCGCTTTTTCAAAGGCCCGGTCCGCATAGGCATAGCCCAGGATTTTCCCATCCTCCTCCAGCAGCAGCCAGGGATAGCGGGAGGTGATTCGGTTATATTTTGCGGTAAAAGCCGCCTCCGTGGGCGGTTCATAATCGAAGGTAATCGGCGTATCGGTGACGTAGGGCCCATAGATGGCCAGCATAGCCGGGACGTCTGCCGCTTCGGCGGAACGGATCATAGGAACGCCTCCCCTGTTTTTTCTACATCATACCACACAACAGGAAAAAAGAAAAGATGCAAATAAGGGGTTGACAAAGCTTGTATCCGGTGCTACAATACAGTCAAACAGTTGAACAATTATTCAACTATTCAACTTTTGTCGGAGGAACGACGATGAAATTCTACGACATTGAACTGGACCGCACCGACTGCACGGTGATCCACCAGGACGTGGTAGACCATGTGAAGGAGCGGATGCCGGACGACGAGGTGCTGCTGGATCTGGCGGACACCTTCAAGCTGTTCAGCGACTCCACCCGGCTGAAAATTCTCTATGCCCTGACAGAGGCAGAGATGTGCGTCTGCGACATCTCCGTGCTGCTTGGAATGAGCAAGTCCTCAGTCAGTCATCAGCTGCAGGTGCTCAAGCAGTCCAACCTGATCAAATACCGCAAAGCAGGTCGGGTGGTCTACTACTCCCTGGCGGACGACCATGTGAAGACCATCTGCAGAATGGGTATGGAGCACGTGTTGGAAGACGATTAAACTGCATTGATAAAAGAAAACGGAGGGTATGTGTGATGAAAAAGAAATTCAAGATGGAAGAACTGGACTGCGCCAACTGCGCTGCAAAGATGGAAGCCCTGATCAAAAAGATTCCCGGCGTCCAGGATGCCAACATGAACTTTATGACCCAGAAGCTGACCCTGGAGGCGGATGACGACCGCTTTGACGAGATCCTTGCCGAAGCCCAGAAGTGCTGCGACAAGGTGGACAAGGGCTGCCGGATCCTGTTGAATTGAAAATTTACAATTGACAGTTGAAAATGAATGTGTTTTTCAGATCACGATCTGAAAAACTCCGATACTTTCCATTTTCTATTTTCAACTTTCAACTCGATTGGGTGATTGCTATGACAAAGAAGCAGAAACAAACACTATACAGAATCATAGTTTCAGCGGCGCTGCTGGTGACGCTGATCGTCCTGGATCACATCGGAACCCTGGCGCCTCTGCATCGGCTGGTGCGGCTGGGCCTCTACCTGCTCCCCTATCTTCTGATCGGCTGGGACATTCTCTGGGAGGCGGTGGAGCACATCCTCCACGGCCAGGTCTTTGATGAAAACTTTCTGATGGCTGTTGCCACCGTGGCAGCCTTCGCTGTGGGTGAATACCCCGAGGCAGCGGCGGTAATGCTGCTGTACCAGGTGGGCGAGCTGTTTCAGAGCTGTGCCGTGGGCAAATCCCGGAAATCCATCGCAGCCATGATGGACATCGCGCCGGATACCGCCTGCATCGAAACCGAGGACGGTCTGGAGGAGCTGGATCCCGAGGACGTAGCGGTCGGCTCGATCCTGGTAATCCGGCCCGGCGAGCGGATCGCCCTGGACGGCATCGTCATCGACGGAGAATCCCGCATCGACACCGCTGCCCTCACCGGAGAGTCCGTGCCCAGGCACGCAGGGCCCGGGGATGAGGTGATCTCCGGCTGTCTGAACGGCAACGGAACGCTGCGGGTCCGGACCACCAAGGAGTACGCTGACGCCACCGTGACGCGGATCCTGGAGCTGGTGGAAAACGCCTCCTCCCGAAAGGCCCGGGTGGAAAACTTCATCACCCGTTTTGCCCGGTACTACACCCCCATCGTCACCATCTGCGCGGTGATGTTGGCGGTCATTCCGCCCCTGGCCTTCGGTCAGAGCTGGAGTGAATGGATCCGCAGAGCCTGCATTTTTCTGGTGGTATCCTGTCCCTGCGCCTTGGTGATCTCGGTGCCTCTGGGCTTCTTCGGCGGCATCGGCGCCGCCTCCCGGAAGGGCATTTTGGTGAAGGGCAGCAACTACTTGGAGGCCCTGGCCAGGCTTTCCACCCTGGTCTTTGACAAGACCGGCACTCTGACCAAGGGAGAATTCAAGGTCAGCGCCGTGCTTCCGGCGGGCTGCTCGGAAGCTGAGCTTCTGGAGCTGGCGGCGCTGGGAGAGGGCTTCTCCACCCACCCCATCGCCCTATCCATCCGGGAGGCCTGGGGGAAGGAGCTGAACCTGGACCGGGTGCAGGCTGTACAGGAGCTGGCGGGCTTAGGTATTCTGGCCGTTGTGGACGGAAAAGAGGTCCTGCTGGGCAACCAAAAGCTGCTGCAGGAGAAGGACGTTTCCTTTACCCCCTGCAACCAGGCCGGCACTGTGGTTTACATTGCCGAAGCCGGAAAATACGTCGGTGCGGTGGTGATCTCCGACACGGTGAAGGATGGGGCGGTTCAGGCGCTGCAGTCCGTAAAAGCTGCCGGGATCCGAAAGACCGTGATGCTCTCCGGGGACCGGAAGCAGGCTGCAGCGGCCGTCGGCAAGGCTTTAGGGCTGGATGAGATCCGGGCGGAGCTGCTGCCGCAGGACAAGGTTGCAAATGTTGAGACTTTGATTTCCGAGCTTCCCAAGGGCTCCACCCTCGGCTTTGTGGGAGACGGACTCAACGACGCCCCTGTGCTCTCCCGGGCCGACGTGGGTATCGCCATGGGCTCCATGGGCTCCGACGCTGCCATTGAAGCGGCTGACGTGGTGATCATGGACGACGATCTGCGAAAGCTCCCTGTCGGGATCCGGATCGCCCGGAAAACCCTGCGGATCTGCCGGCAAAACATCGTCTTTGCGCTGGGCGTGAAGCTGGTGATCCTGATTCTCGGCGCCCTCGGCTTTGCCAATATGTGGCTGGCGGTGTTCGGGGACGTGGGCGTGTCCGTCATTGCAATTCTGAATTCCATGCGGACGCTGAAAAGCTGAATGAGATATGAAGAAAAGATTCCCCGGCAAACGCAGGGGGATCTTTTCTTCAGCTTCTTTTACAGGCACAGTTTGCTGCAGCCTTTTTGCGGCCCAGCCTCGTTCTGTGCGGCGGCCAGGGGTCTGGCCGCCCTACGCAAAACCGGGCCGCTTTCCCATGGGGTGCGCTGCTGCGGCCACGGATTTATCTCAAAAAAATCCGAATTTGCACTTGACAAAGTATGAAGTTTCTGCTATTATAATGCAGCTGCCAAAGACAGCGGGTGGTTTCGACCGTAAATCCCGCCGAGGTTCCGCGATATGACATTTTACGGTGTCCTTGCGTTCTTTGGCCGCATGGACACATTTTTTATTTTATCGGAGGTGACAACCAAACATGCCCAACGCTAAGGTACTCGAAAGCAAGAAGGCGATCGTAGATCAGCTGACCGACCGGATCAACGCTGCTACCGCCGTTGTCTTTGTTGACTACAAGGGCATCACTGTCGCTCAGGATACCGAGCTCCGCAACAAGTTCCGCGAAGCCGGCGTGGAGTACTCCGTTGTCAAGAACACCCTCACCCGTTTTGCCGCCAACAATGCCGGCTTTAAGGAGTTTGACGAGGTTCTCAACGGCACCACTTCCATGGCCACCACCACGGACGACCCCATTGCTCCCGCTCGTATCGTCAGCGAATTCGCAAAGAAGAACAAGAACGTCCTGAAGATCAAGGGCGGCATCGTAGAAGGCAAGGTTCAGAGTGTTGACGCGCTCAACGCTTTCGGCGAACTGCCCTCCAAGAATGCCCTGATCGCGCAGGTCCTCGGCACCTTCCTGGCTCCCATCACTTCTCTGGCCTTTGTCATTGACCAGATCCGGGAACAGAAGGCCGGCCCCGCTCCCGCAGAAGCCCCCGCAGAGTAATCCAAAAACAAAAAATCAACTACTACTAATAATTGGAGGATAATACAATGTCTGAAAAGATCGCTGCCCTCATCGAGGAAGTTAAGAATCTGTCCGTGCTCGAGCTGTCCGAGCTGGTTCATGCCCTGGAAGAGACCTTCGGTGTCTCCGCCGCCGCTGCCGCTGTTGCTGCCGGTCCCGCTGCCGGTGCTGCCGAAGTCGAAGAGAAGACTGAGTTCGACGTCATTCTGAAGTCCGCTGGCGCTTCCAAGCTGAACGTCGGCCTGGGCCTGAAGGAAGCCAAGGAACTGGTTGACAACGCTCCCAAGCCCATCAAGGAAGCCATCTCCAAGGAAGACGCTGAGAAGCTCGCCGAGGAACTCAAGGCTGCCGGCGCCGAGGTCGAGGTTAAGTAAGATCTCCCTTCGCAGGACGAAAAGAACAGGAACCGACAAGCGGTTCCTGTTCTTTTTTTGGCGCACACTGTGCGCCGCTACGGCGCATAGCCTTCCCGGCTGCGCTGCTACGGCGCGCAAACTTCACGGCCGCCCCATTCCACAAGGGTGAAGCCGGTGCGGGTGGGGGTCTCCAGGATCTGGGGCTCCACAGATACCGGGGCGTCCAGCTTCTGCCAGGCCATAAAGACACGGATCACAGTATCGGGGTTCGGGCTGACGTCCAGCTTCGCGGCGTCTGTGTAGGCCTCCTGCTGGAAGGAAATCAGGTTCCAGGGGTTGCTCTGCATTCTGGGCAGCCAGTAGACGATGAACTCGTTGGCCTCCGCCGGGTTCAGCCCCAGCTTCGGCAGCGCGTCCTCCAGGAAGGCCGCGGTCGCAGCTCCGGGAACGCAAAAGCCTCTGCTGAAATCCGGATCCCAGCCGTTTTCTCCCTCCCAGAACAGGTAGCTGTAGATCTTGCCGGCAGCATCGGTCAGGGTTCCGTCCGGGGCTGCGGTCACAGTCCAGCCATTGCCGTAGGCGGGATAGGTACAGGTGAGATCGCCGGCAAAATCCAGGCGAACATTCACTTCTGTCTCCTGCTCGGGATAGAGGTAAATCACAGGCTTTGCCGTAGTCGACGGGGCCACGTAATTCGTCAGAACCGTCAGCTTTTCCGGCTTGTACCAGGCTTCTGCGGGTTCGGTCAACTCCAGGTCCTTGGGTTTTTCCATCTTGACGCAGCCCTCGGCACGGACCTCCGTATCCCCGTTGAAATAGAAGCTCTCCGCGATGCCGTCTGTCTTGAAGCTGACAGCAGACGCGTCGTTTTCGGGTGGGAGCTCGATGATTGTTCCACGGGGGATCAGCAGGCCGATTTTGCCTTCGTCGGTGTTCAGAATCACTGCCGAGCAGATGTCGTCCTCCCGGTTAAGGCCGCAGGCGGCCGCATTTGTGCAGCCCTCGAAGGTTTTGGGCTCCTCCTGCTTCGGGTCGGTCTCCGGAGAGGCACCGGGCTTTTCCGCGGCCTTGCAGGCGGCGAAAAGTGCGATTATCAAGAGAACTGTCAAAAACAGACAAAGTATACGTTTCATGGGAACAAACTCCTTTCCATCGCGTTTATCATCAGAGCCCTTCCCCAAAAGCTTTGCGGCAGCAGGGGAGGTTTTTCGCGGGCAGATTGCCCGCGCTACACTATTCTGCAGGGTAATTAAACCCCACCACCGCCTTGCGGCGGTCCCCCTCCCCTAAAGCCTTGCGGCGTTAGGGGAGGTTTATTGCGGGCAGACATTGTGCCCTTCACGGGTATTGCCCGCGCTACACTGTTCTGCAGGGTAGTTAAACCCCACCACCGCCTTGCGGCGGTCCCCTCCCCTAAAACCGCTTTGCGGTGTTAGGGGAGGTTTATTGCGGGCAGACATTGTGCCCTTCACGGGTATTGCCCGCGCTACACTATTCTGCAGGGTAATTAAACCCCTCCACCGCCTTGCGGCGGTCCCCCCTCCCCTAAAACCGCTTTGCGGTGTTAGGGGAGGTTTATTGCGGGCAGACATTGTGCCCTTCACGGGTATTGCCCG
>CACXJE010000053.1 GCA_902767915.1 Oscillospiraceae bacterium | reverse complement strand
GTGGGAGAGCGTGCAGTCCACACTCAAAACAGGCGCAAAATTACCGTTCATGGATATGGCTGCGGTCGGCTCGGTAAAACCGCCTCGGGTCAACTTTCCCATGACCTCGCCCAGCCATTCGATGCTGTCCGGCACCCAACGCGGCAGACGCGGGCAGACGGAATTGGTGTTGATCCAATCCTCGCCGGTGGAAAAGCCGTGCCCGCCGTAGGAATAGATGTGGCTCTCAAAGGCTACGCCCTTTTCCGCCAAAGCCAGCTCCATGCGGAGCGTATTGGAAATATCCACCGTGCGGTCGTCCCGGGCTGCGGCAAAGAAGCAGGGGCAGGTTTCTGCCGTGACGTGTTCATGGGGATAAGCCATACCGGGCTGACACAGATCGCAGATATCCTTGAGAATTGCCGGGTAGACCAGAACTGCAGCGGCAGGCTTATGCTTTGCCACAGTCGCGGCACAGGCAGCGAGATGTCCACCAGCCGAAAAACCGACGACCGCAATTTTCGTTGTATCAATGTGCCACTCTTCCGCATTGTCCTCAATCAGCGTCATGGCCTGCTCATAGTCCTCCAGAGGCAGCGGCCACTTCCCCTTGGGCGTACAGGTATAGCGCAGGATGAAAGCCTGATAACCCGCCTTGAGATAGGCCGTGGCCACGGGATCTGCCTCCCGGTCAGAGCACATGGCGTAACCGCCGCCGGGGATCACCAGCATGGCGGGCCGCTTGGAAAAGCCAAACTCGCCATCGACTTCCTGAATGTAGGCGGTCAGCGTAACATTTCTTTCTTCGCATAAAACGATCTCTTGCGCTTTCATGTCACAATCTCCTTTCAGAGCAATTCAAGCCCCAGTTTCAACACCTCTCCGCTTGCGCCGCGCATCATCCAGTTGGCGCAGCTTACACCGTCTACGACAGTGGTGAAAGCGGCGTTGGAACCGCAAAGGCAGTGAATGGTCAGGTTGGCCTCTTTACTGGCTTTATCCGGCGTGTCAAACATAAATGTGCTTAAGTTCGGAATCTCCTTTTGCAGATGATCCAGCATTTCCTTCAGCTTCCGCTGGAAGCTCACGCCTGCGGCCTTGTCCGGGATCCAGCGGCCATCTTCCAAATACATCTCCATCTGTGTCAGCGCAGCGTCCCGCACCGAGCAGTCCCGCACCGAGCAGCAATACAGGATTTTGATCTCGGGATGATTCTTATGAAGTGCCAACAGACTGTCGGAGACAATCTCGTCTCCGGAGAGGCGTGCCGCGATCTCCTCCGGCGCTTTCCAGACCTCCCGGGCCACCCGCTGCCAGTTATAATGCATCATGGCGCTGTCCACACAGGCAGTGATGTCATGGCATTGGGGGAACGCGGCAGCCACCGCGTCAGTCAGCAGGGACGTAGCAAAGGCTCCGGCTGAGAACCCGGTCACCAGAATCTGCTCCGGATTCGGCACCAGTTCCTTGATCTTTTTCAGCAGCATCTGAAAGTTTGTATAGCCGTGGTGATGCAGCACGGCCGGTTTTCCATCCAGGTCTGTATAGGGGAAATCCCCGGTTCCGCAGTGAAAGTCTCCGGTTGCATAGGTTACAAACATCAGATTCCAGTCCCGGAAGGGATTCTTTTTTGACTGTCCGAAGGTTCCCATGCGGAGAATGACGTCCCCGAAGCGCACGTCGTCGGAGTAGAACATCTCACCCTTTCCGCCCACGCGCTGGGGCCTGGCCGCGGTATGCGCGTCCACCGAAACACCGCCGCCGGAAAAACCAATCATCAGCTTATTGGCGCTGCCCAGACGGATGCAGCCGTGATAGGGATTGCCATTGGCGCAGAGAGCGCCCTCCGGCCAGTATTCGTAGTTTTTGCCCTGCTTCGGCTGATCCGGCAGCTCCGGGAAGCGTGTCAGCTCGATATAGTCGGCCAAAAGCCGGTTGAACAGAGGCCAGCCGCGCCGACCCTCCTTATGCGTTTTCCGCTTTGCCATGGTTCTCCTCCCCGCGCATCGCATAGAGTTCTTTTGCCTTTTCCACCTTATAGCGGAAGCAGTCCTCCCGCAGCTTGTCCTGCTCCGGCTTTTCCTCAGCTTTATCTGTGCCGAAGCCGTGATAACCATCCTTGTACATCTTCAGATCCAGCAGTTTGCCGTGCTGTTTCAGAAGCTCCGCATAGCGCTCTCCCTGGGGATGCAGCGGGTCCCGGCCACAGACAATGACCACCGCCGGAGAGAGCTTTTTCAGCGTTTCCGGCCGAATCTTCGCCGCCGGGGACAGCACCTCGCTGTCCAGTGGCAGCTTGGGCGGATAGAGCTCAAACATCAGCTTGTAGAGCTTGTCCCCCTCCGGGAAGTCGATGGGAATCGTGTGGGTGAAGTCCAGGAAGGGCACCTCCATGATCTGCCCCGCAATCTGAACGCCCTGCTGTGCCAGCAGAATGGCGGAGCCCGCTGTGAGATGACCGCCCGCACTGCCGCCGGAGAGGATGATTCTGTCCGGGTCGATGCCCAGCTGCGTTGCGTGGGCCTTCAGCCACTTGACGGTATCCACGACCTCCTCCTGGGGATAGGGAAAGCTCTTGTCATAGAGCCGCTTGTAATTCACGTTGACCACGAAGGCCCCCAGCTCTTCGCTCAGTCGCCGGCAATAGCGGTCGTCGTCCACCGCGTCCAGGCCGACCCAGGCGCCGCCGTGGATCTGGACGAATACCGGCATGTTTTCCCGCTTTTCGGGATAGTAGAAGAGCACTTCCACCGGCTCCTTGCCTTCGCGCTGGATATAACTGCGATCCCCAACAACGGGATCGGTCTTGTAATGCTTGTTGACCTTATGGAAGCGGGCGTTCATCACCGCCCGTTTGATTGCCGTAAATGCCATATCATTGCACCTCGATTTTCAAATCTCCGTCACCGCGCGTCACGATGAGCGCCCGGCCGTGCCAGGTCTGGATGGTCTTGTCGAAATAGTTTCCTTCACTCTTCGGGTTTGCCGTTCCAAAGCCCAAGATGCTGCGCTCTCCATTCGTTTCCGCCGTGATGGTCAGCACCGCTTCCGGGTTGAGGATGCCCTGCTTGTCCTTAACGGAGAGCTCGATGATCCCGCCGTCAAGGTCTGTCTGTTCCAGGTGAACTTCGTTGGATGCCGTCATCAGCCGATCCTGTTCTGCGCTCTTTCCGTCCCGAATATTGATCGCTTTCAGCTCACCCGGCTCGTAAACGGTATCGAACAGCGCCTTGCAGCGCTCCGTCTTTTGTTTCCCGACCGAGCGGCCGTTGACAAGCAGCTCCACCTCGTCGGCGTCGGAGTAAACCTCCACCACGATGGGCTTGTCTTCATAGCCCCGGTAATTCCAGCTCCGCAGGGCGTCCGACCAGCCCCAGCGGGTGGGAGACTGGGTTTCTCCGTAGTGGGCGGGGTCCTGCACGGCAAGATAGGGCTCTTTCCGAAGGCCCCAGACGATCTGCCGCCAGTAGGATACCGGACGGCGGTCACCGATCAGATCGAAGTCACCGCAGCCCGCACTCCGCCAGGGGTAGGCGCCGTACAGATCGTACTCGACTGCTTCGCCGTAGCGGTGCTGCCCGACACCGGCCTCCCCCAGGTAGTCCCAGGCCGCCCAGCCAAAGTCCCCGATCAGCTGCGGGAGCTTCTCACAGAGCCTCCAGTTCTCATAGAGCGCGCCGGGATAGCACTCCGCCCCCAGCAGGACCCGATGTGGATATTGGGCGGCGTCCGCTTCGTAGCGGAAGGTGGCGTAATTGTAGCCCGCAACGTCCAGATAACTGAACGCCTCCTCCAGCGGCTCGCCAATCTCCCTGGAGGCCATCAGTCTTGCCAGCTCCTCTGCATTTCCGTTCAGAATGGAATTGATGTCCGCCCCGGCTTTGACAGCCAGCTCCGGAATGCGCTCCATCAGCGACAGCACCGGGTTTACGCAGTTGGTAAGATAACGCGAAGGATCCATTGCACGGATATGGTCGCAGATCTGCCTGCCGTACTGCACTTCGTGAGGATCGCTGACCTCACAGATCTCATTGCCGATGGAATAGAAGATCACCGAGGGATGGTTGTAAGCCAGCTCCACCATGGCCGCAGCGTCTTCCATCCAATGAGAAAGGAAATGGGCGGAATAATCAAGCTCCACCTTCGGCGTCGTCCAGGCGTCGCAGAGCTCCAGCATGACGAGCATACCCAGTTCGTCACAGGCCTCCAGCACCGCCCGGCTGGTTGGAAAATGCGCGCAGCGGACCGCGTTATAGCCTGCTTCCTTGAGCTTCCGGATACGCCGGAAGGTCAGTGCCCGGTGCTCCACCGCTCCGATCACGCCGTGATCCTGATGGATGCAGCCGCCCCGAAGCTTGATGGGCTCGCCGTTGACACGCAGCCCACGCCGGGCGTCCAGAGAAAGCGTTCGCACGCCGAAGCGGGTGTGCTCCCTGTCCAGCCCCTCCAGTTCGGTCTCGCAATCGTACAAAAAGGGATTATCAACGCTCCATAGCTTTGGATGCTCCATCGTAAAGCGAAGCGTCACCGTCTTGGCTTCGCCGGCTAAGAGCGTTACCGGAGCGCTGATCTTTGTGTCGCCGATCCGATGACGCAGACGGAGTGTTTGCTGTCTTCCTTCCCGGTTGACTAGCGTGGTTTGGATCAGCAGTGCCGCCGCTTCCTCATCCGCTTCCGTCACGGTGATCTTCACGCCGTTTGGCGCGATATGGACGCTGCCCACACGGAGCAGCCATACGTCCCGGTAAATACCGGTACCCGTATACCAGCGACTGGAGGGAACGCCGTTTCGCACCAGGACTTTGACCGTGTTCTTTCCTTTCTTCAGGAAGGGTGAAAGGTCCACTGGAAAGGCAGTATAGCCGTTTGGATGCTGCTCCGCCAGACAGCCGTTGACGTACACAGCCGTGTTGTGATAGACGCCTTCAAATTCCAGGTATGCCGCGCCGGGAACCTCGTCCAAAGTAAATTCCTTGGTATAGTGAACGGTTTCAGCCGGGTAATAGCCGGTGGCGTTGCCGGTGGGTGTTTGAGGGTCCCGTTCCCGGCCAATCATGGCATCGTGGGGCAGCGTGACCGGGATCGGTGTTTGTGCGCCATGGACCGTGCGCTCCAGCGCCGTTCCGCTGCCCCGGCAGAACATCCAGCCGCCGTTGAAGTTTTCCCGTTTCATCAATACTTCCTCGAAAGCTGAGCTTCACATTCCTCGCGGCTGATCTGTCCGGCGTTGCACTTGGCCATCAGCTCCGCGTCCTTGTCCTTCAGCTTGTAGAACAACAGGATCAATGTGGACAGCAAGAAGCCGATGCCGGGGATCAGGGCGTAGACCACCCACATGCCGTGAATGGCCTGGGGGGTCTGATAGCCCGCCTGGCCCACGGCCATGCCCATGTCCAGCAGCTGCTGATAGCTCTCCGCCTGGACCTCGTGCCAGCCGTAGAGTCCCATCACCAGAAGCCCGATGCTGGCGCCAACGCCGCCGACGGCCTTGCTGACAAAGGCGTTCAGGGAGTAGAATATGCCGGCGCAGTCTTTTCCGGTCTTATAGCGGGTGTATTCGATGGTGTCCGGGGCGATGAAGTTCATAAACACGTAACGCAGGGAATTGGCAAGCCCCGCAATGGTGCTCAGGGCAATGAAGGCCCCGATGTTCTCATAGCCTACCAGATACTGCAAGATGTACATCCCGCCGAACACAAGGCCGAGGAGGATCAGAGAATTCCGGCGACCGAAGCGTTTTGAGATTTTGTCCGCTTGTGTATTGATAACCAGCCCCGGAATAAAGGCGATCAGTACCGGCAGCGAGGTGATCATGGTCTTTCCGTCAAAGAGATAGAAGGAAATCAGAGAGGCAACAGCGGAGGACGTGGCGGTGACGCCCGCGATCAGGGTGGAAACCAGGTAGACCGTCATGTATTTGTTGGTTTTCACACAGTTCCACATATCCCGCAGGGTATAGCCCTCGTGCTGGTTTTCTTCCTCCACGTTTTTCAGTTCCGTGTTGTATTCCTTGCCGTTTCGAACCAGCGGGATCATGATTGCCGTGCAAAGGATCATGGCCCCGATGGAGACAGAAGTGAAGCTGAAGCCCGGGCCGGCCACCGGATCCACCAGGAAGTTCAGCGCAACGCCCACGATCACCGCAGCCAGAACCGTGATGATTCCCTTGACGGTGATGATGTGGGTCCGCTCCTCGGTGTTGTCCGTCAGGGTCATCACCAGGGAATTCATAGGTACCTCGTTGAGAGTGCAGGAGAAGTCATAGAGCAGATAGCTCACCACAAACCAGGCGATCTTCGCGCCCACAGGCAGGGATGAGGGCATCAGATAAAATACGACGGTGAACAGGGGAAACAGGAAGAAGGTCAGCCGGAACCAGGGCAGATACTTGCCCTCGCCGGTCAGCTTGCGAAAGGCCTTCCATTCCGTGATCTTGAGCTTGTCGATCAGGTAGCCGAAGACCACGTCGTCCACCGCGTCAATCAGCTTGAGCACCAGCAGCACGCTGGCCAGAACCGCCAAATTGACGCCCCGCAGGGCCAGGAACGCGGTCATAAAGGTCTGAAATACGGAGGTTCCGAACAGCCGTCCGCTGTCAGAGAGATAGTAGTTGAAGCGTTCCCGGGTGCTGAGCCGCCAGTCGGGATGCTTGTTCACTCGTTCTTTCTTTGCCATCGCTCGTTTCTCCTTATATGTATTTTTGAATGAAGTTCATCATCCGCTCAAAGGCCTCTATTGCGTGGGGCTCGGCATCCATCTGATCCATATAGCCGTGGGGCAGCTTTGCCCCGGGGAAGAAAACAAGTTCATTGGGAACACCGATCTCGTCCAGCTTCTTTTTGAGGCCGCGTGCTTCGGTGATAAAGTATCCGGTTTCGTCGTTGGGCTCGTTGGAGGCGTTGATCCAACTGGGAATGAAGCTGTCGCGAAGATAGTTTTTCGCGTTGAGGATGCCGACGGCCTCCGGCGTGTTGCGCTTCGCGCCTGTGGCGCAGCCCAGCATGGCGTACATGTTTTTGTCAAAGACGCTGGCATCCAGGGCGGCCTCGTCGATGGCCAGGACCTTCAGGGTTTCACGGGTCATCACGGGATCGACGCCCAGCAGAGCAGCGTAATCGGGATTACAGACACAAGCTGCGTAGATGACGGTCATATTGGCTCCGGCGCTTCCTCCGGAAAGGCAGACACGGGACAGATCCAGGTGCAGCTCTTCCTGATGCGCGATCAGATAGCGGAACAGCTCATCCGTCTGCCGGATCTGCACCGGGAACCGGTATTGCGGCGCCAGGGCATAATCCGCGTTCACGAGAATGTATCCCGCTTTGACGATGGCTTCCAGCTTCCCGACGCCCCTTCCGCCGGTCTGCATCGGGTCGCCTGCGGATTTGTTCCCGAAAATGAAGCCGCCGCCGTGAAAGTACACCACCACGGGCCGCTTCTCTCCGCTCTCGTCCGGATACCAGATATCCGCGAAGCTGTTGGGATAATTTTCGCCGTATTTCACTTCGCTGCGGCAGACCAGGCCGTTTTCCAGCTTCTTCACCTCCGGCGCATGCCAAGGCTCCCACTCGTTGGGCTTGTGCCCCTTGTAGAGCTTTGTATAGACCGCTTTCTGGATCAGCCTGCATTTCAGATCGTTCAGCCGTTTTCCCATGTTCCAGGTCCTTTCCCTTTTGTTCTGATTCTATTATACGCAGTCGGAAAAATAAAAAAATGCCGCTGTTTTACGTATTTGATGGGTTGAATTTTGCTTTTTGAGAAGCTATAATAGAAATATCCCAGAAGCAACGATGCGCAGGAACGGAGGGATACTTTGGCAAGCTATCAATCTCTGATTCAGGAGCTGTCCCAACTGGACCCCTATGAGAAGGCGGGATATGACTCCTTTTGCCGGACCGGGGCCATGCTTCGTCACGGGCAATACTTATACTTGATGACCCATGGGACCGACCCGCATACCCTGGAAACCCTCAACGACCCGCCCGCCCTGCGGGAGCAGGGCCAGATCGTAGCCTCCTTTCATGAAAAATATGGCGCAACCGGCCTGACGGAAGCGGATTTCATGCCTGCGGATTCAGACGTCGCCGTGGAAAAGCTGCTCCGTTACATTGAGATCCCCACACACGCCCACGAATTTGTGGAATGTGCCTACGTTCTGCGGGGAAGCTGCATCCACAGGATCGGTGAAAACGAGGTGATCCAACAGGAAGGAAGCTTTATTCTGGTTCCCGTCCCCAACCGGCACCAGCTCATTGCAGTAGGCGACTCCCTGTGCCTTACCATGAAGATCCGGCTCAGCCACTTTGTGAAGATGAGCATTCCCCATCTGCCCACCATGATCTACCCTATCAGTTTTCAGTGTGGCGAAGACCCTGCCGCGGAGAGCATGCTGCTGTTTCTGTATGAGCAGCAAAAGCTTGCGCTTCCTTACCGCAAGGAATTGATGGAGGGTGCCGCAGCCTGCCTCATCACCTATATTCTTCAAAGGTATATGGACACGATGCAGCCGCTCTACAGCATTGCGCTTCGGGACCAGCGGCTGCTGGACATGATCAACTATATGTACAATCACTATCGCACCGTGACGCTGCATGATCTGGCGGCGGAGTTTCACTACAATGAATCCTATCTGAGCCGGATGTTTCAGGAGCAGGCCGGACGGTCCTTCTCCGAGACGGTCAAGGATTTTAAGCTGCGAAAGGCGGCCGAGCTGCTGAAAACCAAGAGCTGGAAGCTGGATCACATCTGTGATGAAATCGGCTATAAGGATACCCGCCAGTTTATCCGCAGCTTCAAGGAGCTGTACGGGATGACGCCGGACAAATACCGAAGGATAAATACAGCGCCGGAGACGGAATGACCTGCGTCAGGGTTCCGGCAAATACGAAGCGCCGGCAGGCTGGGAGAATCCTCCCGGCCTGCCGGCCTCTTTTGTGTCTCAACGATTTTTCTCCACATCCTGCCAGTTGGCGTTGTGGAGGATTTCCGCGTTTTCCCCTTGGAATACCGAGCCCGCCTCCGCGTCACCGGTGAGCTGATAAAGCATCCAGGCTGTCATATATCCGTCGGAGCGTGCAAGCATCTGTTCGTGCTCTGCCCCCACGGCCCTTGCCCGGACCTTTGGCACCTCTTCGGAGATGCTGTTATAATTTGCGATCTGTGCGGAAAGCGGCGATACGCCGCCGTAGCTTTTCTCCGGATCCTTGCCTGAATCGTCAGACTTGCCGGTACCGGCAGCCATGAAATACGGGATCGTGATTTTGGAGGCATCATACTCCCAGCCCATATTCTTGGCAAGGGTGGGATAAGCGGCGCTCCCCGTAAACATCGCCTTGTAGCGTGCGCCGTTTTCATAGTTTGTTACGGCGCAGATCGCCCCGGCTCCGCCCTGGGAATAGCCGATCACGCCCATGCTGTCATAGTTGATCTTTCCGGAAAGCACACTGTCGGCGGGAATGTTCAGCATGAAATCCAAAGTGATGGAAGCCGTTTCCCCATTGCCTGTCTGGCCGTCCTCGTTGCCAACTACGACAAAGCCCCAGGATGCCAAACGCGGGAAAAAGGGCTCATAGGAAGAAGCGGGCGTTCCGCTGGCGTTGACCACCAGGATCATCGGCCAGGTTTGTTCGCCCTTCTCCAATTCCTTTGGGTACCAAACGCGCACTTTTCCAATGGCTGCGTTTTCAGAAGGAAACTCTGTATAAGCAGTTTCATAGGCTCCGGGCTGGGCGTATTTCATCTCCAGGGTTGCATCGGATCGGAAGCTCTTGTAATAGCCCTCTACGATATCGTTGTTTCCGCCTCCGTTGGGCATCATGGACTTGATGTAATAGAATGCAGCAATCCCCATTGCAACAAGAACGCCCAAGAGGATCAACATGATTATTAGCACTTTCTTCATTTTGAACCCTTTCTCATTTATCTTTCGAGCAACGAAAGACCATGACTTTGTACGTCGCCGTTCACCGCGGCATAGATCCAGTCCGCAACGCTGACACCATCCTCCAGCTTGTCAAACACATTGCTGGAGATAATCGTGTGCTGTGTATTGTGGGTTTCAGCGTCCTCTGCATGGCTCCAAATGTAGATCCCGACGCCGGGAATATTCTCCTGCAGCCCTGCAACCATCTTCGTAAGATCGGCCTGGAATTGGTCTCCCAGCGCCTTGGTTTTGTCCATCTTCCCCGTGTTGATGTAGGATTGATACTGCATCAGCGTATCGTCCCGGTAGGAACAATCGAACAGGATTTTGACGCTGTCGCCGCGTTTTTCATGCAGTGCGGTCAGACTGTCCAATACCAGATTATCCGTCACAAGACGGTCGGAAATTTCCTTGGGTGACTGCCAGAGATTGACTGCCGTTTCGTGCCACCCGTCATAAAGCAGCAGCGAACTGTCCACACAGACCGTGATATTCTTCGCGCTGGGGAAGCGGTCGATCACGTCGTCTGCCAGAAGCGAGGTGGCAAAGCCGCCTGCGGAAAAGCCTGTTACCAACAGGGTGTCCGGCTCACCCACATAGGGCTTGATTTGCTCCACAAAAGCGGCGTAGTTGCTGTAGCCGGTGTGGTAGACCGTCTTTTTCCCCTCATAGGTGCCTGTGCCTGAATGGAAGTCGCCGGTGGCGTAAGGAATTACAATAAAGCTCCAATCCTTGAAGGGATTGTTCTCCGCATTACTTCCGATCCCGCCTTCCGCCACGAAGTCCTGCCCCGTCATATTTGTGGCATAGAACTTGTTTCCGCCTTCCGAGGTTTCCGGCGTAATGCTCACGCCGCCGCCGAAGAAATAGACGACGACCTTGTTCTCCGTGCCCTTTCTGAAGATTCCGTGCCACTCGCTGCCGTCAGAGGATTGGGTGCCCTCCACCGCCACCTCATACCATTTCCCGATTTCAGGCTCGCCCTTCAGCTTCGGGAAGCTTTTGAGAAAGGTCATTTTCAGCAGCACAAACACGCCCACCGCAAGAATGACGATGACACAGGCGAGAATGAGCAGGACCTTTTTCGCTTTTCTGTGTTTTTTCTGTTCCATTTGTCCTTCTCCTTTAGGATCCCATGGTTACATGAATCCTTGCTTTTGACCGGCCGCTCAGAATGGATTCCGTCAGAAGCGGCCCGTTCTCCAGACTGGCTTTTATCCCATCCACACGTATTTCTTTGATCCCGTGCTGAACGTGATCGGGGTTCTCCACCCGGATTGTCAGGCGGCAGCCCCGGTAGGTACGCTCCACCGTGAAGCCCTCCCAGTGGGCGGGGATGGATGGGTCAATCAAAAGGCCTTTCAGCGTGGGGCGGATGCCCAGCAGATACTGGGTCGCCACCACATCCATCCAGGCTGCCGTGCCGGTGACCTGGGAAACGCAGCCCCAGCCGAACTTCTCGTTGTCCTTGCCCAGCAAGGTGGAGCAGTAGGCGTAGGCCTCCGCGTGATAGCGCTCCACGCCGACCTTCTGGATCACTTCATTGGGCATGATCTGCTTGTAATATTTCCAGGCCCGGTCGCCGCGGCCCAGCAGGGCCTCGGCCATGATGGCCCAGCAGTTGGCCTGGCAGAACACGCCGCCGTTTTC
>CACXJE010000052.1 GCA_902767915.1 Oscillospiraceae bacterium | reverse complement strand
CTGCCCACCCCGGCGGTGGACGGAAACGTGCTGCGGGTTCTGAGCCGGCTGCGGAAGGATCCCCGCTGCGTGGATGAGGCTTCTGTGAAGCAGGCGGTTCGCCGGGAGCTGGAGAAGGTCTATCCCACAGCCGGCGCCGGAACCATGACCCAGGCTCTGATGGAGCTGGGGGCCACCGTCTGCGTGCCCAACGGCGCGCCCCGCTGCGAGGCCTGTCCCCTTTCCGGGCTCTGCTTGGCCTGCCGGGAGAGCTGCCAGGCGTCCTATCCGGTTCGCGCCGAAAAAAAGCGGCGAAAGGCCGAAAAGCTGACGGTTTTTGTGCTGAACTGCGGCGAGGCCTTTGCTCTGCGGAAGCGTCCCGCCGCCGGACTGTTGGCCGCCCTGTGGGAATTCCCCAACGTGCCCGGTCATCTGGAGGCCCAGGAGGCCCTTGGAGGCCCAGGAGGCCCTGGATCAGGCCGCCGCCTGGGGGGCCCGTCCCACCGGCATCGAGAAGCTCGTACACCGGACCCATATCTTCACCCACGTCCAATGGGACATGCGCTGTTATTATCTCACCTGCGCCGAACGTCCGGACTGCTTTACCTGGGCGGATGCGGAGGCCCTGCGGGATTCTTACGCCCTGCCCACCGCCTTCCGGATGTTCCGGGAGGATTGAGGCCAATATTTCATGTAAGATCAATTTAGCAATCATAATATGGAGGAACAATACTATGGCTACCAACAAGTACGGAGAAGACGAAATCATCACCCTGGATTTTGACGACGGCGCCAGCTTTGAATGCGGCATTATGGGCGTGTTCGACGTGGACGGAAAGGACTATATCGCCCTGGAAGCCCTGGACGGCAGCGAGGACGTCTACCTCTACGGCTACAAGGAAGTGGAGGACGATTTCGAGCTGCTCGACATCGAGGACGAGGAAACCTTTGAGAAGGTCGCCGCGGAATTCGAAAGCCTCACCGACGAGCCGCTGTAAAAACGGCGAAACGGACCGCCTCCGATCATCGGAGACGGTCCGTTTTTTATGACAGGATTTCCTTTCTCAGCCGTTTCAGGGCGGCTTTTTCCAGGCGGGACACCTGGGCCTGGGAGATCCCGATCTCCTGGGCCACCTCCACCTGGGTTTTGTCGTCGTAATACCGCATGGCCAGGATGCTCTTTTCTCGTTCCCCCAGGGTGGACATGGCGTCCTTCAGAGTCAGCTCCTCGATCCAGCGCTCATCGTTGTTTTTCGGGTCCCGGATCTGGTCCATGACGGTGAGAGGGTCTCCGCTGTCGTTGTGCACCGGGTCATAGAGGGAAACCGGTGAGGCGATGGCGTCCATTGCCTCTGAAACCGCAGCCAGCGGCACCTGCAGCTCCTTGGAGATCTCCTCCAGGGTCGCTTCCCTGCCCAGCTTCAAGAGCAGCCGCTCCTTGCATTGCAGCACCTGGTAGGCCAGGTCCCGGATGGACCGGCTGACCCGGATGGGAGAACTGTCCCGCAGGTATCGGCGCAGCTCACCCACGATCATCGGCACCCCGTAGGTGCTGAACTTCACGTCCAGATCCGGATTGAAATTGTTGATGGCCTTCAACAATCCCACGCAGCCCACCTGAAACAGATCGTCCGGGTTCTCCCCTCTCCCCATAAACCGCTGAATGACCGACAGCACCAGCCGCAGATTGCCCTCGATGAACTGCTCTCTGGCCTCTTTGTCTCCCTGCTTGCACCGCCGCAACAGCGCCTCCGGCTCTCCGGGCTTCAGTGTGCGAAGCTTTGCGGTATTCACGCCGCAGATCTCTACCTTTCCCTGCATACACCCTCCGAAGAAATACGTTCTGCCTGGTAGTATTTCCCGGATTCCGGTTTTCATGCAGGATCCTGCCGGGGCGATGAACCGCCGCTTGATTTTTTCCGATACAGGACCTATAATAGAGAAAACGCAGAATCAATCAGAGAAAGGATCCTTCCTATGAAAAAAGTCGTATTGATGGAAGGGCTCGGCATCACGCCGGAGGCCCTTGCAGCGCTGGAAGCCGAATTCGCAGGAGAAGTCACCTTCACCTCCTACCCGAAAACCACCGATGTGGAAAAGCTGATTCAGCAGGCAAAGGACGCGGACGCCATGATCCTGGCCAATATGCCCATGCCGGATCAGGTGATCGCAGCCTGCCCGAACCTCAAATTCATCGACGTAGCCTTCACCGGCGTGGACCACGTGGGGCTGCAGGCGGCCCGGGATCGGCAGATCACCGTGAGCAACGCCTCCGGCTACTCCACCGAGGCCGTGGCGGAGCTGGTGCTGGGCGCTGTGCTCTCCCGGGCCAGAAATCTCCGGCAGGTGGAGGACCGCTGCCGGACCGGCGGCACCAAGGACGGTCTGGTGGGCTGGGAGCTCCGGGGCAAGACCGTGGGCATCCTCGGCCTGGGCAAGATCGGCACCCGCTCCGCGGAGCTGTTCCACGCCTTCGGGGCGAACATCCTGGCCCACAGCAGAACGGTCCATCCCGATGCGCCGGACTACGTGACCCAGACTGACAAGGACACTCTGCTGGCGCAATCCGATATCGTGGTGCTCCATTGCCCCCTGAACGCCTCCACAAGGGGCCTGATCGGACAGCGGGAGCTTTCCATAATGAAGCCCGCTTCCCTGCTGGTCAACGCAGCAAGAGGCCCGGTGGTGGATGAAACCGCTCTGGCCCAGGCCCTCAAGGAGGGCGTCATCGCCGGCGCCTGCCTGGACGTCTTCGAGAAGGAGCCCCCTCTGGATCCCTCCGCCCCGGTGCTCCAGGCCCCCAACACTCTGGTGACGCCCCACGTGGCCTTTGCCACAAGGGAATCCATGACACTCCGGGCAAGGATCGTCTTTGACAACCTGCGGGCCTGGCTGGACGGCTGCCCCATCAATCGGGTGCTGTAGCCATGGAAACCGTCAACGGCGTTTGGTACATGAAGGGCTGTGCTCCGACAGATCCGGACTGTCTGCGCTCCGCCGACGCGCTGGAGCGGCTGATCCAAGAGGTCGGGTTTCTGCCCCTGTTTTCCAATGAGATCCCGGGCTTTTCTGTGGAGGAGCACACGGCGGCGGAGGCCTGGTGGACCGGCGACCCGGAAACAGACCCCTGGGAGTGGCGGATCCGGCTGGCCTCCCGGCCCGGTCTGGCCTACGGCAAGTTCTTTGACCGGAAGGCGGGCTATCTCTCCGCGGACTGGTTCCCGGACTTTGCGAATTACCGCCGCAGCGGCTATGATTTCGACGCCCTCTGGGAGGACGGCCTTGCACCCCACCGCTGGAAAAAGCTGTATGACGCCCTTCATCCCGATGAAACCGGCTGCGGGGATGTGCTGTATTCCAACGAATTGAAAGAGGCTGCCGGCTTCGGAAAAGGCGGCGAGAAGAATTTCGAAGGGGTTCTGACGGACCTGCAGATGCGCACCTATCTGATTTTGGGGGATTTCCGGCAGCGGGTCAACCGGGCAGGTCTTCCCTACGGCTGGCACCTGTCTCTGGTGCAGACCCCGGAAACCAAATGGGGCTATCCCGCGATCTCCGCCGCCTACAAAAGAGCGCCGAAAGCCTCCTACGACAAAATCACGGCCCAGGTTCTGCAGGCCTTTCCCCATGCCGCAGTCGATGCGCTGCAGAAGCTGATCGGCAGGAGCCCCAAGTGACAAAGGCGAAATAATTCCGGCATGCCCTTGTAGTAATCCATTTTTATCGACCATACATCACAAACGCGGCTGTGTGAAGGCATCACACAGCCGCGTTTGTGAATCTGTTTGGGGTTATCGTTTATCCGCCTTGCTTCTGGTGGCCAGGGTAGACAGCAGGCTCCAAATGCCGAACAGGATCAGCAGTCCGCCCACGATCAGCAGGGCGTAATGGCCAGCAGTCTTCAGCCAGGCAGCGTCCGCACCGGCCTCCGGCATCTTTACAAACAGCAGCCCGGCGATCAGCGCAAGGACGCCCAGAATCGCAAACAGGATGGACTTCGCGTAGCCCTTGGACACGTAGCGGTCCGTGATCTGCTCCTGAACCTCCTTGGCCCGATTCGTTCTGGCGTCCATGGGGTTGGTGATCTCCTCCCGGACGGTTACGCCCCGGGCAACCCGCTGCTTCTCCACCTGCGTGGAAAGCAGCTCCTTCACCTCTCTGGAATTCCGGATGTTCTTGATGGCCAGCATCTTTTCGGTCTGGTCGGCGGATTTCATGGTGATCGTGCCGATGCCGAAGAACATCTGGAAAAGACTTCTCTTCAGGGAAAGGTCCATGACCCGGTACAGGCGGATTTCTTCTTCCTTCTGGTTCAGGAAGCCCTTGATCACCAGCATCTTATCGTCGGTCAGAATGTATTTCGTGAAGGTCCAGGGAAGGCCGAAGAAGGTCCGTTTCCGATCGCTCCAGATCGTATTGGACGGCAGCTTTGACATATTGAATTCCTCGCTTTCAAATCATAGATGGATTATTCCACTGTAACGGATTTCGCTAAGTTTCTGGGCTTGTCCACGTCGCAGTCCCGGAGCAGGGCTACATAATAGGCAAAGGCCTGCAGCGGGATAATGGTCAGGCTGGGCTGCAGCATCGGATGGGTGACGGGAACCGTGATCACAGAGGGCACCGTCTTCTTGATCTCAGCCGCGTGCTTCTCGGTGGTAACGCCGAAGACGTCGGCGCCCCGGGCCCGGACCTCCTTCACGTTGGACATGGTCTTATCAAACAGGGCGTCAACGGTTGCCACCGCCACCACCAACGTCCCCTCCTCAATCAGGGAGATGGGGCCATGCTTGAGCTCACCGGCAGCATAGGCCTCGGAATGGATGTAGGCGATTTCCTTCAGCTTCAGGCTGCCCTCCAGGCAGATGGCGCTGTCCACGTTCCGGCCGATGAAGAAGGCGTCGTGAACCTTGAAATACTGCTCGGCGTAGTAGCGGATCTTCGCGATATTGTCCGGGGTCAGACACAGGGCGATCTTGGAATCCAGCTTCAGCATCTCGGCGATGATGGCGCTGTACTCCTCCGGACGGATGGTCTCCAGCAGGTCGGCAATGTACAGGGCGATCAGGTAGATCACGGAAAGCTGGGTGGAGAAGGCCTTGGTTGTGGCAACGGCGATCTCGGGGCCGGCCCAAGTGTAGATCACGTCGTCCGCCTCCTTGGCGATGGCGGAGCCCACCACGTTGACGATTGCCAGAGTTCTGGCGCCCTGCCGCTTGGCCTCCATCAGCGCGGCCTTGGTGTCGGCGGTCTCGCCGGACTGGCTGATGATGAGAACCAGGGTATCCCGGCCCAGAACCGGCTCGGAATACCGGAATTCGGAGGCCAGAACCGGTTCCACAGGGATCCGGCAGGTCTTTTCCAGGATATGCTTGCCAAGGCAGCCCACGTAGTAGGAGGAGCCGCAGGCCACGATATAGATCCGCTTCAGCTCTTCCAGGTATTCCTTGCTGAGCTTGATATCGTCCAGGACGACACGGCCGTCGCGGATTCTCGGAGAAATGGTGCCCCGGACAGCCTTGGGCTGCTCGTGGATCTCCTTGATCATGAAGTGATCGTAGCCGCACTTTTCGGCGGCGGAAATGTCCCAGTCGATGGTCTCGGGAACCTTTTCCACGGGATCATAGAAGGCGTCGTAGAAACGGGCGCTGTCCTTGGTGAAGATGACGGTGTCGCCGTCGTTCAGATAGACCACCTTGCGGGTGTATTTCAGAATCGCGGGCACGTCGGAGGCGATGAAATTCTCTCCCTCGCCGAAGCCGAAGATCAGCGGGCTTTCCTTCTTCACCGCGATCATGGTGCCGGGCAGATCCTGGCAGAGAATGCCCAGGGCGTAGCTGCCCTCCAGCTGACCCACAGCCCGGCGCACGGCCCGGGGGAAGTCCTGGAGCTTGTCGTAATAGTATTCCACCAGGTTGGCTACCACCTCGGTGTCGGTCTCTGAACGGAATTTCTTGCCTTTTTTAATAAGGTCCTCCTTCAGCTTCAGATAGTTTTCAATGATGCCGTTATGTACCACGGCGATTTTGCCGGCGTCTGCCATGTGGGGATGGCTGTTCACGTCAGAGGGCGCACCGTGGGTAGCCCAGCGAGTGTGCCCGATTCCGTAGGTGCCGGAAACCGTCCGGCCGCCGTCGATCATGCCGCTGAGATTCGCCAGACGGCCCTTGGCCTTGAAAACCTTCAATTCCCCGTCAGACATCACGCAGATACCGGCGGAGTCGTAGCCTCTGTATTCCAGCTTTGCCAGACCGTCCAGCAAAATAGGTGCCGCCTGCTGATTACCCAAATAACCAACGATACCACACATAATATAACCTCCATAAAGCGGTTGATGCCATAGTGATAAAAAAACACAAAGAAATCATTGGATTCCTATGGTTTCTCTGTGTATTATAACATATCCCTTCATAAATTACAACGACTATTTTTCAAAGGGAATCTCCTGCCGGAAAACAGCGGCAAAGCAAACAGGAAAGCGTTCCTGTAAAGCGGTCTGAAAACCGGGATTTGGCGCGCCGTAGGGGGCGGCGTCCCCGACGCCCCGAACGTACCGTTTTTTGATATCTGCGGGGCGTCCCCTAAAGGACTTGCTTCGCTGCGGAGGACGCCGCCCCCTACGGCGTTATCCTATTACCTATTGCCTGGTGCCTATTGCCTCGTCTCGTCAAATCCAAATTGATCACGCTCCGGAATAACAATATTCCAAACCGAAATCATGATCGTCTGCTTCCTCCTGCAGGTAGTCATACCCTATTTCAGATACGATCTGAAATCCGCTTTTTTCATGCGTCCTCAATGAAGCGATATTCCTTTTGCTGACGCAGCTGCAAAGCCGAAACGGACCGTCTTTCTTCAAGGAATCCGCAACACCGGAAAGCAGTATGGCTCCGTATCCCTTTCTTCTGTGATCCGGACGGGTCTCGAGTGCTTCAAGATAGTACAGCCTTTTTTGAACTCTGCACGTTCTTAATGCACTGACCCACACACCGTTTATCTCAAGGATCCAGTATGCAGCATCTGTCATGTTGAAAAAGTCGTCCTTCAGATAATTCAGAAACCCCGCTTCAACCTTCCGGACGGCTGCAGTTTTATCTGTTTCGTCAGGAAAAAAATAATCTGTGTTCTCATAATTGCTTTCGGAATACACGTCCATCAGCTTTCTTTCATCCAGATCACAATATTTCACTATTCTCAGCAGCATAATTGCCTCCGCAAACGCTTATTTGTCGGAATGATTATAATATGCCCCTTCTGCGGTGTCAAGAAGCAAAGAAACCTCTCTTGTCCCGGTAGGCAAAAGAGGTTTCTTTCACTGTGCGCGAGGCGGGAATTGAACTCCCTGAAGGGATTCGTCTGCCGGGCCCCGAATATCACAAAAGACGGCCACCCTGCGGGTGACCGTCTTTTGTGGTGCGCGAGGCGGGAGTTGAACCCGCACGTCCGGAGTGGACACTAGAACCTGAACTTAAAAAAGAACGTTTCAGTCTGTATCGTAAAGTGGACTCTAATGCCGTGAAATCCCTTGAAAAATCAGGGTTTTTCGGCCATCGAGGCCCAAAATTGCAGACGTCGCTGCTGATGCAGAAAATCAGCAGTTTGTTGGATGGTTGTTGGATGTTTTACAGCGCTCACTTGCATCGAAAGAAAACAATCCGTTCTGAAAATGTGACTTAGAAAGGAGATTTCAATGAACACCGATTTTTCTGTACAAGTAAGTGAAGCCGCGAATCATTCTCTGAATCTGTCCTATACCCAGCATGGGGACTATTATCTCCCAGATCTCGAAGCGCCGGAGGCACCCAGGATCGGCAAATTCGGCACCATGCGCCACGACTACCTCCGCACCTGGCACCGGGGCATCTTTGACGCCATGCTGCTCAAAGGCACTCTGAACGCTCACCTGGAGGAAATCGACCGGCAGGCCAACGAAATGTTGGAGCTGCTAATCCGCCAGATGGCTGACCGCGAGAGTATCACCGAGCAGCTCAAGGCTGACAATCAAATGGAATGGATCCGACGCATGAACAGCATTCACAATCGAGCAATGGAAATAATAAAAGCCAAATTGATCTTCACATAATTTTATATAACGGACGGTACAGGCAAGCTCCTGTACCGTCCGTTTGGCAACGAAGGAATCAAACACTGGTTTTTGATTGTTAATTGCCCTCACGCGTTTTCGATGCCGCGATTGGCCGTGCAAAGTGCCTGGGACAGAGCGAGGACCCGGCCTGCGCAGGCCTCCAGGGCTTGTCTGCTCAGACTTCCGTTTCGCAGGCCGGAAAGGATACCCTCCACGTCCTCCTTGGAGCCGGCCATCATCAGATCATTGCCCGCCTTGATGCAGAGGGCCGGGCTGGATGCGCCGTAGACGCCCAGGTTGAATTTGTCATTGGTGGTGCCCCAGTCTGTCATGACGATGCCTTCAAAGCCCCACTCCCCGCGCAGTACCGTTGTGATCAGATCACCGCGGTTTGCGGTATGGATGCCGTTGAGCAAATTGTAAGAAGTCATCAGCGCCTTGGGGTCGGCTTCCTTTACGCAGATCTCAAAGCCTTTGAGGTAAATTTCCCGCAGAGCTCGCTGGGACACCACGCTGTTGGAGCCGAAGCGGTTGGTCTCCTGGTTGTTGCAGGCAAAGTGCTTGATGGTGACGGCGCAGCCGGGATGCCCCTGCACGCCCCGGGTCACTGCCGCAGCAGTCTTACCCGAAATCAGAGGATCCTCGGAGTAATATTCAAAGTTCCGTCCACAGAGCGGGCTGCGGTGGATGTTCAGGGCAGGTGCCAGCCAGACGTTGGCGCCGAAAAGCTCCATTTCCGCTCCGACCAGATCGCCGCAGGCTTCCGCTACAGCCGGATTCCACGCTTGCGCGAGGGCCGTTCCGATGGGAATTGCGCTGGCGTAGTGATAAAGAACCCTATGGTTTTTGGCTTTTTCCTCATTCTGCCGCAGCTTCATGCGGATCAACTGCTGGATCTCGGGAGGCAGGATATTCAGAACGCTGTCAAAGGCGCCGGAATCCAGCCCCTCCTGGCCATCCTCTGTCTCCAGATATTTGGTGGCAAGACGCAGCCCCGCAGGACCGTCTGCCATCACGATCGTGCCGTAACCCTTTTCCGTTACAATGGACGCGGTTTCACCCGCGCCGCCCGCCAGACGGGAAGCGGAATTACCGATGATGGCCGCCATGCCCTCTGCGTCCGAGTGCTTTCCCACGCAGATGGTCGCAAGCTCCCGGTCAGAGAAGGCGGACAGGTCCTCCAAGCCGATGTGCGCCCGGTCAAGCCGCTCCCGGTCATAATGTCCGAGGCGGCCAAGGGCGGCTGCGGAGACCGGGATGCGCGGCAGATTCTCGGGAATCTCCCGCGCAATCCGGGGTTGCCAGTCCTCAAAATCCGCCTCGCCGCCGGAATGGCTGAGCCGGGCGGAAGCCGCGTCTGCGTCCAGGGACACGATCCCGACGGCAGTATCGCCCAGGCGGAACAGGTATTCACCCTGCTCCAGCAGCCAGCAGTCGTGTTCCGTGTCCCAGCTGGCCATATTCTCCAAAGGAAGGCTCAGCACAAGGGTCTCGCACTCGCCGGGGGCCAGCTCCCGGGTCTTGGCATAAGCGCCCAGCTCCCACAGGGGCTTTTTTAGTTTTCCGCCCGGGGCGGAGTAGTAGAGCTGCGCGGTCTCTTTTCCGGGGAAGCGGCCGGTATTCCGGATGCTTGCCCGGACGGTCACGGTCCCGTGTTCCACGGAAAAGCCGGTGCAATCCATCTCAAATTCCGTATAACTCAGGCCGCAGCCGAAGGGGAAGAGCGGCTTGACGTCTGCCGCGTCATAATAGCGGTAGCCCACAAACACGCCCTCCCGGTAGCGGGTATCGTCCCGCTGGGCAAAGTCTCCGATGGTGGGCAGGTCCTCCGCCTTGGCCCAGGTGGTGGTGAGCTTGCCGGAGGGATTGGCCTTTCCCAGCAGCACGTCCGCAAAGGCGTCGCCGGTGACGCTCCCAAGCTGGCTTAAGAGCAGAATGTTTTCCACCCTGTCCAGCACGGGGGAAAGATCCAGCGGGCCTCCCACGTTCAGCACCAGCATAAATTTCCGGTAGGTTTCGGCACAGGCCAGAATGTCCCGCGTTTCATCCTCCGTGAGCAGATAATCGCCCTCGCCTCCGGGACGGTCAGCGCCTTCTCCGGAATTGCGGGAGAGAACGTAGATGCAGACCTCTCCCCTGCCTTCCAATGGAAGCTCATAACGGGGCTCGGAGGGCGTCCGTCCCATGCCGACCAGGAAAACGGATTTTCCAAGTTCCTTTGCTTCCTTGGCAATGCCTTCATAGAAGTCCTGAATCACGGCTTCCCGTGCGGCTTTATAGCCTTCCATCCAGGCCTTGGTGGTGACGGTGAAGCCGGCATTTTCCAGGCCTTCCTCTACCGTTACATAGCGGCGCACATTCACGTCGCCGCTGCCGGTGCCGCCCTTGATGGTCTCCCGGGCGCCCGCACCGTAGAGAGCGATCTCACAGGGAACGGAAAGCGGGAAATCTCCGTTCTTTTTCAGCAGCACCATGCACTCCGGCGCAAGGGAGCGAAGCGTCGTCAGATGCTCTTTTTCAAACGCCTGCACTTCAGGGGAATCGATTCTGACCATATATTAACCCTCCAATTGATTGACCATTTGATGCAGCGCCTTGTCGATCTCAAGGATCGCCTCCGCTGGGATCTGCACCATCTCCATGATTTCCCGTGCCGTGTTATTTCCCACGGCAGCCATCAGCCCTTCCACCGAGAACTGCCGGGCTTTGGCAACGGCCTCAATGGCCGCAAACATAGGGGCAAGGACGGCCTTTGCTTCCTCGCTCTGCCTGCGCAGGTGGGAGAGCGTGCAGTCCACACTCAAAACAGGCGCAAAATTACCGTTCATGGATATGGCTGCGGTCGGCTCGGTAAAACCGCCTCGGGTCAACTTTCC
>CACXJE010000051.1 GCA_902767915.1 Oscillospiraceae bacterium | reverse complement strand
GCTTTGCGTTCTCTGATTAAGCAAGCCGCAGTTGCCAGCGGAACCTGCGTCAGAGCTGCGAGAAGGCCTTTTGCCGTCGTTCAGAAGGGAGCCTCATTTCTTTCCTGTTTTGCTGCTTCAATTGGCCCTGGTCCATTTTCCGTCGTTGTAGCGCATTCCCCAGGCTTCTGCGACGGCCTCCTCCGGGGTGGTCTGAATGGTCTCGGAAAGAATCGTCAGCTGGATTTTGCCGCCTTCTGCGGTAATCTGATTGATCAGAGGGGCTGTTTCAGCATCGGGCTCCAGAATCCCGTTATAATACCAGTAGCCCTCATCGGGAGCATCGCTTTTCTGGCTTTGGGTCCAGCCGGTTCCCATTTTCAGCTGATAGGTTCCGTTTTCCGGGGGATAGAGCATGGGATTGCCGGCTTCGTCCACCCAGTTCACCAGAACCTTCACCCGGACCAGGACCGGCAGATTACCCGTGTTTGAAACAGTATAGCGGGTAGTGTCTCCCTTCGTTGCTTCGGAATGGATCGCATTGCCCGGCTCCGCCGCTTCAAATTTGTTTTCCACCACGGAGGTGGTATCAAAGAGCCTGGCAAATACGCCTGTGGCTGCGAAGATCCCAACCAAAACTCCGACGACAAGCAATGCAGCCAGGAGCTTCCAGGGGCTGAAATTCGTTTTCTTTTCAGACATCTGCATCACTCCTATCCAATGGTTTGCGTCAACTGCGAAAGGGCTGTGAGCCACTTGGTGATGGTTTGATTTCCTTCAAAGGTGAGCTTTGCGCTGGGCTCGGCATCCGTGAGCTTCACGGTCTGGGCGTTCTGCCTGCACAGGAACCGCCAGCTCCACGCGGTTTGCTCGGTCACGGTGTAGGTCACGCCGTAACGGGCGCCGGAGATCGTGACGGTGTCTGTTCCGTCTGGGATCGCTGCCTGGAGCTTGCTGCCGTCGGTTCCGGTGATCGTATACCAGAAGGACTGGCTGCCGGAATCGCTTCCGGGGCGCTGAATGGTGATGGTGCCCTGGTGTTCGATCCACTTGGCATACAGATCCAGGTGCCCGTGAATGAAGGTCTGTTCTGTGAAGGAAAACTCGCTGCCGTCCTTACAGCTCGGATCCGTGTACCAACCGTGGAATTCAGCAAAATCACGGGTGGGCTCCGCCGGCTTCGAGATCACGGCTTCGGTCTGATTGGTCCGTTCCTCCGTAAAGATTTCAGAACCGTCAGAATTGAGAATATAGGCTTTTGCCTCAGAATAGGACGCGTCGCCAAAGGAGTGCACCCGAACGACCCAATAGTAGCGGTAGCGGACCTGGGAGGGATCGTCCACGTTGTGGGAGCTTTCCCGACCGGGCTCCGTGTCGGTGGGGGCGAGATCCGGCGCGAAGTCCGTATACGTCACGGGTCCTGCAGGCTCGGAAGGCGCCTCGGTCTCCGGTACGTCCGGTTCGGAAGCCGGCGTCTCCGTTTCGGTGGGCACGTCCTCCGAGGGCTCCGCAGGAGGCTCCGTTTCAGCGGGATCCGGGGCTTCGGTTTGTGCCTCCGTTTCGGCGGCCGGGGCAGGATCCTCGTTGTCCGGCTCCGCGAAGACGCCGGTGACGCTGGGAATCAGAAGCAGCAGCAATATCAATAATACAGCGATCACACGTTTTTTCATAACTGTTTCGCCTTTCCTTAAGAGTATCAAGCAGACAATCCGGCAGCGGACCGGAGAGGGGAGAGCCGGTTATCTGGAAAACTGTGCGGTGAACAATGCGTCGGGGGTGGAGCTGCCGTCGCTCTGCAGCAGGTAGCCGCAGAATTGGAGGGGTTCCACCGCAGAAGCGGCTTCCTCACCCAGGGTGACAGCGTCGTCGCGAAGCAGATGGATCTCGTTGAGATTGTCGGAATCCGTGAGGGCGCGCCCGTTCTGATAGACGTATACGGTCCCGTCGTGATAGCCCTTCACTTCCGGCAGCAGAGTCCAATCCTCTGTCAGCTGATAATGCAGCAGGCCGTCCGGGTTCTTGTCAATGACCTCCACGTAGAGCAGAGCAGGGATATCGGATTTTCCGGCGATCGTGAGGGTCGGATCCATGGGGATCACAGCGCCGGGGATATAGAGCAGGGAATCGGAAACGGTGGTTTTATCAGTGAGCTGATAGACGCCGTCCTGCAGGACGGCCTCGTGCTCAACCAACGTGAATGCCTCCACAAGCCGATTACCCACGACGATATTGTCGTTCATCACAACGGTCTTCCGGTATTTTGCGTAAGCGCCGCCGGCGATCACGCTGAGTACGATCAAAACCAGGCAGACGACCGGCAGAGTTCTGGAAAGCTTACGGCGCGGTTTTTCGTTATGTTCCATAGAAAGCCCTCCGTTATTGAATCTGCGTGAAGACAACGGAAACGGTGAACGGGATCGTGCTCTCCGCGCTGCGAACCGTTTCGTTGTCAAAATCCGGGGCGTCAGCGCTGCCCTCGGCGGAGCCGTCCGTCACAAAAGCGATCTTCAATTCACCAGTAGAGCCGCCGGGAGCGAGACTGCCCACATCTTTGAAGGTCACCTTGTTCTCCACAAGGTGACCCGTTTTCATTTCACTGCCCTTATAAAGCTGTACTGCGGTAACCTGGCCGGCGTTCTGCTGCAGCGCAATCTCCAACGTGTAGGCGACGGACACCTCGGAATTATTTTTGTAGCTGAACTTATAGGCGTTTTCCCTGGAGCTGTCCGGCGTCATCTCGGCGTCTATGGAAAAGGCGGCGACTCTGGCGGAATCATTTCCCGCAACAAAGGTGCGGAACCGGGCATAGATGCCGGAATTCATGGAGGTGGAAATCAGAACCAGACAGAACAGCACCGCGGCGGACCAAAGCGCCCAATTTCGTTTATGTAGAACCTTCATGTTTCCGATCTCCTTCTTTAAGGTTATTCCTGCGAAACAGGCTGCGATGCGTTTTCTTCCGGGTTGGATTCGGAGCTTGTGGCTTCCGCTTCGGATTCCGGGAGCTGCTGTGCCTTCAGTCTGCGAATCTCCGCCTTCATCTGCTCCAGGGTCTCATCGTCCTGCTTCTTTTCCTTTCGCCAGGAAAGCTTGAACAGCAGGGCTGCCAGTACAATCAAAAGAATCTTTGCGACGGTGGTTTGCAGCAGCCGCACAAGGGCCCCCAGAAACGGCACGGAGAAGACCAGCTTTCCCTTTATGCTGGACTTTTGAATGGGTGCGTCGGGGGAATTGTTGTTGTCGCCCTTTGTGGTGACGGTGTCGCCGTCAACGTGGATGATCCGGTGGATGGTCAGGCTGTTGGACTCCTGGAATATGACGATATCGCCCTCCCGATAGGAATCGGAGGAGCGGATGAACACCAGGTCGTCAACCCGCAGGGTGGGCTCCATGCTGGGGGAGAGCACGTAGGAGACGCCGAAGCCCAGGGGCATGGGCATCTGATCGTGCAGCACCTGCCGGGCGTTGAAGGAGTAGATCGCGCTGCCCGCGATCAGGCTGATCAGCAACAGGATGAAAACCCGAAATACGGTCCGGCTCACCGGACGCTTTGTTTCTGCCTGCTTTTTATTCCGCATGACGATCCTTCCGGCTGTCGCGCCGAAGCACAATCAGCAAAATGATGATGCCCACCAGTGCGGCTGCCGCAGCAATGATCCAACCGGTGGGACTGTTGTCGTCGCCGGTGTAGGGGGGATTGCCGCCGGGCTTATCGGGATTCTCGTCCAGCCAGGCGGAGGTCCGGATGATGATATGGAGCTCCAGATCGTGATCCACCGCCAGGTTGCCCAGCATGGTGTCGTAAAAGTCCTCGGTGTAGTCGCCCTTGTAGAGGCCCTCCTGAATCTGCTCGCCCCGCTCAAAGGGCCAGCGCCATTGCAGGGTGTAGTCCTTGACGTTGCCGGCTGCGATGACGCCTTCCTCTCCGGCGCCGTCCAGCTCCAGCACGTCGGGCCATTCCGTGGCGGAGCCCACCATGTATTTGCCGGTGTAGTGGTTGTACAGGCGGCCCTGGATAGGCAGCCACTGTTCCACGCCGTCCACGTCAGTCTTGACGAAGGCCTCCACCTCCAGGATGTAATCCAGGGAAACGGAGTTGGTGTTCTTGATGGTGAAGGTGTAGTCGTTCTCGGTACCGGGGGCGAAGACCTTGTCTCCGTCGCTGGTCACAACGGTGAAAACGCCGTCGCCGTTGTTGTCGTGCTTGAGGCGGAAGATCTCAATGTCCGTGTGGGTGGACCAGATTTTGTCCGCGTCGGAGGTCCAGAAGCCCACCTTGTCGCTGTTCTCGTCCAGGCAGACAAACCGATTCAGACCGCCCCGATAGGGGGCGTAATAGGCGGTTCTCGTGTCCGGCAGGCGGTAGCTGTTGTGCTCGTTCAGATCTCTGGTGCCGATTTCCAGCTGGGTGATGTCGCTGCCCTCGGTGAGAGAGATGACGGTGGTGGGCTTGGGTTTGGAATAGGACCGCTGCTGGCTGAACAGAATCGACAGGGAGCAGGCCTCCAGCGCAAACAGCGTTATGACCACGACCCAGAGGGTAAAGTGGCTTTTTTTCGTATTGCGAAGCGCATCATAGGTTTTCACGCCGAAAGCTCCTCCAATCTTAAATGACAAGTATATCACAAAATATCAAAAATGCGAACGGTCAGCAGATAACATTTGCGGGATCGTTTTGCGTGCTTCTTTCCGGTCACAGCCGTCCGCAGCGATGCTGTGGGCGCCTGTCGCGGGAAACGGTCCATTGCCCCCGCCCCGCCACGTATGGACGGGGGCAATGGATAGCTTTTATGAGTTTATGTAGCTCAGAAATCAGAGATTAGTCGATCTGAGTGGCGGAAGCGATCACGGTAGCCTTGACTTCCAGGCTGCCGCCGTTGGGAGCGGTCCAGTTGGGGATGTCTTCCTGGAAGAACTCCTTGGCCGCCCAGTTGCCCAGGAAGGTATCGGCCTTGTCAACAGTCTCCGGGTCAAGAATAGCAGCGTTGAGATTCGTGGAGGTCACGTTCGCGGTGGGGCCTTCGAAAGCCCACTTCCACTGCAGCTCGAAGGTGTAGTGCACTTCCTTGCCGGGCTCGAAGTCGGCGGAAATGGTGAGGTTGTCGCCATCGATCACGATATCAGCATTCTTGATGCTGGGGATCTCGGACTTCAGCAGATCGATCAGAGCGTCCTTGTACGTGCTGATGATGACCTTGGCTTCGGTCGCAGAGAAGCCATACACTCCGGCGGCGTTCAGTTCTTCCTTGGTGGTGCCGATCTTCTTGGCCGCAGCGCCCAGCAGGCTCATGATCTCGTTGCCGGATTCGGTGTCCTTGCACACGATGTCCCACTTAATGGGGGCATAGTCATTCTCCAGGGTGAATTCTTTGCTGTAGCCTTCGCCGAGAACGTACTCGGTGTAGTCGGTGTAGGTGCCCTTGGGCAGGACGATGTCGGTCCAATCCTTGATGGTCAGAGCGTAGCGGGTGGCAACCTCGGGGGTACCCTTAACGGAACCCTTCAGAGAGCCCTGGGTGGTGCCGGGAGCGACAACGTTATCGTCCTTCTGGGACACGACGCTGTACTCAATGGCTGCCTTGGCGGCTTCATCGTCGGTCTTGTACTGCTTGGAGAAAGCGGTATCGCCTTCGACAGAGACAACGATGCCCCACTTGGCGACACGGGCCTGATCCTCGCCCTCGGCCTTGGTCACGTACTTGGCAAAGGTGCCGGAGATGACGCAGGTGGAAAGGAGAGTTACGACCAAAAGAATGGAAGCAATTCTCAGCATCTTGTTTTTCTTCATCTCAGAAAAACTCCTTTCATGGTATTTGCCTTTCGGCTTGGGTTTCATTCTTCCCCTCAGGGGGGAGAATACGGATTATATTCACCCCCGGCGTGGCTTCCAGGGGAAGAATACACTTTTTTAAGGGAACAGGGAACAGGGAACAGGGGACAGGGATTAGGAAATAAGTAAAATGTAATAAGGAAAAAGGAAGAGGGAACAGTCCTTTCTGTCATTGCGAGGCTGCTTGCGGCCGTGGCAATCTCGGGAACCCGGGAACAGCTGCGGTGCGTCAGGCCGGTTATTCCTCGGCGGGCTTCTCGGACTCCTTGGCCTCGGTCTGGGCCTGCTTGGCCCGCAGGGCCTCCAGCTCCGCCAGCAGGGCCTGGGTGTCGGCGTTCTTGGCCTTGTCGTACCGGCGGCGGCGGATCAGCTCGTAGGCCACCAGCAGAATCAGCGGCAGCGCCACGCTGACGATATAGCCCGGGGTGGTCTGCAGGAACATGGCGATCTTGCCGGCTGCGGGAATCCGGAACCGATAGACGCCGATCAGACTGTCGGCGGGGGCGGGGGAGGGATCCTCGGCATTGTTGGCGTCGCCCTTGGTGGTGAAGGTGATCTCTCCGGCCTCAGTCTGGTTGATGGCGGTGACCCGGTGGGTCAGGACGCTGCCCTGGCTGCTGTCGGGATCGAAGAAGGAGATCACGTCTCCGACCTTGATATCAGAGACCTCGACGGATTTCACGACGGCAAGGTCGCCCTCCTTGATGGCCGGATCCATAGAAGGAGAGAGGACGATCATGGGAGCATACCCCAGGAAGGTGGGGACCTTTTCCTTATTTGTATATCCCTTGACGATCATGGTGACGTTGACGATCAGAATCGGGATCAGGATCACGCAGAGGATCACGCCGATGACGGTGCCGACCCTGCCGCCCTTGTCTTTTTTCTCGGGGGTTTTCTTTTGCTCGTTCATATCGTCTACCTGCCTTACGGAATGGATTTATATAAGCGGCATACAGGGGGGCTTCGGACGGATGGAAACACTTTCCCTGTATACGTATCTGTTTTCTACAAAAACATTATAACGCTTCTTTTTGTAAATTACAAGTACTTTTTATTTCTTTTTGATAATTTTGTGTAATATTTTTACTACCTTCTCCGACATGTTGAGATATCTTAAGAATTGTACTTACTTTTTGACATTATTCACGTTAAATTCAACGAAAAATGCATAGAATGTAAAAAATTGATTGAATAAATCTCAAAAAACCCTTGCCTTTTGCAGTCGAATCATTTATACTATATAGTATAAATAAGATGTAAAAATATATTTAGAATGGAAACAGAGTGTTACCGTTCTCTGCGCTGCATGCTGGATTTGCAACAAGGAAGGCATGGACCGGTGAATGGGGTTGACACCTTAATGAGTATTCGAAGCGCTTGAAAGTTTAAATCTTTGTAGAAATAATCAGAGATTATGAGGTGATAGAAAATCGATCAGATTTTTATTTGGCTGAAAGTGCACTCTCTTCCTGTCCTATTGGGCGCGGCAACCGTTTTTACGATCTGTTGGCTGATAAAGCAGCGCCATCGCCTGCAGATCAGTATTCCTGTTGCTTTGCTTCTTTCTGTTTTGCATGTTGCTTACGGTGTGTTATGCGTTCGCCTTTTTGCCATGCTGGAAGGAAGCCGAGAGGGAATGAGTTTATACGGTGCAGTTTTTCTTATGCCGATCAGCTATTATTTCGGTGCAAAGGTATTCAAACGCTCAGTTTCTGATGTGTTTGATATCTTTGCAGTTTGCATGATTGCGACGCTGCTGTTTGCACGGATCAATTGTATGATTAAAGGGTGCTGCTACGGCCGATTGATCAGCGAAGCTTCTACACTTCGCTGGCCTACCAGAGAAATTGAGATAATCTTTTATGTTGTATTCCTTTCGTACTTTATCCCAAGGGTTCACAAGGAAATTACATTCGGAACGGTCTATCCTTTCTACATGTTCAACTATGGAGTACTTCGGTTCATTCTCGAATTCTTCAGAGCGTCCTCCAGTGGAAAGGTGATCGACCTGTCTCACATTTGGTCGCTGCTGAGTCTTGCCATAGGATTTGCAATTTATACAACAATACGACAAAATAGAGAAAAAAAGCCGAAAAAAAACAGCAGATAACACTTCGGAAACCGTTTTCAATTTTTAGTTTGTTATGTCGAATTCATTAGATATCTTTTCAGAAGGTGGTGTAGACATATGATAAAAGAGATTGGAAAGCGATTCTTATCTTTGGTTATCGTTATGGTTTTGCTGCTTGGCCTTTTCCCCGATGTTTACGCGGAAGAGCAGGTACAAAACCCGACAGAGACAGATGAGCGCTCGGAGATTATCATTGTTGAAGATTCTGCGGATCCCTTGCAGAGTGTCGCAACGGTAACGACAGGCGGCGACGTTTCATCGTACGTTGATATCGATTCGACCTATACTCCATCCGGGTATACCACTCGCTCAACCGGAACGAGTGCCTATACTGCCGCTCCCGGTAATGATTTCTCGTATCACACGTCAAGAAACGGATCTACGAGCAATAGTTACGTCATTACACCGACAAATGATCTTTCCTGGTCAAAAAACAGCGGAAATACAGGTGTAACGGGCTCTCTGTCGAGTACTGCTGTAAGCGACTACAAAGAATGCGGCGAGAACGGTGCCCTTTGCGCAAAGGTAAACTCGAAGGTGCTTAAGATTTATGCTTTGGAGGATATCAATGTCACCTTTGATTTCTCCTCAAATCTGACAATTGATAAATCCTACGGACAGGGCAATATTATGGAAGGGGTTTATACGCTGAAAACGACCTCTGACGCTCCGACGATTGCCCAGATCAAAGCAGGCACCGTGCGGTCCAATACCAAGAAGACCGATCTCTCCAAAACTGTCAGCGCGACGGGCAGTATCTCCGAATCAATCCAGCAGGGAGAGTATCTCTATATTTATTTCTACAGCTTCTTTAACAATCAGAGCTCTGCAGACGTAGATACAACGAATTACACCTACACGGCAAGCGTAACGAATTTTGAAATCACGCCTGTGACGCAGTATTATTCTCTGACTGTGGGCAACTCCGACTGCGCGGACAATCCTGTTGGAGGCGGCAAGATTACCGTTAATGGGACGGCTGTTACCATTCCGGCTTCCGGCACCGCTGCGGGATTGACCGACGCCCTTGGCGGAACCTCCGTGGCCCTGTCAGTGAATTCGGTACCCTCCGGCTATTTCCACATCGGCTGGCGGGTCAATGGGACGGATTATTTCCAGAAAACCTATGATTTTTCTCTGAATGCCGATACGACAGCCTACGCACTGTTGATTCCCCAGGTGACCGTCACCATGGGAAGCAGCGGCTATTCGGATGCAGCCTATTCCTACAAGACCTATTCCGGCACGACCGTAAACGCGGCGGATCAGTATATCGCCCGGAACTCCGCCGGGACGGCCTACTACAAGACGCTGAATGAAGCTTTCAGCGCGAACAATGTGGTTGTGCTTTTGGGAAATATCGTGCTAAATGGGGATTTCTCGATTCCAGCCAATAAAACCCTCTCCATTCAACGCGGTTGGGGAGATCCGGCGGAAGCCACCCTGCAGCAGCTTGCTGAGAGCACAGCAATCAGCATTTTCGCCAAGGCGACAATCAACGGAACGGTTACGGTTCAAAACAACGCAAGCCTTGTCGCCAGCGGCGTCCAGGGCACAAATGACGGCGTAAACGGACGCGCTACAGGCGGCGTCGGACAGCTGATCGTGAACGGTACGGTTAACGTTGCCAGCGGCGGCAAGCTCTGCGCCTACGGTATGATTACCGGACCGGGGCATGTGAACGTTGCTTCCGGTGGTGCTGTACATGAGCTGATGGAAGTTCGCGATATGCGGTCTGTTTATGTGTTGCCTACGGTAGCGTCGGGCGGTGCACTCATGTTTAACAGCTACTTCTTAAAAACGAATGAAGTGGCGACAACTTATAACCAGGGTGCAACGCTGACAGCGCACTATTACGTTTCTATCAGCGGCATAAAGAGCGGCGGAAGTGTTACAGCCATCGGACCAAACAACGCCCTGTTTAATATCAGCAGCGGCAGCTTAACAAAGGGCTTCAGCTCTGCGAGTCCCTACAATAATAAAACGTTCTTCCGTGCGGAAAACGGCAGCAATATCCAGTCCGGTAAGTTTTCAATTTCGGTAAATGCTTCAGGCTTTTCAGAAACGATAAACACGGCTGATTATGATCTTCCGGTCAACTACTGCTTCGCGATTGAGGTTATGAACGGCGGCAGCTTTACATTAAACTACGACACGAAGCTGCTTCCCGGCGCGCTTGTGGATGTTAAGGAGGGGGGGACCCTCACGATTGTGAACGGAAAGAGGCTCGTTCTATACCGTGCGAATGACTACGGATTCAAGGCCCTTTCCGGCTTTTCTGCGGCAGCGTACCCGACAGCCTTCACCAAACCCTCCGGCTTGAGCTATGCCTCCAATACGGCTGCTAACGTCGGCAGCGCGAAGCTGAACGTGGACGGTACGCTGAATGTGGCCGGCGGCCTGTATGTGACGAATCAGCTCACGGGGCTTACGACTTACAGCAATGGCTACAACTACCTTACCGGGACCGGTACGGTCAATATTACCGGCGCGCTTTCAAACGGCACAATCAAAGAGTGGACGCAGTCGGATTCTCAGAACGCTTCCAGTGTTACTGTCGCGTATGTTCCCATTAAGGGCATTACCAATCAAGACGCATCGACGGATGACGGGCAAACCGACTATAATTCCTTTACAAAAGCAAAATATTACGGCTATGTCAATGACAGCGGCGTCAATTTCTGGTCCACGTCTGCGCCTGCGGTGTTGAGCTATGATGCAAACGGCGGCACCGGAGAGATCGCCTCCGAGAGAAAGGTCGGAGGAAGCACGTTTACCGCTGCACAGAACTCCTTTACTCGAGATGGTTACATTTTTGAAGGTTGGAACTCCAAGGCTGACGGCACCGGCACCTCTTATGCAGAGGGTGCACAATTCACGTTGACCGAAGACCTGACACTCTACGCCCAGTGGGCAGAAAACCACATCCATTCCTGGGGCACACCGTCATATGTCTGGAGCGACGACAACAGCTCTGTGACTGCCACGGTGGTTTGCACCGGCGACAGCAACCATGTCCAGACCGAGACGGTGCAGGCCTCCTATGCCCGGTTGTCATGGAGCCCACCTGTACCAAGCAGGGCTATACAACCCATATTTGCGCCCGCTGCGGCGACAGCTACGTGGATGCGTATGTGGACGCTTTGGGCCATAACTTCGGCGAATGGGCCGTTACCACCGCGCCCACCTGCGAGCACGCAGGCGTGGAAACCAGAAGCTGTTCCCGCTGCGATGCGACCGAAACCCGGGAGATTGCCCCGATTCCTCATACCCCCGGTGAGCCCGTCCGTGAAAACGAGACTCCGGCTACCTGCACTGTCGAGGGCTCCTACGAGGAAGTGACTTACTGTACTGTCTGCCATGAGGAGCTGTCCCGCGTGGCTAAGACCATCGAGAAGCTTCCCCATACCCCCGGCGAGCCCGTACGTGAGAATGAGACCCCGGCCACCTGCACCGTCGAAGGCTCCTACGAGGAAGTGATCTACTGTACCGTCTGCGGTACGGAACTGAGTCGGGAGACTGTTGCGGTGGAAGCCCTTGGCCATGATTACACAACGGTTGTCATGGAGCCCACCTGTACCAAGCAGGGCTATACGACCCATATTTGCTCCCGCTGCGGCGACAGCTACGTGGATGCGTATGTGGACGCTTTGGGCCACAACTTCGGCGAATGGGCCGTTACCACCGCACCCACCTGCAAGACCGCAGGCGAGGAAACCAGAAGCTGCTCCCGCTGCGATGCGACTGAGACCCGGGAGATTGCCCCGATTCCTCATACCCCCGGTGAGCCCGTCCGTGAGAATGAAAACCCGGCCACCTGTACCGCCGAGGGCTCCTACGAGGAAGTGACGTACTGTACTGTCTGCCATGAGGAATTGTCCCGCGTGGCTAAGACCATCGAGAAGCTTCCCCATACCCCCGGTGAGGCTGTGCGTGAGAACGAGACCCCGGCCACCTGCACCGCCGAGGGCTCCTACGAGGAAGTGATCTACTGTACCGTCTGCCATGAGGAGCTGTCCCGCGAGACTAAGACCATCGAGAAGCTTCCCCATACCCCCGGCGCGGCTGTGAAGGAGAATGAGGTTGCCGCCACAATGAGGTTGCCGCCACCTGCACGGACGCGGGCAGCTACGAATCGGTTGTCTACTGTGCCGTCTGTGACGCGGAACTGAGCCGTGAAACGGTTGCGACTCCTGCCCTGGGCCACGATCTGATCCACCACGATGCCCAGGCCCCGACCTGTACCGCCGTTGGCTGGAACGCGTACGACACCTGTTCCCGCTGCGACTACACCACCTATGAGGAGCTTCCGGCCACCGGACATACCCCCGCCGAGGCTGTGAAGGAGAATGAGGTTGCCGCCACCTGCACAGAAGCCGGCAGCTATGAATCCGTGGTCTACTGCGCTGTCTGTGACGCGGAACTGAACCGTGAAACGGTTGCGATTCCCGCCTTGGGCCACGATCTGATCCATCACGACGCGAAGGCCCCCACCTGTACCGCCGTTGGCTGGAACGCGTACGACACCTGTTCCCGCTGCGACTACACCACCTATGAGGAGCTTCCGGCTACGGGCCATAC
>CACXJE010000050.1 GCA_902767915.1 Oscillospiraceae bacterium | reverse complement strand
TTTCCGTGAAAATCCGACTTTTCCACCGTCCACATGTTCTACTACAAAAACTACTATAAATATTCTTCCTTTCTTTCTAAAAAGAAAGAAAAAGAAAAAGGAGCTGTCCTATGAAATTTACCTGTGAAAAACTTTCTCTTTCCAACGCCATTTCCATCGTCTCCCGGACGGTCAGCCCCAAAAGCAGCTTAACCTTCCTGGAGGGTATCTATCTGAGCGCGGGAGAGGATCTGACTCTGACCGGCTACAACCTGGAAACCGGCATCACGGTCCGGGTGGAGGCCAAGGTCCGGGAGGGCGGCGAGTGCGTCATGCCCACCCGGATGTTCGCGGACATCATCCGCAAGATGCCCGACGAGGCCGTGTCCATTGAGGTGGACGAAAACTACCGGGTCAAGATCAGCGGCGGCGTGTCCACCTTCCAGCTGATGGCCACCGCGGCGGACGAATATCCCCAGCTGCCCGCCGTGGAGGAGGAAAGCGCGGTGCGTCTGCCCCAGAAGGCCCTGCGGGAGCTGATCTCCGGCACCATCTTCGCCGTTTCAGACGACAGCGCCAACGCCATTTACACCGGCTGTCTGGTGGAGACCGAGGGCGACGCCCTCACCATGGTGGCCATCGACGGCTACCGGATGGCCAAGCGGACCTTCCACAATGAGGATTCCGACTTCCCGCCAATGAGCTTTGTGGCGCCTTCCGCTGCCCTGCGGGAGCTGGAAAAGATTCTCTCCGATTCCGAAGAGCCGGTCCATTTCACCCTGGGCAAGAAGCACATCTCCTTCTCCGTGGACAAGGCGACCCTGATCTGCCGGCTGCTGGACGGCAAATTCGCCGAGTGGCGCCGGTTCCTGCCGGCCTCCAGTCCCATCCGGCTGGTGGCCAACGTGGCCGAGCTCACCGCCACCATTGAGCGGGTGGGTCTGATTGTCTCCGAAAAGTATAAGAGCCCGGTCCGCTGCCTCTTTGCCAAGGACGGGGCGGAATTCCGGACCGTGACCACCATCGCCTCCGCCAAGGACGGCTGCCGCCTGGCCGGCGACGGCAAGGACACCGAGATCGGCTTCTCCTGCCGGTATATGCTGGAGGCCCTGCGGGCGGTTCCCACCGAGGAGGTTGCCATCGAGCTCTCCGGCGGTCTGAGCCCCATTCTGCTGACCCCCTGCTCCGACGAGGTGGACTTTACGTATTTGATTCAGCCGGTCAGATTAAATTGACAATTGAAAATAGAAAATGATTGAATTTTGCAGATCGGGATTTGTGGAGATCTTGCGTAGGGCGGGCTGACCTCAGCCCGCCGCGATCCGTGCCAGCATGTCGGCGGCGGCCTGGGGTCAGGCCGCCCTACGCAGTGTTTGTAACGACAAATCCACAAATCTCAATTTGAAAAACACATCAAGTTGTATATTTTTTATTCCGCCAATAAAAGAGGAATTATATTATGAAGGTAAGGGTGCGCCGGGTTAATCCCACAGAACAGGAGATTCCGATCACAACGGAATATATCAAGCTGGAAAGCTTTCTGAAGCTGGCCAACGCCGTGGAATCCGGCGGCATGGCCAAGAACTTCATTCTCAACGAGCAGGTCTCCGTCAACGGGGAAATCTGCACCATGCGGGGCAAAAAGCTCCGTCCCGGTGATCGGGTCAGCTTTGACGGCTGCTTCTATAAAGTGACACAGGGATAGTTAAATTGAAAATTGAAAGTTGAAAATTGAAAATGTCGGTGTCGCTCCGCGACGATTTGAAATACATTTTCCAATTCGATGAATTGGAAAATACCTCAAATTTTCAATTTTACATTTTCAATTTTTAATTCGCTGATACTATGAGAATACTTGATTTATCTCTGAATGGGTTTCGAAATTATGAAGCCTTCCAATGCGCCTTCGACCCCGGGGTCAATCTGATCGTGGGAGAAAACGCCCAGGGAAAGACCAATCTGCTGGAGGCGATCTGTTATCTGAGCCGGGGCGCGGCCTTCCGGACCCGGAAGGAATCCGAGCTGATTCGGTTCGGGGCGGATTTTGCCGACCTGGAGGCCCGGGTGGCTTCCTATGACCGGGAGCAGAGCCTCCGGGCGGTGCTGTTTGCCGGTAGAAGACCCCGGCAGCTCTGGCTCTCCGGCGTGAAGAAAAAATCCCGGGAGGAGCTGAACGGGATCCTGAACACGGTGCTGTTCTGCCCCGAGGATCTGCTGGTGCTGAAAAAGGGCGCCGCCGACCGGCGGAAGCTGCTCAACGACGCCCTGTGTCAGCTGCGGCCCCGGTATGCCAAGGCCCTGGAGGAATACAACCGGTACTATGCCCAGAAGGCAGCGGTGCTCCGGGACCGGATCGAACGGCCGTCCCTGACGGAGCTGCTGCCGGAATATAACGAAAAAATGGCCCAGAACGGGGCAATCCTGATCCAGACCCGGGCCAGATACCTGGCGCTGCTGGCGGACCAGGCCAGGGTCCATCACGGGGCCTTTTCCGGCGGCAGGGAGTCGCTGAGCCTGCGCTATGACACGGTCTCCACCGTCACGGACCCGACGGCGCCCCTGCGGGAGCTCTATGACCGGCTCCGGGAGCATCAGGAAAGCCATGCCCGGGCGGAGCTGGAGTCCATGCAATGCCTGTCCGGCCCCCATAAGGACGATTTTGAGGTGCTGCTGAACGACCTGTCTGTGAAGACCTACGGCTCCCAGGGCCAGACCCGGACCGCCGCCATCAGCCTGAAGCTGGCGGAGCGGGACCTGTTCGAGCAGGATACGGGCCAGCTGCCGGTGCTGCTGCTGGACGACGTGCTCTCGGAGCTGGATCCCGGCCGGCAGGATTTCGTCATCAACCAGATCCGCCGGGGCCAGGTCCTCATCACCTGCTGCGAGAGCGACCGGGTCACGGATATCGGACAGACCATCCGGATCCGGAACGGCAGGGTAATGAATTGAAAATTGAGAAGTTAGAATTGAGAATTATTTGTGTGTTTCAAATTGAAATTTGAAACACTCCGAAAATTATCAATTGTCAATTCTCAATTTAAAAAAAAAACCGGAGGTTTTTTATGTACGTTCCCATCGGCAACGATATGTCGGTCCGGGAGAAGTCCATCGTGGGCATTTTTGATCTGGACAACTGCTCCTGGTCCCACCGGACCCGGGAGTTTCTGCAGAAGGCCGAGGAAAACGGCGAGATCGTCCCCGCCACCGACGACCTGCCAAAGTCCTTTATCCTGACGGTGCAGTACGGGCTCACGCGGGTGTATCTCTCCCAGTTCTCCGCCGGCACCATCGAAAAACGCAGCCTCAACCGCCCGTAGGGAACGACTGTGTGCCCTGCGGGTATCTAACCGCGGAGCGGTGATCGTTCCACGGCAAACGGTCCCGAAGGACGAGGGGAGGAAGGATCCCCCCTTGCGGGGGTAGATCCTTCCCTACGACTGAGACACACGACCCCGTAGGGAACGATCTAACCGCGCAGCGGTGATCGTTCCATTGCAGGCAGTTTCCAAATATATAAGGATTGGTATCATACCAATGGAATATCATCATAGAAAGCAAATTCGGCTATCGGAGTATGATTACAGACAAAACGGCGCGTACTACGTGACTATTTGCACGGAAAATAAGTGCAAAATACTGTGCGACATCCGACCTGCACAACGAGCAGATTTGGAGCCGATTTATCAATTAACAGAGATCGGAATGACAGTCCGTGACGTGATAGAGGGAATTCCGGGGATTGACAAATATGTGATTATGCCAAATCATATTCACATGATAATCATAAATGAGAGACAGCAACAGTTGTCATCGATCATCAGAATTTTTAAAATCAATACAACAAGAAAACTCGGGAAAAAAATATGGCAATCCAGGTATTATGATCATGTAATTCGAGATGAAGAAGATTATCGAATCAGATGGAAATACATAGATGATAATATTCCAAAATGGGCAACAGACGATTATTACGAGTAAGAACCTATGAGAAAAGACCCGTAGGGAACGATCTAACCGCGGAGCGGTGATCGTTCCACGGCAGACGGTCCCGAAGGACGAGGGGAGGAAGGATCCCCCCTGCGGGGGTAGATCCTTCCCTACGACCGAAACACATGACTCCGTAGGGAACAATCTAACCGCGGAGCGGTGATTGTTCCTCTGCAGACAGCTCCGAAGGACGAAGGGAGGAAGGATCCCCCTGCGGGGGTAGATCCTTCCCTACAACTACAACAGCTTACGTATGCAACCCAAACAAAGGAATGACAATATGAGCGAAGAAATCTTGAAAACCAACGTGGAAAGCGAATACGGCGCAGAGCAGATCCAGGTGCTGGAGGGTCTGGAGGCGGTCCGGAAGCGGCCCGGTATGTACATCGGCTCCACCTCGGAGTCCGGTCTGCATCACCTGGTCTATGAGATCGTGGACAACTCCATCGACGAAGCCCTTGCCGGCTACTGCGACCACATCATGGTCACCATCAATCCCGGCAACACCATCACCGTCCGGGACAACGGCCGCGGCATCCCCGTGGACATCCAGCCCCAGACCGGCCGCCCCGCCCTGGAGGTGGTCTTCACCGTCCTCCACGCCGGCGGCAAGTTCGGCGGCGGTGGCTACAAGGTCTCCGGCGGCCTCCACGGCGTGGGCGCCTCCGTGGTCAACGCCCTGTCCGAGTGGCTGGAGGTGGAGGTCCACAAGGAGGGCAAGGTCCACCACATGAAATTCTCCCGGGGCCAGATCCTGGAGGAGATGACCGTCACCGGTACCTGCGAGGACACCGGCACCATCGTCACCTTCAAGCCGGATCCGGAGATGTTCGACACCCTGGAATACGACTACGAGACCCTCCACAAGCGGATGCGGGAGCAGGCCTTCTTGAACGCGGGCCTGAAAATCTCCATCGGCGACCTCAGGACCCCCGACGGGCCCAGGGATTCCATGCGCTATGAGGGCGGCATCCGGGAATTCGTCACCTATATCAACCGGAACAAGACCCCCATCCACGAGACCCCCATCTTCATGACCGGCCGGAAGGACGACGCGGTGGCGGAGATCGCCATGCAGTACAACGACGGCTACAACGAGGTCATGGTCAGCTTTGCCAACGACATCCACACCCCCGAGGGCGGCATGCACGAGACCGGCTTCAAAACCGCCCTGACCCGGGTGCTGAACGCCTACGGCGTCAAGTACGGCATCATCAAGGGGGAGGACAAGGTCTCCGGCGAGGACTGCCGGGAGGGGCTCACCGCGGTGATCTCCGTGAAGCTCCCCGAGGCCCAGTTTGAGGGCCAGACCAAGCAGAAGCTGGGCAACGCCTATATCCGCACCTTGGTGGACAACGTGGTGAACCAGCAGCTGACGGACTATCTGGAGGAGAATCCCGCCGCGGCCCGGTCCATTCTGGACAAGGCCATGATGGCCAACCGGGCCCGGGAGGCTGCCAGACGGGCAAGAGAAAACATCCGCCGCAAATCCGTGCTGGAGGGCGAGCGGATGCCCGGCAAGCTCCAGGACTGCAACGAGCGGGATCCGGCGCTGACCGAGCTCTACATCGTGGAGGGCGACTCCGCGGCGGGCTCCGCCAAGGGCGGCCGGGACTCCCGGTTCCAGGCGATCCTGGCCATGTGGGGCAAGATGCTGAACGTGGAGAAGGCCCGGGCCGACAAGATCTACAACAACGACAAGCTGGCCCCCGTGATCCAGGCCCTGGGCTGCGGCATCGGGGAGGAGCTGGATCTGAACAAGCTCCGCTACCATAAGATCATCATCATGGCCGATGCCGACGTGGACGGCTCCCACATCCGGACCCTGATGCTGACCTTCTTCTTCCGCTATATGCGGCCGCTGATCGAAAACGGCTACGTCTACGCGGCGGTGCCGCCGCTGTACAAGCTGCGCCGGGGCAAGACCGAGAAGGTGGCCTACTCCGACGAGGAGCGGGACGCCCTTTCCGCGGAGCTCCGGGGAGACAACGCCTCCGTGAAGATCGACATCAGCCGGTTCAAGGGCCTGGGCGAGATGGACCCCCACGAGCTGTGGGAGACCACCATGAACCCGGAGACCCGGACCCTGCGGCGGATCACCCTGGGAGACGCCATCGCCGCCGACCAGACCTTCACCGTCCTGATGGGCGAAGAGGTGGAGCCCAGAAAGCAGTTCATCGAGACCAACGCCAAGTACGTGGTGAATTTGGACTTTTAAGGATGTAATAATATGGCAAAAAATCGTGATTACAAACCGGAGGACATTCTGTTCCCCAACCAGGCGATCATTACCAACGATCTGGTCAAGGAGATGGAGACCTCCTTTATGGAATATTCCATGTCCGTCATTGTGGACCGGGCTCTGCCCGACGTCCGGGACGGTCTCAAGCCGGTGCACCGGAGGATCCTCTATGCCCTCTATGAGGACAACCTGACCTCCGACAAGCCCTTCCGCAAGTCCGCCACCTGTGTGGGCGACGTGATCGGCCGGTATCATCCCCACGGCGACGCCTCGGTCTACGACGCTATGGTCCGGCTGGCCCAGGACTTCTCCATGCGATACCGGCTGGTGGAGGGCCACGGCAACTTTGGCTCCATCGACGGCGACCCTCCGGCCGCCTACCGTTACACCGAGGCCCGGATGTCCCGGCTCTCCAACGAGATGCTCCGGGACATCGACAAGCAGGTCATCGACTGGGTCCCCAACTTCGACGAGACCCGCAAGGAGCCCAAGGTCCTGCCCTCCCGGTTCCCCAATCTGCTGGTCAACGGCTCCAGCGGCATCGCCGTGGGCATGGCCACCAACATCCCGCCCCACAACCTGCGGGAGGTCATCGACGCCTGCATCGAGGTGCTGGACAATCCCGAGGCCGACCTGGCGGATCTGATGCAGTACATCAAGGGCCCCGATTTTCCCACCAGGGGCATCATTATGGGCCGGTCCGGCATCCGGGCCGCCTACGCCACCGGCCGGGGCCGGATCCTGGTCCGGGGCCGCACCGAATTTGAGGAGCACGGCCAGAACCGGATCCGCATCATCGTCACAGAGCTGCCCTACCAGGTCAACAAGAAGAAGCTGGTGGAGAACATCGCCGACCAGGTCAAGGACAAGCGGCTCGAAGGCATTTCCGACCTGCGGGACGAGTCCGACCGGAACGGCATGCGGATCGTCATCGAGCTCAAGAAGGACGCTAATCCCCAGGTGGTGCTGAACCGGCTCTTTGCCCAGACTGCCCTCCAGTCCTCCTTCTCGGTGAACATGCTGGCCCTGGTGGACGATCAGAGCCAGCCCCGGTGTCTGAGCCTGCGGAACGTGCTGGACGAATACCTGGCCTTCCAGGAGCAGGTCATCATCCGCCGGACCCAGTACGACCTGAAAAAGGCCGAGGAGCGGGCCCACATCTTAGAGGGTTTGCTGATCGCCCAGGACAACATCGACGAGGTCATCCGCATCATCCGCTCCGCCTATGACGACGCCAAGGAGCGTCTGATGGCCCGGTTCGGCCTGTCCGAGATCCAGGCCCAGACCATTCTGGACATGCGGCTCAAGGCCCTGCAGGGTCTGGAACGGGAGAAGCTGGAGGCGGAATACAAGGAAATCGAAGAAAAGATCGCCTACTACAAGGCGGTGCTGGCGGATCTGAACCTGGTCAAAGGCATCCTCCGGGACGAGCTGACCCAGATCCGGGACAAGTACGGCGACGACCGGCTCACCGAGATCCAGGACGTGGAGGATGATCTGGACATCGAGGACCTGATCGAGGAGGAGGACTGCGTCTTCACCATCTCCGAGCAGGGCTACGTCAAGCGCATGCCCGTCACCGAGTACCGGGCCCAGCGCCGGGGCGGCCGGGGCGTCCACGCTGCCAACCTCAAGGAGGAGGACTTTGTGAAGGACATCTTCGCCGCCTCCACCCATGACGTGATCCTCTTCTTCACCAACCTGGGCAAGTGCCACCGGAAGAAGGGCTACCAGATCCCCGAGGCCGGCCGCACCGCCCGGGGCACCGCCATGATCAACGTCCTGCCGCTGGAGGCAGGGGAGTACGTCACCGCCGGGGTCACCCTGCGGGAGTTCTCCGAGGACGAATATCTGATGATGGTCACCCAGAACGGCACCGTCAAGCGGGTCCAGCTCTCGGAGCTGAACACCGCCCGGAAGGCCGGCATCAAGGCCATTACCCTGGACGAGGGGGACCGGCTCATCTCCGTCATGCGAACCGACGGAGACCGGAAGATCCTGCTGGCCACCCGGGACGGCATGGCCATCTGCTTCCATGAATCCGACGTCCGCTGCATGGGCCGCACGGCCTACGGCGTCCGGGGCATCACCCTGGGCGAGGACGACCGGATCGTGGGCGCCGGCATCTACGAGGAGGGGAAGACCCTTCTGTCCGTCACCGAAAACGGCTACGGCAAGCGCACCGAGCTCTCCGCCTTCTTGAAGCCCGACGAAACCGGCGCCCGGACCCAGACCCAGAGCCGGGGCGGCAAGGGCATGGCGGCCTACGGCCTCACCGAGAAGACCGGCAAGGTGGCCGGGGTCCGGGTGGTGACCGGGGACGAGGATCTGATGGTCATTGAGAACACCGGCGTGGTGATCCGGATGCAGATCTCCGACATCAACGTCTACGGCCGGGCCGCCCAGGGCGTCCGGGTCATGCGGCTGGAGGAGGGCAGCAAGGTCATCTCCATCGAGCAGGTCGCCCGGGAGGAGGCGGAATAGTTCTCAAACACCGGGCAGCATCGCGTCGTAGGGAGCGATGCCCACATCGCTCCGGTCATTGCCTGGGGCAATGACGCCGCTTCTGCGAAGCGGCCGGAGGCATCCGGGGGTGCCTCCCTACAACCCCTGCCATTTGCAAAATACAAGTTATTGTCAATTTTCAATGATCAATTGTCAATTGACCTTAGGAGGGTTTTTATGTTTTGTCCGAATTGCGGCGCCGCGCTTCCGGAGGGCAGCAAGTTCTGCACCGCCTGCGGCCAGCGCGTCCAGATCCCCGCGCAGACACCCACCCAGACTCCCCAGGCACAGACCCCGGCCCAGCAGTACGCGCCTCCGGCGCAGCAGGCTCCGGTTTACGCGCCTCCGGCGCATCAGGCTCCTGTTTACGCGCCTCCGGCCCAGCAGTACGCGGCCCCCGTGCAGCAATTTATCCCCCAGCCTCCGCAGACTCCGGCGGAGCCGCCGAAGAAGAAAAAGAAGCTCTGGCTCTGGATCGGTCTGGCGGCAGTCCTGCTGATCGGCGTGGGCCTGGGCCTGTTCTTCCTGCTCCGGGGCGGCAAAACCGACGGCGAGGGCAAGTATGCGATGAAGCGTGCTGTCAGATATAAGGCCGACGGGACCGTGGCGCAGCAGTATGAGTATTTCCTGGACAGCAAGGGCAACCCCACCGGCGGTGAACGTCGGGACGGGGATGGAAAGCTCCTGGAGGTTGTCGAGGCTGTCAGCGACAGCAAGGGCAATCTGACGGAGATCAAGTATTACGAAGTCGATGAGGCCGGGGAGAAGGAGCTGGACAGCTGGAACCAGACAGACTACGACGCAAACGGCAACATCCTGGAGGAACGGGAATACAACGAAAACGGCGGCTTGGAAGACTACACGACCTATGCCTATGACGCAAACGACAACCTCCTGGAGGAGCGGTACTACAACGAGTACGGCTCGCTGGAAAGCCGAGAGACCTATACCTATGACAGGGAAGACCGGGAAACGGAGCACTGCAGCTACGACGAATCCGGCAGTCTTCTCTGGCGGATCGTAACCGTCTACGATGAACAGGGCAGCATGCTTTCCAAAACGAAATACCGGGACGGCGGCGAGCTGGACTATGTCTATTCCTATGAAAACGAGTACGACGCCGAAAACCGCCTGATCAAGGCCGCCGTGTCTCTCGCCTTGGACGGCGACGACCTGCAGCCCAACGGCTATGTAACCTATTCGTACAATGCCGACGGCAAGCGGATCCTGGAGAACCATTTCTCCACAGAGGGCGATCTGAGCTGGAAGCAGTCCTATGACGCCGACGGACACGAGCTGGAGTATGCGTCCTACAAGAGGGACGGCACGGAAAATTGGAAGGAACAGTTCGAATACGACAGCCACGGGAATGTGATTAAGGTGTCCGATTACGAGAACGGCGTTCTGAAAAACTGGATCGAGTACGAGTACCAGTATTTTAAGCCCTGAGGTGTGAAAAAAGAGGGATCCTTATGAAAAAATCTGCGCGTAGACTATTGGCCCTGCTGCTCTGCCTGGCCCTGCTGCTCTCTGCAGCCGCCCTCTGCTTTGCGGACGTGGGCGGCGGCGCCGGTGACGGCGACTTCGGTGGCGGCGGCGATTGGGGCGGCGGCGGCGACTGGGATGACGACTGGGGCGGCGGGGATCGCAGCACCGGCGGCGGAGGCTCCCTGAGCCTCGAGGATATTGTTATTTATATCATCATCTTTGCCGTTATCTTTGTGGTATACACGATTTGGCAGAAGCTCAAGCAGAAGTTCGGCTGGGGCAAGCCCAGAAGGACCGTGGTCACGGCCAAGTCTCTGCCCGCCCTGCAGCCGATTGAAAGTTATGTCAACCTGGATCCCGGCTTCCGTGCCGCGGACCTGCAGCAGAAGCTTTCCAACCTGTATGTGCGGATGCAGCAGGATTGGACCGCCAAGGATTTCAGCCCCATGCGGCCCTATTTCTCCGACGCCTACTATGCCCAGCTGGAGCGCCAGCTGGAAACCCTGACCAAGCAGGGCCGGACCAACTACGTGGACCGGATTACCGTGCTCAGCGTGGAGCTGCTGGGCTGGATGCAGGAGGGCGGCAACGACCATATCTATGCCACCGTGAAGACCCGGATCGTGGACTACACCAAGGACGACGCCACCGGGAAGCTCGTTTCCGGCAGCGACAAGGCGGAGAAGTTCATGACCTACCGCTGGCATCTGGTCCGGCCCACCGGGGAGACCACGACCCAGCAGGGCGGGGTCCGGAGTCTGAGCTGTCCCCATTGCGGCGCGCCGCTGAACATCAACGAAACCGCCAAATGTCCCTACTGCGACAGCATCATCACCGTGGAGGCCAAGGATTTCGTCATTACCGAAATGGACGCCATCTCCCAGGTGACGAACCGGTAGAATCAGGCAACGGGCAGCATCGCGTCGTAGGGAGCGATGCCCTCATCGCTCCGGTCATTGCCTGGGGCAATGACGCCGCTTCTGCGAAGCGGCCGGAGGCATCTGGGGATGCCTCCCTACAACTGCTGTCACCGGGGGCGCGAAAAACCTCCCCTATCGCCGAAGGCTATAGGGGAGGGGGACCGCCGAAGGCGGTGGACAATAAATTGTCATTCCGAGCCAGTGCGCACACTGGCGTGGGAATCTCATGAAATCACCGTAGAGATTGCCACGGGCCGTTCCGGCCCTCGCAATGACAAAATCGGAACGTTCCTGCCCGCCCGAGGCACCGGGCAGTCCGATTCCGCCGACTACACGCGATATATCTTCACCAAAGAATAAAAGAGAAACATACAGGAGGTCTCCATGGGTACTTACATTCTCTCCCTGGATCAGGGAACCACCAGCAGCCGGGCGATTCTGTTCGACAATGAGCAGAACATCGTCGCCCTGGCCCAGAAGGAATTCAACCAATACTATCCCCATTCCGGTTGGGTCGAGCACAACCCCATGGAGATTTATTCCAGCCAGTATGCGGTGATGATGGAAGCCGTCACCGAGTCCGGCATCGACGTGGCGGACATCGCCGCCATCGGCATCACCAACCAGCGGGAAACCACCGTGGTCTGGGACAAGAACACCGGCCGTCCCGTCTACAACGCCATCGTCTGGCAATGCCGCCGGACCGCGCCCATCTGCGACGAGCTGGAGCGCCGGGGTCTCAAGGACTACATCAAGAAGACCACCGGCCTGGTGCTGGACGCCTATTTCTCCGCCACCAAGATCAAGTGGATCCTGGACAACGTGGAGGGCGCCCGGGAGAAGGCGGAGCGGGGCGACCTGCTCTTCGGCACCGTGGATACCTGGCTTCTGTGGAAGCTCACCGGCGGCAAGGTCCACGCCACCGACTACACCAACGCCTCCCGCACCATGCTCTTTGACATCCACAGGCTCTGCTGGGACGAAAAGCTCCTGGCCGAGCTGGACATTCCCCGGTCCATGCTGCCGGAGGTCCGGGATTCCAGCTGCGTCTACGGCACCTGCAACATCCAGGGCGTGGACGTGCCCATCGCCGGCATCGCCGGCGACCAGCAGGCGGCCCTGTTTGGCCAGGGCTGCTTCGGCAAGGGTGACGCGAAAAATACCTACGGCACCGGCTGCTTCCTGCTGATGAACACCGGCGAGGAGGCCTTCGAGAGCAAGCACGGCCTGGTGACCACCATCGCGGTGGGCCTGAACGGCAAGGTCCAGTACGCCCTGGAGGGCTCCGTCTTCGTGGGCGGCGCCGTGATCCAGTGGCTCCGGGACCAGATGCGGTTCATCCGGGAGGCCCGGGACGCGGAATACTTCGCCCAGAAGGTGGACTCCACCGAGGGTGTGTACTTTGTGCCGGCCTTCACGGGTCTGGGCGCGCCCTATTGGGATATGTACGCCCGGGGCACCATCGTGGGCATCACCCGGGGCACCCGGCCCGAGCACATCATCCGGGCGGCCCAGGAATCCATCGCCTTCCAGAGCGCGGACCTGGTGCTGGCCATGGAGATGGACACCGGCGCCAAGATGACCGAGCTGAAGGTGGACGGCGGCGCCAGCCGGGACAAGTTCCTGATGCAGTTCCAGGCGGATATCCTGGGCGCCAAGGTGCGCCGGCCCATGATCCGGGAGACCACCGCCCTGGGCGCCGCCTATCTGGCGGGCCTGGCCGTGGGCGTGTGGAAGGACCGGGAGGAGATCGTCCACCTGTGGCACTGCGATTCCACCTTCGAGCCCTCCAAGGACGAGGCCTGGCGGACCAAGCAGTTCCAGGGCTGGAACAAGGCCGTGGGCCGCAGCCTCCATTGGGCGGACTGAGCGAACAGGCACCAGGTCCGCACCAAAACCTCCCCTAACACTGCGAAGCAGTTTTAGGGGAGGGGGACCATGCGAAGCATGGTGGAGGGGTTTGTCTCCTGCCGACGACAAGGAGCCTTTCATGCAAAAGAAGCACAATTCCGAGCTGGTCCAAAATGCCAGAGCCCTCCGAAAGGAAATGACCCTGGAGGAGCGGATCCTCTGGTATCACTACCTTCGAAAACACCCGGCGAAATTTTACAGGCAGCGGGTGTTTGGGAACTATATCGTAGATTTTTACTGCGCAAAGGCGAAGCTCGTGGTGGAGCTGGACGGATCCCAGCACTATGAAGACCGGGGTCTGGAATATGATGCGCACCGGACCGCCTATTTGGAATCCCTGGGCCTGTGTGTGCTGCGGGTTCCGAATACGGAGGTAAAAAAGAACCTGGCAGGGGTCTGCGAGGGGATCGACGCGCTGCTGCGGCAGCGGGGATACACCCCTCCACCGGCTGCGCCGGTCCCCCTCCCCTAAAGTCGCCTTCGGCGCCGTTAGGGGAGGTTTGGCGGAAAACCCCGCCAATCTGCAAAACACAATTAATTCTCAATTGGACAAACCCTGTTTGGTGTATCGGAAACCTGAAGCATCGGAGGAATGCGCATGAAGAAACAAACGATTGCCGTGCTTGCGGCGGCGGGAACTGCGGCCGCGGCGGCTTCGATTCCGTATTTTTACCGGCAGAACACCGATCTGCAGGCGGATCATTATGTGTTCCGGTCCCCCAAGGTCAGCGAGGCCCTCAACGGCTTCCGGATCGTCCAGGTTTCCGACCTACACAACCGGGAATTCGGCAAGGGCAACAGCCATCTGCTGGCCCTGATCGAATCCCAGCGGCCGGATCTGATCGCCATCACCGGGGATCTGATCGACAGCTATCACCCCAATCCGGCCAAGGCTCTGTCCTTTGCCCGGCAGGTCTCCAAGCTGGCCCCCTGCTACTACGTCACCGGCAACCACGAGCACCGGATGTCCAGGGAAAAGCTGGACGGCTTTCTGCAGAGCCTCACCGAGGCCGGGGTCCGGGTCCTCCGGAACGAGGCTGTGGAGCTGGGCCTGGGCCGGGGCTTCCGGCTCATCGGCGTGGACTGCCAGCAGGCCAGGACCGACACCCTGACCCGGCTGATGAAGCGCCGGGATCCGGAGGAGCTGAACGTCCTGCTGTCCCACAAGCCTCACTACGCCGAGAATTATCAGAAGGCCCGCGTGGATCTGGTGCTGACGGGACATGCCCACGGGGGACAGTGGCGGTTCCCGCTGGTGGGGGCGGTGTTTGCCCCGGGCCAGGGGATGCTGCCCAAGTATACCGACGGCATGTACCGGCTGGGGAACACCGTCATGTGTGTCAGCCGGGGCCTCGGAAACTCCTCCTTCCCCCTGCGAATCGAAAACAAGCCTCAACTGATCACCCTGACCCTGCGGCGGGGCGAACCGGAATAACGCGCATAAAACAGGAGCGGCTCCCATTTCGGGAGCCGCTCCTTTGCGCGTCCGATGTCACAGCAAAAAGTGTGACATGTCACAGCAATGTCACAGAAGAAAGTGTGACATGTCACAGGGCTGTCACAGAAAAAAGTGTGACATGTCACAGCAATGTCACGCCCTATATAAGATATAGATATAGAAGCAGAGAAAGAAGAATTGTTATGTGCAAAGCGGGATTCTGCGAAGCGTTTCAAAGTTGCCGTAGGGACGAGCAGTGCTCGTCCGGTCCGCCACAGGCGGACAATTTGCCGGAGGCAAATCTGTCACGGCTGCCATAATACCAGCGTTTGAATCGTTTGCTGACGCAAACGATGCATACTTCGTATGCGTGGCGAACAATGTTCGCCGCTACGGCGTGTTTGCTGAACAAAGCCGATAACCAGAATCGGGATTTGGCGGGCCGTAGGGGGCCGGGTCCTCGGCGGCTAAAAATACAGCTCCGTGGCCAGGTTGCCGTGGACGTACCAGCACAGGGCCTTTCGCAAAAAGTCCGGGTCCACCCCGAAGTAGTCTGCCAGCTCCCATTGCTCGGTGTAGCCGGCGGCAATGGCCGCGTCCAGGGCCTCCACCGGGATCAGAGACTCGATGGCATACTTGTCGGCCCGGTTTTCGTGGGCCCGGCGCAGATCCCAGGGGGAGTACCGGTTGTAGAAGCTGCCGGTGACGCAATGGCCCAGCTCATGGGCCAGCCGGACCCGCTGCTCGTTGTGGGGCCGCCGATGGGGCAGATCCATGCCGATGGCGCAGCTGCCATCGGGGTTCAGCAGGCTCATGGACCCGGTCTCCGGCAGCGGCAGATGGTACACGGGGATATTCAGTTGTTCCGCGCGATCATATAGTTCAGTCAGTTGGGTCATGGCAGTGCAGCTGTTTACGGTTATTTCTCTCGCTTCATCCGTTCCCGGGCCTTGACGAAGGCGGCGAACTGGCGGACCTCGTCGTACATTTCGTCGGTGATCTTCTCGTCGCCGCCGAAGAGGGCGAACTTGATGTCGTCGTCGGTGACCTCCGAATCGGGCCGGGGCTGGGGGGCCCGGGCTTCATTGTCGATCAGATAGGAGGGCGGGACCTGGAAAATGGCAGCCATGGCCTTGATCTTGCCCGCGGGGATATCCTCCACGCGGCCGCATTCCCATTTGCTGACGGCGTTCTTCTTGACGCCCAGCATGTCGCCCAGCTCGGTCTGGGTCAGTTTTGCCTGCTTCCGCAGGGCCTTGATTTTTTCCGCAATGGTCATAGAGATACCCCTTCCGTGATGTGGTATCTTAACTATAACAAATTTTTTGAAAAAAGTCAAGATTGTATCTTGACAAATGGAATAAAATGTGGTATAATCCAGGTATCTTGAAAAAGTGATAAACGGAGGTGAGATTATGAGATCGACAATGCTGATGAATTGCCTGTGGTATGAGGATATTTCCCCGGAGGAGCTGTCCGACGCCCTGGGAATCACGCCGGAAGACCTGTTTTTGAAGATTTTCCAGGAAAAAGACTTCACGCTGGGGGAGATTCGCCGGATCACCGGCCTCCTGGGCCTGACGGACGAAGAGGTGGATTCTATTTTTTTCGATTAAAAGTATCTTAGAAAGATTATCACAAAACGGACACCGGGGGTTAGGTGCGGCCATAACGGAAACGATACGATTCGGCAAATCGGGATTTGTATAAATGTAGCGCGGGCAATCTGCCCGCCCGATCCGCACCAGCCCGTCGAATTTGCGGGCTGATAGCCCGCGCTACATTCAAAACGCAAAATCCCGATTTGCAAGCCGCAATTCCGCCCCGGCGCAAGCTCAGTATAGGCACAAATCAGTCCCAAAAAACGGACAGGAGGTAAAAAATATGATCATTGAGGTGCGGCAGGCGCTGCTGGACAGGGAAATGGCGCCGGTTCTGGACTGGTGCAGCCGCTGCGGCGGCGAGATCTACAGCCTGGAAAGTCTGGAGCAGGGCAACGGTCTCTGCCCCGCCTGCCTGCGAAGATATCAACTGGAAGAAGAACTTTACGGAGGGATACAAGCATGAACGAACGTCAACCCATCGGGGTGCCGGAGCTGCGGCAGGCCATGGACACCCTGCGGCGCTACAAGGCAGGCAAGGCCAACCTGGAGCGCCGGCTCATTGAAAACGAGGAATTCTGGAAGCTTCGCCACTGGGAGCACATGCCGGAGCAGGGCACCAGCCCCCTGAAAACCCGGTCCGCCTGGCTGGTGAACGTGATTCTGTCCAAGCACGCCGACGCCATGGACGCCTACCCGGAGCCCGCCTGTCTGCCCCGGGCTGCCGACGACGAGGCCGAGGCCAGGCTGCTGTCCGCGGTGGTGCCGGTGATTCTCCAGCAGAACGACTTTGAAAAGACCTGGTCCGACAACTGGTGGAAAAAGCTCAAGGCCGGCGTGGCCTTCTACGGGGTCTTCTGGGACCGGAGCCGCTGCGGCGGCCGGGGAGACGTGGCCATTGAGCGGATCGACCCGCTGAATCTCTACTGGGAGCCCGGTGTGGCGGACCTGCAGCGGAGCCGGAACCTGTTCCACGTGGAGCTGGCCGACAACGAGACCCTGCTGGAGCAGTATCCCCAGCTGGAGGGCCGGCTCCGGGGCGGCGGCTTCACCGCCAGCCGCTATCTCTACGACGACTCCGTGGACACCTCCGACAAGTCCCCGGTGGTGGACTGGTACTACAAAAAGCGGGAGGGAGACCGGACGGTCCTCCACTATGTGAAATTCGTGGGAGAAACCCTCATTGCCGCGACGGAAAACGATCCGACCTACGCGGATGGGTTATATTCGCATGCGCTCTACCCCTTCTTCCCGGACGTGCTGTTCCCGGAGGAGGGGACCCCGGCGGGGTACGGCTATGTGGACCTCTGCAAGGACGCCCAGCGGCAGATCGACCTGATGAACAACGCCATCGTGGCCAACTGCGTGGCGGCGGCCACTCCCCGGTGGCTCAAGCGGGGGGACGACGGCATCAACGAGGACGAGTACGCCGACTGGACCCGGCCCTTCGTTCACGTCCAGGGCTCCATCGAGGACAGCGCCCTGCGGCAGATCACGGTGGCGCCCCTGTCCGGCAACTATCTGAACATCCTGGCCTCCAAGATCAACGAGATCAAGGAGACCTCCGGCAACCGGGACGTGAACAACGGCGGCGTGGCCGGAGGCGTCACGGCGGCCTCCGCCATCGCGGCCATGCAGGAGAGCTCCGGCAAGCTCTCCCGGGACCAGATTCAGGCCTCCTACCGCTGCTTCCGGGACGTGGTCTACTGCGTGATCGCCCTGATCCGCCAGTTCTACGACGGCCCCCGGCAGCTGCGGATCGTGGGAGCCGACGGGGAGCCGGACTACCTGCGCTTTGACGCAGCCAGTCTGAAGCAGGAGGCCCCCGCCCTGGACATCGAGGTCACGGCCCAGAAGCAGAGCGCCTACAACAAGCTCAGCTACAACGAGCTGGCCCTGCAGCTGTTCCAGCTGGGATTCTTCAATCCCCAGCTGACGGACCAGGCCCTGTCGGCCCTGGAGATGATGGACTTCAAGGGCCGGGAGGCCCTGCGGAAGCGGATCGCGGAGAACGGGACCCTGCTGCAGGAGCTGCAGCAGACCCGGGCCCAGCTGGAGGGTCTGCGGGATCTGCTGGCCCCGGCGGGGAGTCTGTTCGCGGAGCCCCCGGAGGGGCATAAATCCGCGCCCCGGCTGCCCCGGAGCAAAAAATCCACCGTCGGACCCGGCAAGCGCTACGATTCCATCGGCGCCGAGCAGAAAAAGAACGCCATCGCCGAAAAGGCCCGGGCCCGGGCCGCCGCAGCCACGCAGCCAAGGTGAGCGGCGAGGGCGCTCACAGGGACTTGGGAATAGGGACTGGGGATGCGCCAAATCCCAATCTGCAAAACACAATAATTGTCAATTGCCAGAGAAAGGAGCCAATTAATATGAACAACCAAACCGAATACGTCACCGTCACCCTGCCCCGGGCCACCGGGAAGGAGGAAAACTTCGTCTTTGTGGGCCTCAACGGCAAGGGCTACACGGTCATGCGGGGCGTGCCGGTCCGGGTGCCCCGGCCGGTCTACGACATCCTGGCAGAGGCCCAGGCCCGGCAGCGCCGGCAGGCGGAGTTCATCCGCCGGCAGCAGGAGAACGCGGCCCGATCCGCGGTCACGGCGGGCCTGTAAGGAGGCCTGCCATGCGAACGCCGCAATTTCTGATTTTCCGGGGCAGCACCCCCACCCTGGAGCTGGCCCTGCCGCTGGTCCCGGCGGAAACGGACGTGATCTATCTGACCCTCAGCCAGATGGACGCCCCGGTGCTGGAGCTGGCCCGGAACGGGGCCGCCGCTCCGGCGGGGACCGGCAGCCTCGACCTCAGCCAAGAGGAGCCGGGCCTGCTGCTGGCGTCCCTGACCCAGCAGGACACCCTCAGGCTGAAGGCCGGCGCCTGCCGTCTCCAGCTGCGGATCCGGACCGGGGAGGGGGCCGACACCTTCTTTCCGGTGACGGGCTATGTGGGCGAGGCCCAGAAGGAGGGAGAGATCTGATGGAACAGCGAATCCGAATCCTCCCGACCCCTGCCGGCGCTGTGGGGGTCCGGAGCTGCGCCGTGGCCGGCAGGCCCGGCAAAAGCGCCTATGAAATTGCCTGCGAAAACGGCTTCGAGGGCACCGAGGCCCAGTGGCTGGCAACGCTGGTCGGTCCCAAGGGCGACCCCGGCGCGACCGGCCCCAAGGGGGAGACCGGCGAGCCCGGCCCCCAGGGCAACACCGGCCCCGCCGGTCCCCGGGGCGCGGCAGGCCCCGCCGGGCCCGGAGTCCCTGCCGGCGGCACAGAGGGTCAGTTTCTGGTGAAGCAGTCCGACCGGAACTATGATACCGCCTGGGTCACAGTCCCCAACGCACAGGGGGTGAGCTTCTGATGACAGCGTATCTGACGGACGCCAAGGAGCTGACCGCCATTGCCGATGCGATCCGGGAAAAAACCGGATTGACGGACAGCCTCTCTTATCCCCTGGGCTTTATCCGGGCGGTGGAGGAATACGCGCCGCCCCCGGACCGGATCTTCGGCACAGCGCTGACCGGTGACGTGGTCTGGACGGGACAGACGGTGCGGGGGAACGTCAGCGGCAGCGGCGTCACCTCCTTCTATGCCCCCAACGCGGTGGACGTGCCGACCGCCTATTCCAACGGCAGAGCCCTGGACTTCACCGACTGCAAGAGCCTTACCGCCTTCCGGGCCCCGCAGCTGGCCGCCCTGTCCGGATTGAACATGCTGCTGCGGGGCTGCACGGCCCTGCAGACCCTGGATCTCAAGTCCATGATCTGGGTGCCGGAGCATCTGGTTTCCGGCTGCACGGCCCTGAAAACCGTGGTTTTCCCGAATCTGAACGGGATCGTCTATGGCAGCGCCTTCTATATGTCGGGGCTGGAGATCTGCGATCTGGGCGGTCCGAAGATCCAGCTATCCCGGCAAAGCGCCTTTGCCCGCTGCGGCAGTCTCCACACGCTGATCCTTCGCTCGCCTGCGGCAGCGTCCCTGTCCAACCTCAATAATTTTTCCAACACCCCCTTTGACAACGGCGGCACAGGCGGGGCCCTGTACGTTCCGGCGGCGCTGATCTCCGCCTATCAGGGGGCAGCCAACTGGAGCACGATCCTGGGCTATCCCAACAACCGGATCCTGCCCATCGAGGGCAGCGTCTACGAGACCCGGTATGCCGACGGAACGGAGGTGCCAGGATGACACAGATCTGGATTTCGGTGATCACCGGCTGTCTGACCCTGCTCGGGGTCTGCGTCACCGCCTGGGCCTCCTCCAAAAAGACCCGGGACGAGGTGACGGACCGGCTCCGGCTGGCCCAGGCAGTCACCGATACCAAGCTGGACGCGCTGACCGCGGAGGTCCGGAGCCACAACAACTTCGCCCGGCGGATGCCGGTGGTGGAGGAGCAGATCAAGGTGATCAATCACAGACTCGCGGATTTGGAGGGAAAACAATGAACGCAACGGAAGCCATTTTTCTGGCGGACCAGACCCGGCCCAACGACTTTGAGCCGGAGCTGAAGCTTCGCTGGCTGTCGGCCCTGGACGGCCAGGTGCAGGCAGAGCTCTACGACGCCCACCTGCCGGGCCCGGAGGACGGACCCGGGGACCCGGAGGCGCTGCGGATCCCCTGGCCCTGGGACGATATCTACGTCCGCTACCTGGTCATGCGGATCGACCTGGAGAACGGGGAGCTGGACCGGTACAACAACGACGCCCTGGCCTTCAACCGGATCTACCGCAGCTTCGCCTGCCATTACGTCCATACCCACACCCCCAAGGGCGTGCCGGCGCTGCGGTTTTGAGGGGAACAGGGATGCGACAATCGGGATTTGTCAATCACATTGTAGCGCGGGCTATCAGCCCGCAAAATCAATCACATTGTAGCGCGGGCTATCAGCCCGCAAAATCGACAGGCTGGTACGTATCGGGCGGGCAAATTGCCCGCGCTACAGTTACACAAACCCCGATCTGCAAAACATGTCAAATTCTCAATTGAAAAAAAGGAGGAAAACCATGTCCGAAAAACAGCCCCGGGAAGTGATCTACACCGACCCGGACGGGAAGGAGCGGACCGGCTGGTATCTGGAGGGCCACGTCTACCAGGATCAGGCCGCCACGGTCCCCATTGCCGTGGGCAGCACCTTCCGCAACACCAAGGGCATTACCTACCGGGTGACGCCCTACGGCGGCATCAAGTGGGGCCAGCTGAACCAGACCGACGAGGACGGCAACTGGGTCCCCATCGGAAACCACTGGTACCGGACCGCTCAGGATCTGGCGGAGAAGCTGAAAAACCGGCCCGCCTTCTCCTACGATCCCCAGACCGACCCCTTCTATCAGGGGGCCAGGAGCCAGTATCTGCGCCAGGGCAGCCGGGCCATGGCCGACACCATGGGCCGGGCCGCCGGACTCACGGGGGGCTACGGCTCCAGCTACGCCCAGGCGGTGGGCCAACAGGCCTACCAAGCGCAGCTGGCCGAGCTCACCGGTCTTCTGCCGGGCTTCTATGACCGGGCCAGAGCCGCCTACGAGGGGGAGAACGCGGAGCTGATCAAGGCCCTCAACCAGGCGGTGGGGCTCTATGACGAGGCCTATCAGGCCTATCTGAACAATCGGTCCGGGGCCCGGGCGGACCGGGAGGCGGACCGGAAGGATCGGGAGCAGGCCCTCAGCAGCGCCCATTGGGACGCGGACTTTGCCGAGGACCTGCGCCGCTGGGAGCTGGAATTTGCCCAGCGCCAGCAGGAATGGGCGGACAAGCAGCAGAGCAGCCAGACCTCCGCGGAGGCGGCCGCAGCCAAAAACGACCGGAGCTACGCCTATCGGATGGCCATGCTGGCCCTGCAGCAGGGTCTCAAGGTCTCCGACGCCCTGCTGCAGACCGCCGGCATCGACCCGGCCTACGCCGAGACCATCCGCCGCTATTACGCCGCCCTCCGGGCCGGAAACTGAAAAAACGAAAGGAGCAAAACCAATGGAAGAACAGAAGCTTGAACCCGAGATGCAGGCCGAAGCAAAGCCGGATCTGACCGAGAATCTGGAATCCCGGGAGGACTTTCAGAGTCTGATCCGGGGCCGGTATCAGAAGGAGTACGCCGACCATGTGTCGGGGCTGCTGGCGGCGGCGCTGACGGAATTCAACCGCTACCAGGACTATCTGGGGCTGCGTCGCCAGGCCGAGGCTCTGAAGGAGCGTTATCCCGACTTCGACCTGGAGAAGGAGCTGCAGAACGACACCTTCGCCGCCCTGGTGGACAACCGGGTGGATCTGCAGACCGCCTATGAGGTGGTGCACCGCCGGGAGCTGGAGCGGGAGCAGGAGATCCGGGCCCGCAGCGAGGCCCATCCCGCCGAAAACGGCCTGGGCAGCGGCTCCCTGGCCACCGTCACCCGTCCGGATCCCCGGAGCCTCACCCGGAAGGAACGCCGCGACCTGCGCCGCCGCGCCGCCCGGGGCGAGGAGATCGTATGGTAAATTGAGAATTCAGAATTGAGAATTGAGAAGTTTCGGTGTTTTCAAATTGCCATTTGAAAACGTTGGAAAAGCGCACCGCCCGTAGGGAACGATCTAATCGCGAAGCGATGATCGTTCCGCCCCCCTGCGGACAGAGGACCAGAAAAAGGAAGGATCACCCCTGCGGGGTTAGATCCTTCCCTACGGAATCCCGAATCTCGAATCTCAAACATCGAATCCCGAATCTCGAATCTCGAATCTCAAACCCCGACCTCGTCTCTTCCCCTAAAATCTAAGAACTGAGAACTGAAAGGAGAAACTAACATGAACATTACTGTCAACACCACCGCCGGCGACGTCAATGCCTTTGACGCCTCCACCGTCAACCCCACCGGCGCCATGAGCGCCGCCATGAAGACCTACTACGACACCGAGCTGCTGGAAAACGCCCGCCCCCGGCTGATCTTCAGCCAGCTGGGCAAGTCCCAGTTCCTGCCCGCCAACCACGGCGACAGCGTCCAGTGGCGGAAGTGGAACACCTTCGACAAGGCCCTCACCCCCCTGACCGAGGGCGTGATCCCCTCCGGCCAGAAGCTGGGCCAGAGCGCCATCACCGTTTCCGTCCAGCAGTACGGCGACTATGCCGCCATCTCCGACCGTCTGAACCTCCACGCCGTGGACAACGTGATCCTGGGCGCCGCCGAGGAGATGGGCGCCGCCGGCGGTGAGACCGCCGACACCCTGGTCCGCAACGAGCTCTGCACCGGCACCTCCGTGATCTACGCCGACACCCTGGACGCGAACGGCGCCGTCACCGGCACCCCCACCGGCAGAGCCCAGCTCAGCGCCGACAACAACCGCCTGACCCCCGACGTGGTCAACAAGGCCTACACCTTCCTCAAGAAGCAGAAGGCCCCCTACTTCGAGGGCAACAAGTACGTGGCGGTGATCCATCCCTCCGTCAGCTATGACCTGCGGTCCCATCCCGACTGGCTGGAGGTCCACAAGTACAGCGCCGCCCGGGAGATCTTCGAGGGCGAGATCGGCGAGCTCCACGGGGTCCGCTTCGTGGAGAGCACCGAGGCCCCCATCTTCAACGGCGGCAGCCTCTTTACCGAGGCCCAGCCCAATCTGACCGTGGCGGCCTCCGTCACCAACGATTCCACCGCCGCCGCCCAGTTCGGCGTCACCTCCGCCTTCAAGGTCACCCTGAAGGAGACCCTGACCGACGAGATCGCCGAGGCCCTGGTGGGCCGCAAGGTCCATATCTACGACACCTCCGCCTCCGAAATGGCGGGCACCGTGGAGATCGTGGGCGCCACTGTCACCGGCAAGTACATCTGGCTGGCGGCGGAGGCTCCAGTGACCCTGTCCGGCGCCTCCGGCGCCGAGGATACCCTGTGGCCCGGCGAGGGCGGCAACTCCAAGGAGGGCCCCTGCGCGGTCTACGGCACCCTGTTCTTCGGCAAGGACGCCTTCGGCGTGGTGGATCCCGAGGGCATGGGCATGGAGATGATCATCAAGGACGCCGCCCAGATCGGCGGCCCCCTGAACCAGTTCTCCACCGTGGGCTAC
>CACXJE010000049.1 GCA_902767915.1 Oscillospiraceae bacterium | reverse complement strand
TTGGGGTGGCAGATCCGGTACTTGGTCAGCAGCTCCATCTGGAGGCTGCAGGGACGGCCGTAAATGGTGTGAACCCCTTCAAAGCCCAGGGCCAGGGAGGTGGGAAGGAAGGTGCCCTTTTCAAAGGCCAGATAGCCCGAGGCGCCTTTGCTTTCGTAGCCGGTGGAGTAATTGTCCAGATACGTGGGACTGCCGAAGAAATCGGTGCAGGCCATCTGCTGCATGGACTGTTCAAAATCCTCGGTGGTGCTGAATTGAATGATGTAATACTCCCCGCCGTCCACGAGCTGCGCTTCCTTCAGCTGGTTGTAATCCGGCACCGGATAGACCCGGAAATCCGCGTAGGAATCCCGATACTCCTTCGCGTTCTGGAGGCGCCATTTTTCCAGCTGCTCGGGCGTCAGGTCGTCCCGGTCCAGATAGTCCTTGGTCCTCGTTTCCGGTTCCTCGTCGTTATAGGTACTCGTGGAGGTAAGCTTCCCGTCCTGGAATTGGACGGTGTAGGAACCATGATCAGACTCGGTGGAGCCATCGGCGTTCCAGTAGGTGGTTTCCCAGTTTTCCTCCCGGGACATTGCAAAATCGTCCTCCGTCCCGTAGGCATGAACCGTCTGCTCGGAATTACACTCGGCGGAGATGGCGTCACTGTACAGGTATTCGGTGGTGGCCCAGGAGCAGATCCCTGCGGCCTTCAAAGCCAGCCGGGATCGGAGCAAAAGCACCGCGGCCTCAGCGGAGTCCAGGCGGGTATATTCGTCGTGGTTCTCCGGCGCCAGCAGGTGCAGATCCTCATCCACAGAGGGCGTCATGCTGACAGAATAGACGTCGTGGATCTGGGAGCTTCCGTAGAGGTAGGTGATCTCATAGGTGACCTCCGCCAGCTCGCCGCCGTTGAGACGGGCGGTGCCGACGGCCTCCCGGAGCACTGCCTCCTGGGGCAGGGCCCAGGCCTCCGCGGACAGGGGCTGGGAGAAGGTCAGCAGGTCCCCCTCCGCTGTGACGCTTTCATAGTTCTCCGGCTGCAGCAGCGTTGGGGGGATTTGGGAGGCGAGAAAGTCCTCCAGCCCCTGCCTGGAATAGTACCGGGCTTCCTTCACCTTGGCGTAGACCGTGCCGTCTTCCCAGAGCAGCTCATAGGCAGCCCGGATCAGATCAATGACAATCAGGTCGGAGACCCGGATCACCGGCGTCGCGGTATCCATATCCTGATATTGGGCCTTCAGCGTACGGGTTTCGGTCATAGTCTCCGGACCGGTGATCCGCTCCTCGGTGATGGAGATCTCCATGGTGCGGTTGGGGGCCGCCGCAAACCGGGCCGCCGCTTCGGCGTAAAGGCTCCCGGGCTCCGGCTCAACGGGATCGGTGACCGCTTCCGTCCCGGAATCAGAAGAAGCGACCGGAGATTCTCCGGTCGCTTCCGTATCCTCCGCGGAGGGCATGGAGCTTTCCGGAGCAGAGGGGATCGCTGTCTGCTCTGTCCTGCAGCCGGCCAGCAGGCCGGTCAGCAGGGTCAGACAGAGCAGCAGCGAAAGCAGCTTTATAGATTTCATGACTTTTCCTCCTTTTGGGGAAGGGCAGCGCAGCCGTCCTTCTTTTGCAGTTGAGAATCCCTCTGATAGAAATAAGTCAATTCAGGCAGAAAAAGTGACAAAAATCTGAAAGTGCAGAAAAATATTTAATTTACAATCGAGAAATTGATGGTGCCCAGGCGCTTGCCGTTGACCAGAACGGTGAAGCTGTAGCTGCCGGGGGTCTCGGGCAGCCAGGGGATCTCCTCCATCCACTGTCTGCCGTCCCAGAGGCTGTTCCATTCGGCGGTCCGTTCCTCTGCGTGTACCAGCCGGTCGCTGCCGTCCCGGATCACATACTGGACCGTGACCTCCTCGTCGGAGTCGGTGGGAGTGCCGGTAACAGCGATCCGGAAGGTGATGGAATCGTCGGAGCGGAAGCGGACCGTGCCGCCTCCCAGATCCCGCTCGGTCCAGTTTTCCTTGGTGGGGGTGTAGTAGGTGCCGATGGTGGTGCCGGCGGCGGGGATGCCCAGGTCGGTGAACCGCTCCGCGGCGGGGGTGGTGATGCTGACGGTGTTCTCACCCCGGACCTCCGACCCGTCGGCGGCTGCCAGGGTGAAGGTATAGGCGGTCTCGGGAACGGCAGGGACGCTGCAGCCGGGAGCCGCGTTTTCCACCTGGGTCGCCAGATCCGAGCCGTAGCTCACGGTGATGGTCCAACCCTCGGGGGGCTGCCGGTCGGCGGCCCAATCCAACAGGATCGCGCCGTCCTCCAGTCGGGCGGTGAACTGATCCACATAGTAGGCGGAATCCAGGATCTCCACCGTCAGAGGCTCAGACATGCCCACCGCGTAGAGCTCCGCCGTATAGGGTGTGCCGGGGATCAGGTTCCGGACGGCAGCGGAACAGTAGTAGCCCTGCTCCTGCAGCTGATCCGCAAAGATCTCCACAGGCAGGGTCTGCTCCGAGGCGTCCGAGCAGGTGAGGATCCATTGCTCCGGCAGGTCGGTGGAGCAGTGCCAGCTGAGATAGGCGTCTCCGTCCCGGATGGAATCCAGCGCCAGGCTGTCCACCTTGATACAGGTGCCGTTGAATTTCAGGGTCATGGGCTGGAAGATGCAGTCCGGGGCGTTCAGCTTCAGGGTGTAGTTGGTGCCGGGGATCACGTGCAGCACGGAGGCGGAGCAGAGCCAGCTGCCATCCTCCTGCCGGGCAGGATCATCGACCGAAATTTCCATGGCCTGGTTGGCTTCATCGGTGCAGGCCAGCTCCCAGGCGGCGGGAGGCTCGGTGGTGCAGCGCCAGCTGATCAGAGCGGTGCCGTCGATGACGTCGTCCAGCCGCAGGGACTGGGCCAGGATCTCCCGGGGCGCCGTGAAGACGGTCTCCAGCGTGCCGCCCAGAGGCAGCTCCTCGGTTTCCACCAGGCGGAAGGTGTATTCCGAGCCGCCCTCCAGACCGTCCACCGTGACATGGAGGCCGGTGAAGCGCTGCTCGGCTTCTTCCTCGCCGGCCTTGCCGTAGCGCAGCACCCATTCCGAGGGCACCACGTTTTCATCCTTCACCAGCAGACTCAGCTGTACGGAGCCCTCCTGGCTTCCTGCGCTGGCGTTGAAGCTGAGGACCTCGGCCTGGGGCAGGGTGGTGGCGATGACAGAGGTCTTGCCGGAGATCTTGTGCCGGCCGTCCATGGTGACCCGAAGGGTGTACTGGGTGCCGGAGTTCAGACCGGTAAAGACCGCCTTGCCGTCCTTGAAGTCGGACTGGAAGGCATTGCCGAAGGCGTCCTCACAGTGGGCGGTGAACTTCTCTGAGGAAACGCTGGCCTTCAGATCCAGGGTGACGGAATCCACGGAGACGTCCACGGCTTCCAGCCTTTCCACCGTGACGAAATAGTGATACAGACCCTCCCCCAGGGGCGTGAATTCATACAGGCCGATGCCGACCACCAGCAGGACCATCAAAAGCCCGAAGGCGATCCAGGCCTTGCGGCGGCGGGCACGGCGCTTTCTGGCCTTTTCGGCGGCCTTGCGGCGCTCGGAGGTGAGCAGAGGGGTCTGGTCCTCCGGCGCGGGGGTATGGGGCGCGGGGGCGTCGTCCTTTTTGCCGCCCTTGCCCTTCTTTTCGTTGGGGGCGAAGGCCTTTTTGAAGGTCTCGTCCATCTTTTCCACGTCGTTGGCCCGGACCGGCTCAATGACTTCTTCCCGCTCCTCGGGGCTGAGGGGACCCTCGTCGGCCACCAGCGGCGGGACGATCAGATGGTCGCTGACCGCGTTGCGGCGCATGTACTGCTCCAGCACCACCCGCATCTGATCCGGGGTCTGATAGCGGTCCTCCGGGTTGTAGGCGCAGGCCTTTTGGATGATCTCCGCCAGCTCATAGTCCGCGTAGAGGGGAGCCGGCAGGGTGTCACCCTCCAGCCGACGGGTGTCGGCGGCCTTGGAGGGGGTCTGCTCGTCCTCGAAGGGGGCGTGGTTGCCGTTGTAGATCCGGTAGAGGATCATGCCCAGGGAGTAGATGTCCACGGTGGTGTTGAGACCGCCGATGAAGTTCCGGAGCTCGGGGGCTGTATAGCTGCTGCGATACTGCTCGGGCAGCACCGCGTACTGCATATCCTGGGTGGAGATCAGGCCGAAGTCTCCCAAAAGGAAGCGGCCGGAATCGGAGAAGAAGACGTTGCCCGGCTTCAGGTTGCCGTGGACGTAGCCCTCCTCCCGGAGCGCTGCCAGGGCCACGCAGAGGTCGATGCCCATATTGATGCCCCGCAGGTGGGAGATGGCGTTCTCCTCCAGATATTTCTGCAGGGAATTCCGCTTGGGCAGCACCGCGTAGACGTCATACCCCACACCCTCTTCCTTCTTTTCCATCTGGACGCCCAGGAAGGGCAGGATATAGGGGCAGTCTAACAGCTTCTTGCGTTCCTCAGCCTCGTGGATCAGGCCCTCGGCCTCCTTGCGATAGTAGGCGTCGGCCTCGTCCTTGTCGGTGTAGGCGCCGGTCAGCAGCAGGGCCTCCACCTGATCCTGGGTGGCGGGAACAGAGATGTGTTTGAGTACAAACTCACGTCCGGACTCCGGATGCCGGATGTTGTAGCAGGAAACGCCGTCGTGCGATGCAAAGCATTCGCCGACTTCCATTGCGTCCAGCAGCGGGGAAACCATAAGTTCTGACACGCTTGTACCCTCCTTTTTCGACAATTTTTCAAACTATATATTATAACAAATCAAAAAAAAAAGCAATATCATATTGTATTATTTGAAAGAAAATGATATGATATAAGGTAGAAACCCAAAAAACGCCTTCCCGTCTACCGGAACAAGAGACGCAGAAAGTATTCCCCAAACAGGGAGGATTCATAAATGATCAACAAAAATGTATGCCCCAACTGCGGGCAGCTTTACGACACGGACCTGGAAAAATGTCCGCTCTGCGGGGCTGCAGCCCAGGTGCTGGAGCCGGACGCGCCGGTCCAGCGCAGGCGCATCACCGAGGCCGAGCGCAGGCAGCGCCGTGTCGACCGGAAGGAAGCGGAGCAGGAGGCCCGCATCCGCAAGAAGAATGACAAGATTATGCAGGACGCAGAGGAGGAACGACTTTTGAAAGAAGCAGCAGATCGCCGCAAGGAAGAAAAGAGACTGAAAAAGGAAGCCAAACGGGCCGCAAAGCAGGGCCGTGAGGAGAGCGGCAGCGAGGTGCCCGTAACCCGGGCAGGGATCACCGGCACGCCGGCTCCCGACAGAATGACCCGCCGTCCCACCATCGAAGAGCAGTATGCGGTCCGGGATAATTCCCGGGTGCCCAGATTCTTCCTGGTGCTGAGCTTTTTGCTCCTGCTGGCGACGCTGGTCATCGGCGGCACCTATCTGCTCTGGAAGACCGGCAAGATGAATCTGAAGATCTACGACGATCTCTTCGCCAAGCACCATCAGACCACCCAGGAAGCCGGCGCCGACGCCGAGCCCGTCGAGACGGAGGCCGACCCCACCTATACCGTGGACCCCACCGCCGAGCAGCAGCCCTGCCAGGCCCTGAAGCTGACGGAGGCGGAAATCGTCCTGGACCATGCGAACCAGACGAAGCAGATCGGCCTGGAAACGGTTCCGAACCCCACCACCGACGCCAAAATTTTTGTCAGCGCAGACGAGAGCATCGCCAAGGTCAGCGCTGCCGGCCTGGTGACCTCTGTGGCCCCCGGCACCACGGTGGTTACCGTGACCTGCGGCAGCCAGAGCGTGGAGTGCAAGATCGTCTGTGACTTTGAGGCAGATCCCGACGCGTCCTCCTCCGATGTGGACGTGGACGAGCTGATCCTCAACTATCCCGACAACGACATGACCTTCTTCAATCCCGGCGAAAGCACCACCCTGACCATTACCAACATCCCCTCCGGCACCCATGTGGACTGGAGCTCCCAGGATGAATCCATCGCCACCATCAACGAAAACGGCCTCATCACCGCTGTGGGCAACGGCACCACCAAGGTGGTAGGCAAGGTGGGCAGCAAGACCGTGGAATGCTGGGTCCGCTGCCACTTCCCCGAGGAGGAGAACCCCTGATTTCAGGCACCGGGCGCTCGCAAAACCGCCCCTATCGTCGAAGCGCCGTAGGGAGCGATGCCCACATCGCTCCGGTCATTGCCTGCGGCAATGACGGCACAGGCCGAAGACGCCGCCCAGCACACCGGCGGAGGCATCAGGGGATGCCTCCCTACGGATTGGAGACTGAAAGCCGCCTGCCCTTTACTGCATCCGGGAAAGGATCGATCATGAACCACATTGCCTGGTGCGGCGTGGATTGCGCCGTTTGTCCGGACTATCTGTCCGGGAAATGTCCCAACTGCCGCCGGAGCCAATGGCCCGACGGGGAGCCCTGTATGCCGGTGGCCTGCTGTCAGAAAAAGGGGATCCTGTCCTGCGGGGCCTGCGAAGCCTTTCCCTGCCCGGAAATGCGGGAGTTCTATGAAGAATCCGACAGCCACAGACAAGCGTTCAAGCGGATGCAGACCGTGGCCCGGCTGCGGATCTGCAAGCTGACCCGCGCGCCGGCCCTGCGGGACCGGGCCGCGGACTGGTTCCATTCCAAGTGGGGCGTCCCCCTGGAGGCCTATCTGGACTGCATGGACGCCTGCCTCTCCGGCAAGACCACCCACGACTGGTATCTCTGCCTGGACGGGGACCGGATCGTGGGGGGACTGGGGGTCATCGACAACGACTTCCATGACCGGAAGGATCTGACTCCCAACGTCTGTGCGGTCTATACCGAGCCGGAATACCGGGGCCTGGGCGTCGCCGGCCGCCTGCTGAACGCAGTCGTGGCCGACCAGCGGGCCAAGGGCGTCAGCCCCCTCTACCTGGTGACGGACCACACCGGCTTCTATGAGCAGTACGGCTGGGAGTTTTTGTGCCTTGTCCAGGGCGACGGCGAACTGGAGCCCACGAGAATGTATATCCATCGATAAAGCATATTGACAGACCGCACCGGGGCTGCCTCCTTCGAGACAGCTCCGATGCGGTCTTTTTCTATAAAATTGACAGTTATGTGTGATTGAACAATTCCCGCAATCCCTCTTTGTCGAGTATGTTTGTATGCTTCACAGTATGAATTTAATTCGATAGAATATTATTGATATCACTTTGTGAGAAGGAGTACCAAACATTGTTTTCCAAATCACCTTTTGGCCTTTCGACCGCATGATCTCTGCAGTAGTTTTTCATTCCAGCAAAGTAATTGCAATTGGAAATTGCCTTAATTGCCGTATAGTAAGCCTCCGTGTTTGAATAATCCCTTTCCCATGCTGCAAGGTTTGTGTCAAAGATCTCGTCGTTTTTTCGATAGTTAAAATTGCTGAGAAGCTGACCGCCTTCCGAAAGAATACAAGCTTCCAGCCCGTTGAAAGAAACGGACTCATTGGAATAAAAGAGAATCATATATCCGGAATACGGCAGAGCGTCATAGGCTGTCGTAAATTCATCGGTTTCTTTGTCGCACAACGCGCCTTTTCGAGTATACTTCATAATAAAAACATCCGTTGGTTTTGTGGACAGGCTGACAGACTTCCACGCTTTCTTTGCAAGCTTTAGTGTTTCGTCGTTTGCATCTGAGGAACATGCGGCGCAAGAGAACGCAATTATCAATGGAAGCAAGAACAACAGCAGTTTTTTCATGGCGGTCCTCCAAACAGATATCAATAATTGCCCTCCCGGGAAATCAGATCGCTTGTCCCCGCCTTGACGGCGGGGCATAAGCGATCCTAAGGCGCTACCCTGTTCGACCGAAGTGCAGAAGTCCGTTCTCCTGGTGCCTGCAGCTTGGGCGATCCCGCTTGCATGGGCGCTTACAAACGTCTCCACATTTGAAACGAATGCAGTTTGCCGTAGGAAAATCCGGCAGGTCAGTCACTTACGTTTGATTGTAAAGTTCCTTCAAACCGGCATTGTCGATATTGAAAGCGTAAGCGTCATACGATGAACCATATTTTGGAAAGATCATGATTACACAAGTGAGACTTGCATTGTTTAAAATCAGTGATTTGAGCTTGTTGTCATCAGAGTAGAAAGTGCCTTGGCTGCTAGAATACTTTAACTTTATGATTTCTGTACTGCCATCTTCTTTTTCTAGATTAATTTCGATGTGATCAGAGCTCAATGCGCTTGCTCTATAGGATCCGTATTCCAGAAGCCGGAACATAGTAGTCGTTGAGCTTTTATCAAGATAGACAAAGGCAGTCAAATCAGAAAAAGAGGTTGCACTGTTACAAAATTTCCCATTAAAGGACCCGATCACATAGGCGTCGGAGGTTTTGTTTCCTAACTCATCCACATAATAACCGATTTCCCAATTCCCGGGGACCTTCTCTATAGCCTCCTCATACTGGTCGCCGCAAACAGAGCAGGTATAGGTTTTGACGCCTTCTTCGGTTACCGTCGCTTCCTTCGTGACCTTGCCGACATAATCATGCTTTCCAGTTGCGGGAATCGTTTTCGTTTCTTTTTCTCCGCAAGCACAAGTACGCTCCTTCGCTCCTTCGGCGGAGCAGGTTGCTTTCTTTGTAACACTCCATTCGCCAAAATCATGTATATGAGTGGTTTCTGGCACAGTACTATTTGATGAATCTTTTCCGCAGGCAGAAATTGTCAGACAGAAAACGATGATAAGAAAGAGCAGAACTTTTTTCATGATGATCCTCCAGAAGTTTATATGATTTTGAACAGAATCGTAGACTGTCAATCCTTCTCGAAACAAACGAAAAGATCACCGATGGCTATGATAATCGTTTCATCGTTTAACGAGGAAGTGTATACCATGGTGGTAGTTTCTCCAGTTGAGAAGACCACTTGAAAAACGAGAGTTTCACGATCATTCTCCGACGAAAAGCTCCATGTAAAGGTGTAATGGGAATCTCCAACATCCATGGAACCGGTCAGATCCTCGTTAAGCCGCAGAGGAAGATACCCGGAGATGGTGCTCAAATTGTTGATGGAACCGCTGGCAATCGCGTGCCACTTTCCAAGCACGATCTCCTCTTTTTCGTTATATCCTAACGCTCGAATCTGAACGCTCGTTTCCTTATCATCCGCTTTCGCGGTGACTGTACAGGTTCCATTTCCAGTCGCGGTTACCAATCCGGAATTGCTGACAGCCGCGATCGCAGGATCGGAGGAATACCAAGTAATAAAGGCGTTTTTCGAAGCTTTGGAAGGAGAGATTTCCGCCGTGAGCTGAACGGACTCTCCACGATATAAAGGCTCGGGTTTTTCAAGGATCACGACGCTTTTTACAGAAGGGTTCAACACAAATAAGAAAAGAGCTGCAACTGCGCCAACCAATGCAAGAAAGGCTGCAATTAGGGTGATCAGCAGTACTTTCTTTTTCTTTTTTGGTTGTGCAGGAACAGGAGCCGGAAAAGATTCAGACGACGGCTGGGTACTGTTGGTTTGCGGGATTACGGGAGAGGAAGGCTCTGCAGACGAATTTGGGGCAGAACCAATATATGACGAAGCAGGCGGTTGAAATTGTGTGACAGTGTTTGAAATGACCGGCTGTTCTTGTGTTGACGCCGTTTCCCCCGATGGATTAACTTCCTCGACAATCTGTGAAGCAAGGGAAAACTGCAGCGGATCTGGGCACTGTGTTGTAATGTCGTCCTCTTTTGGGGTCTGACTGATTTGGTCCATTTTTACCTCCTTTTCTCTATCTCCGTCTGATACTGATGCGAACTGCTTTATATGTTAGTATAAAAAACAAGAGAGCTTAAACTGTATTACAAAATGATATCTATTAAGCAATGTAATTGTAGCATATTTTTCATAGACTTGTCAATCTATAATTATATCTAATATGATGAATTGTGAGGTTGCAGCATGAAAAATGAACCGTTGGTCATTAAAAGGCGCGGAGAGGACGGAACCAGGGTCATTACGGTCAGAATCCGCGAGGAAACGCTGGGCGAGCTGGATCGGATCGCTTCGGAAAGCAATTATTCAAGAAATGAGTTGATCAATCTAATCCTGGCGCACGGGGTGAAAACAATAGAGATCATTTGATGATTTCAGCTTTCAGATCAGTGAATTCTCATAAAATTGAATTCAATAAATGAACCGCAAGGTCCGGTTCTGCGTGTTGTTTCACGCAGAACCGGACCTTGCGATTTCTGAATTGAAGGGGTAAGCTCCTTAACGCGAAGCGATTACCCGTGCATCATCCCCTATTCCCTGTTCCCTGTTTCCTGTTCCCTGGTCCATCCCTCAAAGCCTTGGATTTTTTGACACGCAGAAGCAAGCGCTGCCTCGTGAGAGACAGCGCTTGCTCGATTATTACCGTTCAAACAGCTTCAAAAGCCGCATTTTGATCTTCTCCGCCTTGCCGGAGTAGGGGTGCTCCCGGAGGGGGAGGTTGAAGTGGGTCTTGCCCTGGAGGACGGTGGAGGGGTGGGTGAACTCCCGGAAGCCCCATTCCCCGTGGTAGGCCCCCATGCCGGAGTGGCCGGTGCCGTTGAAGGGCACGCCCTTCACCATCATGTGGATGCAGACCTCGTTGATGCAGCCGCCGCCGTACTGCTGGGAGGACATGACCTTTTTGGCCCAGGCGGTGTCCCTGGTGAACAGATACATGGCCAGGGGATGCTCCCGTTCGGCAATGGTCTCCATCACCCGGTCCGCCTCGGAATCCTTGAAGGGCACAATGGGCAGCAGGGGGCAGAACAGCTCGTGCCGGACAATGTCCTCGTCCATACTCACGGGATAGATCAGCGTGGGCGCGAAGCGGCGGGTTTCCCGGACGCCCTTGCCGCCGAAGATCACCCGGTCGCCGTATTCCTTCGTCAGCCGCTCGCACTTGTCGAAGACGGCCTCGGTGATCAGCTTTGGGTATTCCGGGTTCTCCTCCGGGGTTTCCCCGATCTGCTTACGGAAGGCGGCGATCAGTTCCTTGTTGAATTCCGCCGCCACCTCGGCGGCCACCGCGATCTGGTTGATGTTGATGCAGATCTGGCCTGCGTTGCAGAGCTTGAAGAAGGCGATCTTCCGGGCCGCGTCCTTCAGATCCGCGTCCTTGCGGATCACGCACCAGTTGCCGGTTTCGCCGCCCAGCTCCAGGGCCACGGAGGTCAGGTTCTTGGCGGCCTCCGCCAGCACGTGCCTGGCCACCGCCGGAGAGCCGGTGTAGAAGATCTTGTCGAATCGCTGGGCCAGGCAGAGATCCGCCACGTCGTGGCCCCCGTCAACCACAGCCGCATAGGAGGGCGGGAAGGTGTCGGCGATCAGCTTCTGCAGGGCCCGGGTGGAGGCGGCGGATTTGGAGCTGGTCTTCATCACCGCGGTGTTGCCGCCGGCGATGCTGGCGGCCAGGACCCCCAGGGTCAGCAGGATCGGGAAATTGAAGGGACTGATGATCAGACTCACGCCGTAGGGCATTTTGTAGACCCTGGTGGAGGTGCTGGGAAAGCACATCAACCCGCTGAAATGCCGCTCCGGCCTGGCCCATTTTTTCAGACCCCGGAGGATCTCGTTGATCTCCACGATCACGGGCCCTACGTCGCAGAGATAGGCCTCGGTTTTGCTCTTGCCCAGGTCCTCATAGAGGGCCGCCTCCAGCTCCGCCTCATGGGCGATCACCGCCTGCTTCAGCCGCTTGAGCTGCTCGATCCGCCAATCCACATCCAGGGTGGTTCCGGAGCGGAAGAATTTCCGCTGGGCGGCCACAAGGCCGCTGATTTTTTTCTCCATATCGTCCATTGTCATGCACCTCTGTGAATGTGTTCCAAAATCTTTTTAAGCTCCTCGTC
>CACXJE010000048.1 GCA_902767915.1 Oscillospiraceae bacterium | reverse complement strand
GGGCATCATCAACCGGATGGATTACCTCAACGACGGCGACGACAGCTCCGGCAAAAGCCTGGGCGTGGAGGGTCTTTGGCTGACCCCCATCTTCGCCTCCAATTCCTACCACAAATACGACGTCAACGATTACTACACCGTGGATCCCGCCTTCGGCACCACGGAGGACCTGCAGGCGCTTTTGACGCTCTGCCATGAGCGGAACGTAAAGGTTATTCTGGACCTGCCCATCAACCACACCAGCCGGTCCAACGAGTGGTTCGGCAATTTCCTCCGGGCCCACCGGAACAAGGACACCTCGGATCCCTATTACGAGTTCTATTCCTATTATTCCGCCGGGGAGTCCGCCCCCGCCGGCCGCAGCTTCTCCGCCCTCAGCGGCACCGACGAATACTATGAGTGCAACTTCGACGGGGGCATGCCGGAGCTGAACTTCGACAATCCCGACGTCCGCCAGGCCGTGCTGGACGTGGCGAAGTATTACCTGGATCTGGGCGTGGACGGCTTCCGCTTCGACGCGGCCAAGTATATCTACTTCGGCGACAACGACAGCAGCGTGGATTTCTGGACCTGGTACATGGATCAGCTCCGGGCCGTGAAGCCCGACATCTACGTGGTGGCCGAGGTCTGGGACGGCGACGGCATCACCGATCTCTACTACCCCGCCATGAACTGCTTCAACTTCACCATGTCCCAGGCCTCCGGTCTGATCGCCGAGACCGCCCAGAAGGGGGACGTGAACCGCTACGTCAACTACGTTTCCACCTACCTGCAGAGCATTGCCGGCACCAATCCCGACGCCATGCTTCTGCCCTTCCTCGCCAACCATGACAACGACCGGGCCGCAGGCTTCCTCCCCACGCTCAACGGCTACGCCCAGATGGCGGCAAATCTGCTGATCCTGGGCCCCGGCTCCCCCTTCATTTACTACGGCGAGGAGCTGGGCCTGCGGGGCTCCAGAGGCTCGTCCAACACCGACGCCAACCGTCGTCTGGCCATGGCCTGGGGCGACGAGGACACGGTCCAGGATCCCACCGGCGCCACCTATTCCCAGGATAACCGGGTGGAGGCCACGGCCAAGGAGCAGCTGGCCCAGGATTTCAGCCTCTATACCTATTATAAAAAGCTGATCATGATCCGGAAGGCCAACCCGGAGATCGCCCGGGGCGAATACACCGCCCTCTCCCTGCCGGACACCAAGGTGGGCGGCTTCACCGCCGACTGGAACGGCAAGTCCGTCTGCGTGCTGCACAACACCACCAGCAAGGACGTGACCCTGGACCTCAATGACCTGAAGCTGGAGGATTACACGGTGCTGAAATCCTTCATCGGCCTGGGAGAAGCCAGTCTCGACGGAGACAAGCTGACCATCGGCGCCCAGACCAGCGTGGTGCTGCGGAACGACGGGTAACAGGGAAAAACAGCCCCTTGACAAATCCAGACTATTGTGGTAGTCTACTAATAGACTATCGCAATAGTCTGGATACTTTTGTTTGGAGGATCACAGGAAATGAAGCTGTTCGATTCCGAGCTGAAGCTGATGGAGCTGATCTGGGCAGACGAGGGCTGCTCGGCCAAGGCCCTGTCCCTGGCTGCTGCCGAGCAGATCGGCTGGAACAAAAACACCACCTACACGGTTTTGAAAAAGCTGGTGGAAAAGGGGGCGGTGGAGCGGGCGGAGCCCGGCTTCCACTGCAGGGCGCTGGTCTCCCGGGACCGGGTTGCCCAGGAGGAGACCGAAGGGCTCATCGACAAGCTGTTCCGGGGCTCCCGACAGGCCTTCTTTGCCGCCTTTCTGGAAAACGAGAAGCTCTCCGGCGAGGAGCTGGAGGCCCTCAGAACCATGATCGACCGCTATGAAGAGTGACGTTTTTTACTGGGTGCTGAATCTCAGCCTCCACGGGAGCCTGGTCTGCGTTCTGATCTGGCTGCTGCGGCTGCTCCGCCCCATTCCGCGGCGGGTGATCTACGCCCTTTGGATCGCGCCGGCGCTGCGGCTCACCCTGCCCTTTGCCCCTTCCCTGCCCTGGAGCTTCATGGGCCTGCTGCGGCAGCTTGGGGCGAGAACCGTCACCCTGCCCGGCGGGGACCGGATCCACACAACCAACGTCATTCAGGCCGCGGACAGCTATTTCCCCATCACCTACAAAACCGACTCCCTGCAGGGCCTGTTTGAGACCTGCGCGCTGATCTGGGCCATCGGCGCGGCAGCCTGCCTGTTGACCATGGCGGTCCTCTATGGCATGACCCGGGCGGAGCTGCGGGACGCAAAGTCTCTGCGGCCCGGAGTCTGGGTCTCGGAGAAGGTGGTTTCCCCGGGGCTGGTCGGAATCCTCCGGCCGAAAATCCTGGTGCCTCCAGGGATGGAGGGACAGCTTCTGGACTATGTGGAGGCCCACGAACGGATCCACCGACGGCGGCTGGACAATCTCTGGCGCTGCCTTGCGCTGGGGATCTGCTGCCTGCACTGGTTCAATCCCGCGGTCTGGTTCAGCCTGAAGCTGTTCTTTGCCGACATGGAGCTCAGCTGCGACGAGGCGGTGATCCGGAGGCTGCCGCCCCGGGAGCGAAAGGCCTACGCCACGGCTCTGCTCAGCGTGGCGGCGGGGCGGGACCTTTTCGTCTCCGCCTTCGGCGGGGCGAAGCTCCGGGTTCGGATCGAGCGGGTGCTGTCCTACCGGCGGCTGACCCTGGGAGCGGCCCTGGCCTGCGCGGCCCTGACCGGTGCGGTGCTGGTGGTATTGGCAAGCGGATAACCGTCCCTGTGCAGGGCGGCCAGGCCTTTGGCCGACACGGGATCCGCAGGAGTGACAGCAGCGGGCTGAGGTCAGCCCGCCATACAGGAGGTTATCATGAAAAAAGTATGGATTTTTGCGCTGCTGCTCTGTTTGGGCATTGCAGGCTGCGGCGGGCGCGGGAACACGGCAGCGCCGGAGGCCGGAACCCCGGAAGCCACGAAGGTCGTCACCGAAGCAGACCCCGAAACCGAACCCGTGACCGAGCCTGCGGCACGGATTCCCGGCACCGCCGGGGAGACGCCCCAGCCGGACCAGGCCTGGCTCCCCTCCCTCCCCATCGAATCAGCGGAGGAGGACTGCGCCCACTATCGGGTGGAGGACGAGGCGGTCATCGAAGCCTATGTGGAGCGGATGGAGGCCGCGGGCTTCCGGCGCAGGGACTTTGACCGCAGCTATCTGCTTTGGAACGACAAGGTGATCCTGGAATTGTCCGGAGAGAAGTCCTATGAAATGGGGGACTACGTCTTCGAAGGGGATCCGAACCGCTGGACCCTGCGCTGGCAGATCGCCGGAACCGGGGCGGCCCCGGTGGACCTGGCGGCGGTGCGGGCCTTTCTGCCCGGGGACGAGCTGCTCTGCGCCGTGGATCAGACCCCTGCCGGTATGTACGAGGCCACCGGGCTGCGGCTGCTGGGCTGCGCCTTTCTGAACGTTCCTTCCGTGATGCCCGGCGTCAGGCTGCTCTCGCCGGGAGACGCCGTGGTCTTCTGCCAGCTTTTGCTGGGCCCCGACGGCTGCGCCGTGCCCGGGAGCTACTACAGCATCCCCCCGCAGGAGGCCCTCTGGACGGACGTGGATGGGGACGGAAATCTGGAATTCATCTACTGGACCTACGGCCCCACCTCCGGTCTCTTTACCGTGGCCCTCTGGGCCTACGGGCTGGAGCAGGGCGTCCCGGTGCTCAAGGCGGAGACCATTTACAATTTGGACTGGAGCGACGAGCTCGGGCTGGATCTGGAGAACGGGCTGCCGGTCTTCCGCACCGCGACGCGGCATTACGACCAAAGCCTTGGGGAGTTTGTAACAGACGAGCATCTGCGGATCCCGCTGCGGGTCGAGACAGGCAGCTTTGTCCCTGCCGAGGGAGAGCTGCCGGAGAGCATCCAGGTCTGGGGCGGACAGTGGGGCGGACAGTTTTTCTCCCCTTACGGCGCCTCCTTCTCCGTGCTGCGGGAGGTCTGGGGGGATTCCCTCGTGTTCCAGTCTCCCCACTGCCTGATCTCCCACACAGGGAATCCTTTCACGGGGGTACAGATCGACTATATTTGGGCGGCGGTCTCCGCAGACGGGATCCGGGTCACCGGATACTGCATGGATGATGGCGACGGTTGGAAGCGCTTCGAGGCTCTGGAGCCGATCCCGGCGCAGGAGGATCTGACGGCGCTGGCCGCCCTGTCCCCCGAGGCGGTGCTGGCACAGCTTGGGCCCGCCCACTTTGACGACGGAGACGGGGCAGCCCATCAATGGGGCTGGATCACCGAGGACGGGAAGCTGCTGCGCATCACGGCAGAACAGCGGGTGCTGCTGGTCTCCCTGTTCGATCCCCTCACCAAAAAGACGGACGAGGCGGGGCCGCTTGCGATGAACTACTGGTCGCCCGACGAGCAGCCGGATCTGATCGTGATCCGGGAGGACGTGCCCTCCACGCTGCTGAACGCCAAGCGCTGGGACGACTTTCTGGCCTCCGCCGCTGCCGGGACCCCCGACGCGGTACAGCTGCTTTTGGTCTATTCCTCCGGCGCCTTCCTGCAGGAGCTGCGCTATGACGGCCGGGTCTTTACCCTGACCGGGGCCGGCAGGGAGCAGGTTTATTCCCGGCTGATCACCAGCCCGGAGGACCGCCCGCGCAACCCGGCCGCCTACAGCGCCGCGATCCACTATCTGCTCTCGGAGGATCCGGACATGACCTGGGATCGGTATTTCAGTCACATGGTATCCAGCGTCTGGGATCCGGATTTCCCGCCGACGGAAACCCTGTTCACGGTATATCGCAAATAGGGACAGAGCCCATTGCGGGCTGCGCCAGAGCGAAGGCAAGACCACCGGCTTAGCCGGTGGTCTTGCCTATCTTTATCTTCTGTTTTCGTATTGGATCTCGTAGGGCTGCTTGGGCTTGTATTGGCTGGCCAGCTTTACGATCACCCGACCGTTGAGGATCCGGATGCTCCCGTCGTCCGGGTAGAGGGGCATGGCCCGGAATTCCGAACTGTCGGAAACCGCGATCATGGTCTCCTCCGGGGGCTCCTGCCAGGGCACATTCAGCCAGTCGTTCAGATAATAGTACACGTGCTTGTTGCGGGGGATCACCGAGGAGGAATAGTTGCTGTAATCCTCCACCAGCTCATAGGCCTCGATGTCGGCGTAATAGACGTTCCGGGGGAAGCCGCCGATCACCACCACCTCCATGCCCTTCTGATAGCCGGGGGTGGATTCCACCCGGTCCACCAGCCGGGTGGCAAAGGACAGGGTTGCCCGGTGGGCCTGGGCGGAGACCGTATAGGCCAGGTTGTCGATGTTGAAGGAGATGATCGTCAGCAGCAGGGCAGCCACAACTCCGGTCAACCGCAATACCAGCACAGGCTTCGGGGGCTTCTGCTCCCTGCGGGGCCGCTCCCCTGCCCGGTCAACCAGCGCCAGGGCCAGCACATAGGCAAAGACCAGGGCATAGCGCATGATGGGCATGGCCTCTCCCATCATCACCGTCAGATTCAGAGCCAGGGGCAGCAGGCAGCAGAGGCAGAGGGTCAGGACAAAGGCTGCAGGCTTCTGCCAGCAGCGGTTTTTGCGGATCAGCCGGACGAAGGCCCAGAGCCCCGCAGCCGCCATTACGACATTTGCGGCAATGGCAACGGGGGTTGTATAGTGGGCAAAGCTGCCTGTGAAGAAGTACTGGACAAACCGCTTATAGGTGAGCCAGAGCAGGGACAGGATCCCCTGCAGGGTGATGTCGGAGCCCAGGGCGCTGATGCCCTTGTAGTCCAGCAGCTGCAGGTGCTTCACGGTCAGAAACAGCTTCAGAAGTCCGAAATACAGCAGCATCCCCAGGGCAAGCATTCCCAGGAACCGCAGCCCGAGGCACAGCAGCTCCTTGCCGGAGCGTTTCCCCTCCAGCCCAGCCAGGATCACCAGGATCAGCGCCAGGGAGGCCGCCGCAGCCAGATAGGCCTGATAGGTGCCCACGGCGCAGGCCAGCAGCACCGCCCCGGGCAGGAAGCCCAGCCGGTATTTGTGGGTCAGCCAGACCGCCAGAATCGCGAAAAGCAGGCCGAAGAAATAGGCGGAGGCTGTGAACATATAGAGGAAGGTATAGGCCACCGACGGGAACACGCTCATCAGCGCGCCGCAGAGCCCTCCGATCACCGGCGACTGCACCCGCAGCAGCTGCACCGTCAGCGCCGCAGACAGGGACAGGAACAGCAGAGAGAAGAACCCGATCACCGCCGGGGCCTGGATGTAGCCGTTCCACATGGTGGCATAGTGCAAAAACCATCTGCCGGAGACCGTCATCTGCTGGGGATCCGAGACCCGGGAGATGCCGTCGGAATTGGGGATGATGTTGGTAAAGGCAAAGAGGTGGGCGAAGAAGCCTGCCGCAAAGCAGCACAAAAAGGCCCACCGCACCGCAGGCGTCACCGCGCCGCGCCAATCCCATACCGGATTTTTCTTTTGCATGCGCTTTTTCATAGCCGCACCTCTCAAACTCAGCGGAATTCCCCCCTGGGGGGATTTTTCTTATCATACAATAAAATTCGCCGCATTGCAAGCGGGCGATTCTCCGAATCGGGGGTTTGTGAAAAAATCTTCATCAGGTTCCCGCCTCCGGGCCGATAGTATTTGCAAAACGGCAGAACTTGTTATATAATACAAATGATCCGTAATATTCTCGCAAAAAGGAGGATCCCCATGAGAAGAACAACGTTCAGAACACTAATCGCCCTTTTGTGCATCGCGGCTCTGCTGGCTGGCTGCAGCAAGCCCTCCAAGGAAGAGAAAGCAGACCCGGTTTTGGGCTACACCTATCTGGAAAATCAGGACGGCACCGTCACCCTGACCGGCTACACCGGCTCGGAGGCCGCGCTGGCGATCCCCGAGACCATCGACGGGAAGACCGTCTCCGCCATCGGCGACAGCTGTTTTGCCGGTCTGCTCTGCCTGAAAACCGTTCATGTGCCGGAGGGCGTCACCCGGATCGGGAACTACGCCTTTGAGTGCTGCTCCCTGCTCCGGAAGGTATACCTGCCCGCCTCGCTGAAATCCATCGGCGACGGCGCCTTCTCCGGCTGCGGCAGCCTGATTCTGGCGGACATGCAGGAGGGTGTGGCGTCCATCGGCACCGGCGCCTTCCTGTGCTGCGACTCCCTGGTGCAGCTGGAGCTGCCCGAAGCCCTGGAAACGCTGGGAGACTTTGCCTTTGCCGGCTGCGAAGCCCTCTCCAGCGTCCGCTTTGCCGGCGACAAGCTCACCGCCCTGCCGGATCGGGCCTTCTACGGCTGCGCCTCCCTGACCAGGCTGCGTCTGCCCGAAGGGATCACCGCCATCGGCACCCGGAGCTTCAGCGGCTGCGAAAGCTTGACAAATCTGTATTTCGGCGAGCCTCTGACGGAGCTGGGGCCCCACGCCTTTGACGGCTGCAGCAGGCTCTCCAGCCTGACGGTCGGCGCACCGGTCCTCCGCACCGGCACCCTGACCGGCTGCTCCGGACTCACCTGGTTCTCCGTGCCCGAGGGCACCCTTCGCATCGAGCAGGGGGCCTTCGCCGGCTCCGGCGTCACCGATCTCAGCCTGCCCGCCTCCGTGACGGAAATCGAGCCCGGGGCCTTCTTCCAGATCGAAGCCAGCCTGACGCTGGACGAGGGAAACACCAGTTATCAGCTGATCGACGGCTCCCTCTACACCGCCGACGGCAAGACCCTTCTGGCCTTCTTCCCGGCGGACCCCTATGCCGAGGAGCCCCAGACCGCATTCACCCTCCCCGAGGGCGTGGAGACCGTCGCGGCATATGCCCTGGCGGAATCCGGGCTGACCGACGTGACCTTCCCCGCCTCCCTGCGGCAGATCGAGGCCAACGCCCTGCTGGGCCTAGACCCGGAGGTCCTGGACATTCCCGTGGGAATCACGGTGGATCCCCAGGCCTTCGGCCCAGCCCAGGAGGAGGCCCCCGAAGAGGAGGAATCCGGCGAGGGGCCCGCCCCCGAGGTGATCGGCTCCCTGGCCGGTGACAAGAGCCTGTTCCGGGAGGCGGATTACGCCGACTACCGGGAGATCCGCAACGAGGACTTCGCCGCCTGGGGCCAGGCCTACATTGCCTACAACGAGGCCCAGGGCGTTCCCCTGCGGACGGAAACCATTCCCTATATCATGCGCTACAAGGGCGAGGTCATCCCCCACTTCATTCCCATGACCGCCGTGCAGAACCGGGATCCGGATATGTGGTCCCAGGCGGAAAACGCCTTCGGCGAGGACTTTGAGCAGATGTACCTGATGATGGACCACGGTCTGTCCACGGAGCTCAGCCGGGGCAAAATGGAGGATTCCCTGATCCTCTACAGCGGACTCTATGACAGCCAGCTCATGGCTGCCGCCGGCACCGACGCGGTTCCCACCCGGCAGCAGCTGATCGACGCCATCGGCAGCACCTTCACCGACCCCATCATGATCTCCACCACCACGGATCCCGGCGTTGCCGCCGGCTTCGGCGATACCCTGTTCATCATCTATGCCTCCCCCGATGCCATGGAGGGTCTGGGCGCCATCTGCATCGACGCTGTGGCCGCGTCCAGCGAAAAGGAGATCCTGATGAATTCCAGAGCCCAATATCGGATCCTGGACGTGGGCACCATGGCCATCGAGCAGCAGGCGGAATGGGATCCGGAGCCCACCACCGTATACCGGGACTACATAAAGGTGGAGCTGCTGGCGCCCTGATCCGGTTCGGACAAGAAACGCAAACACGCGAGACACTTCTGAAGGAATGTCTCGCGTGTTTGTTTCTCACTTACAGCTCCTCGGGCACGGTGAAGGCCCCGTCCCGGCGTTCGGTTGTATAGACCGCGCAGTTGCCGATGTGCTTCGACCAGTAGGCCCCTTGGGATTCCGGGGTCAGGTATTCCAGCATCCCCTTCATGGCGATGGCATGGGTGGAGATCAGGATATTGCCCCGCAGGTCCCGGATGCTCTCCAGAAAGGCGCCGGTTCTGTCCACCACCCGGGCCAGCTGCTCCATTCCCGCCGGGGCGGGGGTGTGGGCAAAGTCCCCGAAAAAGGCCAGAATTTCCGAAGTGAGACGGTTCAAATCCGCGCCCTCATAAGGGCCGTAGTCCATCTCGATCAGCCGGGCATCCGGGATCGGTGAAGCGGCAGGAACCAGGATCCGGGCGGTTTGGACAGCCCGCTGCAGGGGGCTGGTGAACACATGGTTAAAGCGGACGCCCTTCAGCCGCTCGGCGGCCTGCCGGGCCTGGGCCTCTCCGGCGGCGTTCAACGGCAGATCGCTTCTGCCCTGGAGCACCTGGCGCTGGTTCATCTCCGTCTGCCCGTGGCGAATGATATAGAGCTTGGCCGCCGGTTCCCTCATAGCTTTCCCCGCTCCCGCAGCAGCCGCTCCACCAGCGCAACGCACTCAAACACCAGCGCGTCGCAATGGGGCTTCTTCTCCCCGCCCAGCTCCTTGTTGCGGCGCAGCAGGTCCGCGCAGTCCAGCATGCCCTCATGGGCTTCCCGGAGGGCCTGATAATACTCCGCGGGATTGTCAATGCCGAACAGGCCCAGCACCACCAGGCCGCCCGTAATGGCTCCGCAGGCGGAGGCCCGTTTCAGACCGCCGCCGAAATTCGCGCAGATGCCCAGGGCCTGGGCCTCGGTGAGGCCCGCGTCCGCCGCAAAGGGCAGCACCACCGATTGGCCGCAGTTGTAGTGGGGCGTCACAATGGCCCGCAGCTCTTTTGCTCTGTCCAGATACTTGCTCATAGGAACCTCCGATTTTTCTTTCTCTCCGGTTATCATACATCACATCGGAGAGAAATACAAGGGGAGGCAAGAAAATTCATCCACGGCGCCGGCTCAATCCGAAATCGTCAGCGTGACCGCGCCGCCGCCCAAAAGGCTTGTCAGCGCTGCCCCATCCAGGCCTTGGATCTTGCCCAATCTGGTGTAGGCCCAGGTGTTGGAGCCGTAGAACACCACGATCTGGTCCCCGGAATACAGGACGATATCCCCGGCCTCGGTGGTGATCCGGCTATCCGCCCGGGGCAGGCTCCGGCCGATGGGCCCCACCTGCTCAAAGCCGCCGTAGGGGGACATTGCAACGGTCAGCGCGCCGTCCCGCACCAGCTCCCGGAGAGCCGTCACGGCCTCGTTGTCCTCCCAGAGGACCTCCACAGGGATATCATTGATCAATAGCCGCATATCCGTTTCCTCCTTCTGTTCGGCTGCGGAGGTCTCCTCCGTCGTCGGGATGGGGGCGGTTTCGCCCTCCGATTCCGGCAGGACCGTCGGGTCCGCTTCCGGTGCGGAGGCGGCTTCCGTCACCGGTGTCGGTTCCGTCGGCTCCGGCCCGGAGGCTGTCCGGGGCTGCCCGGAGCAGGCCGTCAGCAGGGCCAGGCATAGCAGCAGCACAAGCAAGCGCTTCATCTTCGCCCTCCCATCAGCCGAACCAGTCGTTGATCTCCTGCATCCGCTGACTCTGGGCCACGGAGAAGGGACAGCGGCTGTCGCAATGGCCGCAGCCCACGCAGGCGGAGGCGTTGACCTCCAGCTTCCGATAGTGCTCCGCCGCCAGCGCGTCCCCTGCCCGGGCCAGGTCGTAGTACTTGTTCACCAGGCCGATGTCGATGCCCATGGGGCAGGGCCGGCAATGGCCGCAGTAGACGCATTTGCCGCTGGCCTGGGGCGGGGCGAAGCTGCCGATGACGGAATAGTCCCGCTCCTCCTCGGAGGCTGTGCAATAGCCCAGAAGCCGCTTGACCTCCTCGGCGTTGGAGGCGCCGGGCAGCACCGTCAGCACGCCGGGCTTGTCCAGGCAGTATTGGATGCACTGCCAGGGCGTCAGAGCCCTGCCGAAGGGAGACTGGGCCCCATCCAGCAGCTGGCCGCCGGAGAAGGGCTTCATCACGGAGATGCCCACGCCCTCCTTCTCGCAGCGGCGATAGATGGCGCTGCGCTCGTCCACGCTGCCGTTGGCGTACTCGCCCTGGCCGTAGTCGTAGGCGGGATTCACGGAGAACATCAGCATGTCGATGGGAACCTGGTCCATAATGGTTTCGATCACCGACGGGGTGTGGGAGGACAGGCCCAGATGCTTTACCACGCCCTGCTCCTGCAGGCTCCGCAGATAAGCGTAGACCCCGTTCTTCTGATAGGTCTCCCAGTCGGACCGCGCATCCTGGCAATGGATGAAGCCGTAGTCGATATAGTCGGTTTTCAGCTGTCCCAGCTGCCAGTCCACAGAGCGCTTCACGTTGTCCAGCTCCAGAGACCAGCCGTAGCCTCCCTTGGAGTAGTCCGCGCCGAAGTGGATCTGGAACAGGACGTTCTTCCGCACGGCAGACAAAGCCGCGCCCCAGATGGGAAAGGCCTTGGCGTCTCCCGCCGCCAGATCAAAATAGTTGATGCCGCCCTCCACGGCGGTTTCCAGGGCACGAACGCCCTCCTCCATCCCGACCTCAAACAGATAGGCCGAGCCGAAGCCGATTTCGGAGATCCGGTCGCCGGTGCGCTTGTTGATTCTGTACTGCATCGCAGCCACCCCTTTATTGCAGATATTGTCCGAAGAAGGCTTCCAGCTTGTCGAAGGGGATCGCGTTCTTCCCGCCGCCGTCATAGAGGTCCGTGTGGACCGCTCCGGGGATCAGCAGCAGCTCCTTGTTTTCGGTGAACCGGCCGTCCCGCACCATATCGGCATAGGCGTCCCGGCTGAAGTAGCAGGAATGGGCCGCGTCCCCGTGGACGATCAGCACCGCAGAGCGGATCTCCCCGATGTACTTCAAAATGGGCTGATTGAGGAAGCTCATGCAGCCCACCACGTTCCAGCCCCCGTTGGAGTTCA
>CACXJE010000047.1 GCA_902767915.1 Oscillospiraceae bacterium | reverse complement strand
TGACCACCCTGGAGGATCTGCGGCATTTCACCGGCTTGATCAAGCTGACCGGCTGGGACCTGGGGCGTCTGGACTACAGCGTGTTGAAGGAGATGCCCTCCCTTCGGTATCTGGAGCTGGATCACTGTGAGCTTTCCACCGATAACCTGCAGGCTATCTTTTCCTGCCCGAATCTGGACGTGCTGATTCTCTCCAACAGCGCTCTGAGCAATATTTCCGGTCTGGAGCGTCTTACAGGCCTGCGGGTTCTGGATCTCACCGGAAACAGCATCAGCGACATGGAGCCGGTGACCCAGATGACCACGCTGGATGAGCTGTATCTGGGTCACAACGCCCTCACCTCCCTGCCGGATCTGCGGAGTCTCAGCTCCCTTCGGGTCCTGGACCTGTCCTACAACGCGCTGGATGGCGTGGGTGCTCTGAGCAGCTGCCCCACATTGGAGCGGGTAAACGTCTCCCACAATAAGCTGGTCTCCGTGAAGCCCCTCGGCGCCCTCCCCTCTCTCGTCTTCCTGGACGCCTCCTATAACGGAGTTCTGGACGCAAGCGCACTGTCTGCCTGCACAAAGCTTGAGACCTTCCTGATGACGGACAACAAGCTGACCTCCATTGATTTCCTGAAAAATATCCCGACCATCCGGGAAATCAACATTGAGCGCAACGACGTGGTCAATGCGCCCCAATTCCGGGAGGACTGCCAGCTGGAACGCTTCTGCGCCTCCCATAATTTCCTGGAGGATCTCAGCGGGCTTGGCGGCTTGCAGTATCTGACCTATGTGGACGCGGATTACAACAACATCCGGGATATCTCTGTATTGAAGGATTGCCCGGTTTTGGCCCAGGTCAACGTCTACGGGACCTACGTCCATGACGGCGGTGTACTGGCTGAAAACGGTGTTGTGGTCAACTTCACCCCCAGCTTCAGCTGATTTCAGAAGCGTGATGTAACGCCCCGATCTCAGATCGGGGCGTTTTCTCTATAAAAAAGGATTGAAATACCGGATACTATGTTGTATAATATATAAAATCTTTTTTTCTGTGAGGTACAACGAATGGCAGACGAGATCAAGAACACCGAATCTAAAAACTTTATCGAGGCCTTCGTGGAAGAGGATATCGCCGAGGGCGGACAGTTTGCCGGGATGACGGTCCACACCCGGTTCCCGCCCGAGCCCAACGGCTATCTGCACATCGGTCACTGCAAGGCCCTGGTCATCGACTTCGGCACCGCGGAGAAGTTCGGCGGCCTGTGCAACCTGCGCATGGACGACACGAACCCCGCCAAGGAGGACACCGAGTTCGTGGAGGCCATCCAGGAGGACATCCACTGGCTGGGCTTCGACTGGGGCGACCGCTTCTTCTACGGCAGCGACTACTTTGAGAAGACCTACGAATACGCCGTGGAGCTGATCAAGAAGGGTTTGGCCTACGTCTGCGAGCTCTCCCCCGAGGAGTTCAAGGCCAACCGCGGCGACATCGGCGTGCCCGCTGTGTCCCCCTACCGGGATCGGCCCATCGAGGAGAACCTGGAGCTCTTCGAGAGAATGCGGGCCGGGGAGTTCCCCGAGGGCAGCAAGACCCTCCGGGCCAAGATCGACCTGGCCTCCGGCAACTTTAACATGCGGGACCCGGTCCTGTACCGCATCCGCTACATCGACCACCATCGGCAGGGCACCAAGTGGTGCATCTTCCCCATGTACGACTTCGCCCACCCCATCCAGGACGCCCTGGAGGGCATTACCCACTCCCTCTGCTCCCTGGAATACGAGGAGCATCGGCCCCTCTATGACTGGGTGGTCACCAACGTCTCCATCCCCTACCACAAGCCCCGGCAGATCGAGTTTGCCCGGCTGGGCATCGACCACACCGTTATGTCCAAGCGGAAGCTTCGCAAGCTGGTAGAAGAGGGCCGGGTCTCCGGCTGGGACGACCCCAGAATGCCCACCCTCTGCGGCCTGCGCCGCCGCGGCTACACCCCCCAGTCCATCCGGAACTTCTGCGAGCGCATCGGTGTGGCCAAGAACCCCTCCACGGTGGAGTACGCCTTCCTGGAGCACTGCCTGCGGGAGGATCTGAACGAGACCGCCCAGCGGGTCATGGCCGTGCTGCATCCGGTGAAGCTGGTCATCACCAACTACCCGGAGGGCAGGACCGAGACCTTCGAGGTGGAGAACAACCCCAACCGGCCCGAGGACGGGACGAGAGCGGTCAGCTTCTCCCGGGAGCTGTGGATCGAGGAAGAGGACTTCCTGGAAGCCCCCATCCCCAAGTACAAGCGGCTCTACCCGGGCAACGAGGTGCGGCTGAAGGGCGCTTATCTCGTGACCTGCACCGGCTGCAAGAAGAACGAGGACGGCTCCATTGCCGAGATCTACACCGAGTATGACCCCGAGTCCCGGGGCGGCAATCCCGCCGACGGGCGGAAGGTCAAGGGCGCCACGATCCATTGGGTGGACGCGCTGACCGCCAAGGACGCCGAGGTGCGGCTCTACGACAACCTCTTCTCCGACCCCGAGCCCGACGCCGCCGACAAGAACTTCCTGGACTGCCTGAACCCCGACTCCCTGGAGATTCTGACCGGCTGCAAGGTGGAAGCCTCCCTGGCCGGCGTGGTGCCTCCCGGACACTTCCAGTTCATGCGCCTGGGTTATTTCTGCCTGGACAGCAAGGACAGCCATGAGGGCCACCTTGTTTTCAACCGGAGCGTAAGCCTGAAGGACAGCTTTAAGCCCTGATGATTGCTGCCCGGGTCGATGATTCGGCCCGGGCAGTATCTTCACCCTTTGAACGTATTTGAAAGGAGTTGCCCTTATGATCTTTGGGCGGCACATCAACCGCTATTATATCCGCTATGCCCACTTCCTTCTGCTGGGTCTGGCGTCCCTGGTGACGGTGGATTACCTGCAGCTTTTGATTCCGAATCTCTATCAGATGGTTATTAACGGCATCAACAACGGGTATGTGGAAAAAAACGGCGTTCAGATGCCCTTTAATATGGATTTCATCGCCCGGCAGATCTGCTTCCCCATGCTGTGGATCATTCTGGCCATGATTGCGGGCCGCTTCCTGTGGCGCATCATGTTCCTGGGCACCGCCTTTAAGGTGGAGGAAAAAATCCGCAACCGGATGTTCGACATCTCCCGGCATCTGAGCCAGAACTTCTACCAGATCCACAAGGTGGGCGGCCTGATGAGTCTCTACACCAACGACCTGGACACCGTCTCGGAGTGCTTTGCCTGGGGCATTATGATGTTCTTTGACGCTCTGCTGCTGGGCATCCTGGCCATCTATAAAATGTTCCGGATGAGCCCGGTTCTGACCCTGCTCTCCCTGATTCCCACCGCACTGCTGCTGGCCTCCGCCACGGTAGTGGGCAAGTACATGATGAAAAAGTGGGACATCCGGCAGGAGGCCTTTTCCCGGCTGTCTGATTTCAGCCAGGAGAGCTTTTCCGGAATCGCGGTCATCAAGGCCTTCGTGAAGGAGGCCAAGGAGCTGATGGCCTTTAAGCAGCTGAATCTGGAAAACGAAAAGGCCAACATCGACCACACCAAGGCTGCGGTCCTGCTGCGGATCCTGGTGACCTTCTTTGTGGAAAGCGTCATCTGCATCATTCTGGGCTACGGCGGCTATCTGGTCTGGCGGGGCACCTTCAATGCCGGCCAGCTGGTGGAATTCATCGGCTACTTCACCGCTGTGATCTGGCCGGTCATGGCGGTCTCGGAGCTGATCGACATGACCTCCCGGGGCAAGGCCTCGCTTAAGCGCATCGGTGAGCTGCTGGACGCCGAGCCCGACGTGGTGGATCGGCCCGAGGCCAAGCCTTTGGAGCACATCCGGGGCGAAATCGAGTTCCGGGATCTCACCTTCCGGTATCCCGACGGGGAATATGACGTGCTGGATCACGTCAGTTTCCGGATCGAGGCCGGAGAAAACGTGGGTCTGGTGGGCAAGACCGGCTGCGGCAAGACCACCCTTGTGGACCTGATCCTGCGGACCTACAACGTGCCGGACGGAACCATTTTTGTGGACGGGCACGACGTGAACGACGTGACAATCCATTCCCTCCGGGCAGGCTGCGCCTATGTGCCGCAGGACAACTATCTGTTCTCCGACACCATCACCAACAACATCGCCTTTGCGGTGGACGACTTTACCCATGAGGAGATCGAAGAGGCTGCCCGACTGGCCAATGTGGACGCCAGTATCCGGGACTTCAACAACAAGTATGAGACCCTGCTGGGCGAACGGGGCGTGATGGTTTCCGGCGGACAGAAGCAGCGGATCTCCATTGCCCGGGCATTGATGAAGGACGCCCCGATTCTGATTCTGGACGACTCCGTCTCTGCCGTGGACACCAAAACCGAACGGACGATCCTCGAAAATCTCCGGCAGACCCGCAAGGGCAAGACCACAATCCTGATTGCCCACCGGATCTCCACGATTCAGGAAATGGACAAGCTTCTGTTCCTGGAGGATGGCAAAATCACCGCCGTCGGCACCCACGATCAGCTCTACGAGCGCTGTCCGGGCTACCGCAAGATGGTGGATCTCCAGAAGCTGGAGGACGAAGGAGGTGCGGATCATGCCTGATTACCTTCCTGTTTTAATTGTCGGCGCGATCATCGGCGTGTTCAGCATCGTGTTTCTGGTGGCCTTCCTGCTGGAGAAGGACAAGAAGAAATCCATGGGCTTTGAGCGTCACATGTCCGACCGGGAGATCATCCGGCGGCTGCTGCACTATGCGAAGCCCTTCAAGGGCCAGTTCCTGCTGGTGCTGCTGGTGATGCTCCTGTCCATCGTTTACGACGTGGTCTCTCCCCTGCTGATTGGACGAATTGAGGAGCTGATCAAGTCCCATTTCCCGCTGGCAAGGCTGTTTTCCTACGTTGCCGTCTATGCGGGCATTCTGATCGTCAGTCTGATCTGCACCTATGCCCAGGCCATGCTGCTGCAGCGGGTGGGTCAGAAGATCCTTTCCAAGATGCGCATGGACGTGTTTACCCACATTGAGTCCCTCTCCCATGAGCAGCTCAACAACATTCCTGTGGGCAAGCTGGTGACCAGAGTCAGCAATGACCCCAACTCCATCTCCTATATGTTCACAAACGTGCTGGTCACCATGGTGAAAAACGCCTTTGTGATTCTGGGCGTACTGGGGGCCATGCTGCTTCTGAACTACGCGCTGACCCTGATGGTGCTCTGCTTTGTGCCCTTTGTGGTGCTGTTCACGGTGATCTTCCGGAAGTTCTCCCGAAAGGTCCACCGCCGGGTCAACGACGCCACCACCGCCATCAACACCTATCTCTCCGAGAACCTCTCCGGCATCAAGATCACCCAGAGCTTCAACCGGGAGGATCGGAAAATGGCGGACTTCATGGTCAAGAGTGCGGAGCTGAAGAAGGCCAAGCAGGCCCGTATGCTGGTATTCGGCATTTTCCGACCCATGGTCTATATGCTCTACATCTCCTCGGTGCTCTGCCTGTTCTACTTCGGCTCCATGGGCCACATCAAGGATCTGCACTGGTTCGGACAGAGCATTTCCTCCGGCGTGATCGTCAGCTTCTACATGTATCTGAACAAGTTCTTCAACCCCATCCAGACCCTGGCAGAGCAGTTCGATATGCTGCAGCGCTCCTTTGCCGCAGCGGAAAAAATCTTCTCGATCCTGGATCTTGTACCCGAGGTGGTGGACGAGCCGGACGCCGTGGAGCTGGAGGAGCTTCGGGGTGAGATCGAATTCCGGGACGTGTGGTTTTACTACAAGCCCGGTGAATGGGTTCTGAAGGGTGTGTCCTTCCACGTGCTGCCCGGGCAGACGGTCTCCTTTGTGGGGGCCACCGGCTCCGGAAAGACCACGATTCTGAGTCTGATCTGCCGGAACTACGACATTCAAAAGGGCCAGATTCTGATTGACGGCCGGGACATCAAGACCATTAAGATCGCATCCTTGCGTCGGCATTTCGGCCAGATGCTCCAGGACGTGTTTCTGTTCTCCGGCGACATCCGAAGCAATCTGCTGCTGCGGATGGAGGGCGTTTCCGATGAGGAGGTCATGGAGGCCTGCCGCTATGTGAATGCGGATTCCTTCATCAACCGCCTGGAAAAGGGGCTGGACGAGCCGGTCCGGGAGCGGGGCAACAACTTCTCCGCCGGGCAGCGGCAGCTGCTCAGCTTCGCCAGGACGATCCTGCACCGGCCTTCGGTGATCATTTTGGATGAGGCGACCGCCAACATCGACACCGAAACGGAGCTCTTGATCCAGGATTCTCTGGAGCGGATCCGTTCCATCGGCACCATGCTGATGGTGGCCCACCGGCTGTCTACGATCCAACACTCCGACAACATCATTGTCCTGAGCCACGGCGTCATCGTGGAGCAGGGCACCCACCAGGAGCTCCTGGCCCAGAAGGGGCAGTATTACAAGCTCTATACCCTGCAGTTCCATAAGCAGCAGCTGTTGAACTCCTGAGACAATGCGCCTGCTGTTATCAAAAAACAGACCGGTTTCCCAATGGGAAATCGGTCTGTTTTTTTGGTGCAGGGTCTCCTGGAAGCGTAACGGTCCGGCTACCCGATCAGATTGATCGCGCCGTCGGTGTATCCGATGGCCTTCAGATAACTCTTTGCATAGGTGCGGTCAACGGTCAGAACACCGGTAACATTGGTTTTGTACATGGTCGAGGCGCTTGACCCGGAAGGAACCAGGCCGACCGCCGCGATAAACTTCGCATAATCGGAAGATGCGGTTTTTCCGGATTTCCCGATCAGGATGCAGCCGCAGGCATTCACCCAATTGCTTCCGTACGGCACGATCTCGTCGGTGGTTCTTCTGTGTACGTTGATTCCGCTGCTTGTGCTGGAATAGTAGTCGGTCTTGCTTCGGAACCGGACAACCTTACAGTCATTGACGTACCAGGCCGCGTAATATCCTGCAGCGCTGTACTGATTTGTTGCCGTCACCTTATAGATGCCGGATTTGATGATGGGCATCGGCTGGCGATCATTGTTCATAGCAGGGCTGAAGGGCCAATCCGGAACTGTAGAGCAATACAGATTCAAATAAACGATCTTCCCGTTTTTGACCACCACACCGGCCGCACCGAAGCGCTTGCCGGCAGTCAGATCCGCGCCGCAGCCGTCAAACACAAAGAGCATGGGCTGGTTTTTCTGGGCGGCGGTGAGCTTCGCAGCATAGACCGTGTTGATGGAAACAATGGCCTTGAACAAATCTGAGTCCCGGGAGATCGAATACTTGCTGCAGGCGGCAGAGATCTCGTCAGAGGAGACGATCGGGTTCTCCACGTTCGGAATCAGCGCCGGCAAAATATCCCGATAGCTGTACCCGCATCGTTGACAGGTATACTCTGTGTAGCCGTCTGCCGTCATGGTTGGCGCAACCGTGGTTTGTGTGTAGGAATGGCCCAGGGCAGGCTTTGTCTCAGAGTGCTCGACATATCCGCATCTTGTGCACTTCCGTATCTCATAGCCGCTCTGCGTGCAGGTGGGAGCCTTGGTCTGGGTCTGCATCACATGTCCAAGGGCAGGAAGCGTCGAATAGAAATCGGACGTGCTTCTCGCACCGCAGGCACAGGTATACCAATAGGTTTCGTCCATCGTACAGCTCTGGGCTGACCGTTGGCACAGGTTGTTCTGCAGAACAAAAGCGTGCACATGGTCAGTCTGCTGCTCCTGCATGCGCCGGATCAAGTGCATCAGGCTCGTGGCGACCTGGGCTCTCGTGGCAGTCTTTTTAGGACTCAGCCTTGCTTCTCCGGTGCCGCTGATGATCTCGTTCCCGACCGCCCAGGCAATGGCCTTGCCTGCATATCCCGCGATCGCGTCCGCGTCTTCGTATTTTGAAAGGTCTCCCGGTTCGGCTCCTGCAAAGGCCTGGGTCCCCGCGAACCGATAGAGCATACAAATCAGCTGTTCCCGGGTGATGGCCCCATACGGTCCGAAGGTCGTGGCAGAGGTTCCGGCCGCGAAGCCGTTTTCATTGGCCCAGAGCACGCCGTTCGTGAACCACTTCCCGCTCGGAATATCCTGGAACGCGTTCGGCCAATTCGGCTTCGGGGCACCCATGTAGCGGTACAGAACTGTCACAAGCATTCCACGGGTCATATCGGCGTTGGGAGAGAACGTGGTTTCGGAGGTGCCGCTGAACAAGCCGATTTCCAGCGCAGATTCCACGCTCCGGTAATACCAGGCTTCCGGATCCAGATCCGTAAAGCCGCTGCAGGCAGAATCCTCCGGTACAGTAGTTTCATCTGTCCCGACTTCCTCCGCAAATACGGCACCGAGCATTCCTGCCAGGAGAAATACACTCGCCGCAATCAGTACCATTGCTACAGCAATATTCAGTGTCCTTTTCATCACAGCTTTTTCCTTCAAGTTTTTTATTGATTGGTTTCCAATATAAATCCGCTTCGTTATCCGGATACATGGTCATGCACGCTGGAATCACAATGGACACAAAACTGACAGCCGTTGAAGCCTATTGTTCGCCGGAGCCCCTCAATCCTCGTACCAATGACTGTTCATATACACTTTATAAATAAACGTCACGATCTGCGCCCGGGTGCAGGGCTTGCCCACGCCGAATTTTCCACCGCCGACGCCTCCGGTGATGCCATTCTCCACAGCCCAAAGAACAGCCTTGTAGTAATACTTGCCCTTCTGGACGTCGGAGAAGGGACACTCCTCCGTCTCGGGTTCCGGGGAGCCGGCATTCTTCCACAGGAAGCTGACCGCCTGCTCACGGGTACAAGGCTTGCCAACGCCGAATTTGTTCGCGCTGACACCCCCTGTGATACCCTTCTCTACAGCCCAAAGAACAGCCTTTTCATAGTATTTTCCCGGCTTCACATCGGTAAACGGATTCGTCGTGTTCTCATCGAACCAATCCGGGGCGCCAGCCGACTTCCAGAGGAAGGTTACGATCTGCTCCCGGGTGCAGGTCTTATCGGGACTGAAATGCGTAGCATCGGTGCCGCCGGTGATCTGCGGGACCCTGTGAGTGGCCCAGATCACAGGCAGATAGAAATACTTGTTCGCCGGAACATCGGAGAAGGGATTGATCTCGAACAGGGAGCCGTCAGACATACGCACAGACGTCGATCTGTCAAAAGAGAATGAGATTGGAAAGGGCGCGTACTGAACCGACTCCATAGAAAACCACCGAAACGCCCAATAGTCAGCTTTCAGGCAGGATGCGAGCAGCTCACCATGCAAGATTGCCTGCTCCAGAGCGGTATTATTCGAAAGATCCAACTGTTCGATCTGGTTCCCGGTGCAGAAGAGCTCGGCCAGGCGCGGGGCGGCGCCGACGTCCAGCTCCGTCAGCCGGTTGTTTGCGCAATTCAGACATCCCAGTTCGGCAAAATACAGCTCTGTCAATTGGTTGTTGTCACAGTACAGCTCGGCCAGGGTCGCATTGGCTCTCACATCCAGGGACGTCAATTGATTTCCCGAGCAGCCAAGGGCAATCAGCTCCGTGTTCCCGCTCACATCCAGGGACGTCAGCAGGTTGTTATCGCAGCCAAGCTCCGTCAGCGCAGGGTTGCTGCTCACGTCCAGGGACGTCAGCAGGTTGTTATTGCAGCTAAGCTCCGTCAACGCAGGGTTGCCGCTCAGGTCCAGAGAAGCCAGCTGGTTTGTTGAACAATCCAACCTTTTCATGCCGGTGCATTCACTCAGATCCAGAGCGCTCAGGCTGTTCTCGTTGCATTCCAGCGTCGCCAGGGCTGAGCACCCGCTCAGATTCAGGTTTTCCAGGCGGTTTTCGCTGCAGTACAGCGTCTCCAGAGCTGATAACCCGCTCAGATCCAGCGTCATCAGCCGATTCCATCCGCAATCCAAATACTCCAATTCGGGGCATTGCCTTACATCCAGGGATTCAAGCTGGTTGGAGCTGCAGCTCAAGCTCTTGAGCAAGGGATTTTCTGTCAGATCAAGCTTTGTGATCAGGTTGTCCCTGCAATCCAGTCTTTCCAGCCGGGGGAAAAACTGAATTCCTTCCATCGATTCGATCGCTGTATCCCCCCAAGGGATGCAGATTTCTGTAGCAGCGGCGATTTCCTCCTCGCTCAGGCTCCAGCTGCTGTCAGTATCAAATTCACTATAAACATAAGTACGAAAAGTCTCGTCGGGAAAGTGCGCTTCATCAATCGGGATCTCCTCGGCAGCAGAAGCCCGGAGGGTCATGCCCGGCAGAAAGGTCGTCAGCATGGCTGCCAGGATCAATCCTGCAATCCAACGGTTTTTCATATCTGATTCTCCTTATTTTTTTATTGATCAATGTGAGTTGAAAGAACGAGATCGCATCGGTAAGCCGGGCACTCTATCCTCCGAAAAAGGAAATCACAAGATTCGCGGCAAGGGCCAGCGCCAACAGAAAGGCCACGATAGCAATCGTGATATTCAATGTCTTTCTCACGAAATCCCCTCTTTGTTTTTATTCTGTGCCAGCCGGCGCTCTGCTTGCGTCATCCTCGGCAACGAAGGAGATCCCGTGCTCCCTGGCATATTGCTCGGCCGCTGAGCCGGACGGGGCATAGATCACGACGTTCGGTGAATCTGTAAAGAGATCGTTTCCAAAGCTATTCACAGATGCCGGGATATGAACCTCGCGGAGATATTCGCAGGCATTAAACGCACTGTCTTTCAGTGCAGTTACACCTTCCGGGATCCTGATCGACTGAATCTGAGAGCGATAAAAAGCATACTGTCCAATGGTTCGAAGGCCGGTGGGTAATACGACAAGCTTAATTCCGCTTTCCGAGAAGGCAAACTCCGAGAGCTCCGTCATGCCGGACGAGATCGTCACAGAATCCAGTTCGCAGGACTTAAAGGCTCTCACTTTTATTTTTTCGACCCCAGCGGGGATCGTCAGACTGCCTGTTTTCCCGGATGCACATACGACAAGCTCAGTCATAGCCTTGTTATATATCACTCCGTTTACGGCGGTATAGTATTTGTTATTCGAATCCACCGAAATCCGCTTGAGCTTACAGCTTACAAACGGCTGCTCTCCGATCTCGCTAACATTCTCCGGAATGTATATTTCTTCAAATCCGCAGCTCCAAAAGACGTTGCCGCTCAATTGCTCCAAGGAATGGGGCAAAGTGACTCGAAGGAGATTGTACCCGCTAAAGCTGCTATAGGCTAAAGAACGCACCCCCTCTTCGACAATCAGGGTATCAAATTTATCATAGCAGCTATCGCTGTTCCAAGGATACCCGAGAAAAGAGCTGTCCATGGTTCCGTTCCCGGAGATTCGAAGGATACGGGTATTTGGATCAACCTGCCACCGGAGCGTCCCCCAGTCGCCGGAAAATGTGTTGTCAGGTTCCGGTTCTGTTTCGGATTCTGATGCAGTCTCCGGCTCCGGATCGGTATCCGGTTCGGGATCGGGTTCGGTGTCAGTCGGGACAGGGGGCACGGGGGGATCAGACTCGGCGGGCGACGTCGGTGTTTCCGAGGGATCAGGATTCACCGGCGGAATCGGTTCCCCGGATTCATCCGGTTCATTCGGCCTATCCGGTTCATCCGGTTGGTTTTGGTCCTCAGACTCGTCCGGTTGGTTCGGGTCCTCAGGATCATCCGGCTGATTTTGGTCTTCGGGCGCATCCGGACGGTTCTGATCCTCGGGCGCATCCGGTTGATTGGGTACAGCCGGAAGAACATCCGCTTCGGTCGCGGGTTCCGTTTCCGGTTCGGAAGGACGGTCGGTGGGGTTCGGATCCTCCGATGCCAGGACAGGCTCCAGATCCGTCATATCCGTCGGCGAGGACATGGTTTCTACTGAGACAGGCTGCGGCTCCGGGCGATTCCTGCCCCTTCCGATCCCGTAAATGGCAGCTGCTCCGCCGCCGAACAGCAGCAGGATTGCCGCTCCGATCAGAAGCTTGACAACTACCGCCCCAAGGAGTGTGCCCGCGGTTTTTGCCGTCACCGCCGCTGTACCAAGGCCGGCATTCTCCAAAACGACGGCCTTGGCTGCCTCCCGCTTCGATTCCGGCAGCATCCAGCGCCGCAGAAGCGCCACCAGGAAGGGCATGGGCTGCAGGCCGTAGAGCTTGATCCCCTTGGACTCCAGCTGCCGGACCTCCTTTTCGACCCGGGC
>CACXJE010000046.1 GCA_902767915.1 Oscillospiraceae bacterium | reverse complement strand
GTAGGAGCCGTGGGAGAGGGCCGTGGAATCATAGTGGGCGGAGAGGGTGATCCATTCGTCCCGCTTGCCGGGCAGCTCCGCCACCACGTTATGGGATTCGCCGATGTATTCGGTCTGCTTCACGGTGATGGAGACCCGCTTGACGTCCCGCTTCACCAGCTCGATGGCGGAGGCAGTGTGGATGGTGGCGCAGAGCACCTTCCGGGCCTCGCCCACCACGGCGGCCCGCAGGTCCCGCTCATCGATGTCCCGGTTGGGATAGTGGAGGTTGCCGTACTGGAACAGGATGCCCTTCGCGCCCGCCTCCATCAGATCCTGATAGGATCGGTGGCGGGCATATAGTAGAGCTCGCCCTCCACGGTGCCGCTGCCGCAGCAGAAGCAGCCCTTGCAGGGGATCTCCTTCCCGTCGGCCAGAACCCGGGCTTCTTCGATTTCGCCCATGGGGACGGGGAAGGCCTCCAGCCTTGCGGGAACGCCCAGAGCCTCGCACCGGGCCTTCAGATATTCAGCGGCCCGGAGCTCCTCCGGCGTGCCGCTGCGGTGGACGTAGTCTGTGTCCTTGAAAAACTGCTTCCAGGCTTTCAGATTCATGGATTCCGCTCCTTTCAATCGCTTGTAGGGACCGATGCCCCATCGGCCCGAATGCTTCGTTCAGGGGTTTTGCAGGATCTTATCCAACGCTTCAATAAGCTCGCTTTCCTCCGAATAGGGGATGATGTGGAAATAGGGATCTCCTGTGAGCATGGCGGAGAGCTGGGTCTTGGACGGGTTGTAAAAGATGTGGCAGGGCTTGCCCAGCTGCTCGGCATAGGCCAGCTCATAACCCACCCCCAGAGAGGGGCAGGTGCATTCGGCAATCAGAACGTCGCTTTCCCGCAGCCAGGCGGTGTCCTGGTCGTAGATGGCGGCGTCGCCGGCCTTGCCCTGCTCCAGAGCAGAGAGATGCAGGTCGCCCACATGCTCGGTGAGAACCTGATGCTTTTCCTGCATGTGCCGGATCATCCGCCGGTAGAGCCCGGCATCCACCCGGCCGCCCCGGATGGAGCCGGCAAAATAGATTTTGAGAGACATAAAACCTCCCGGGCGGTCATTCCGCCTCGATTTCCTTGATGATGCATTCGTTGCCCCGCAGCAGCCAGGTTTCTCCGGAGTGGCAGTAGGGGCACTCCTTGCCGTATTTCACGGTCTCGTAGGTCTGTTTGCAGTTGTCGCACCAGGTCACGGCGGGGATGGTCTCCAAAACCAGCTCGCTGTTCACCAAAACCGGGTGCCGGACCTTAAAATAGTTCCAGGCGTCCACAAACAGGTCGGTCATAATCCCGGAGACCTCCCCCACCTGCAGCACCACCCTGCCGATGGCGGTGAGCTTGTTCTCCTCCGCCGTCTCGTCCAGGGTTTTTGCCAGGTGCAAAACAATTCCCATTTCGTGCAAATCTCGTTTCCTCCCAAGACGGCAATCTGCCGCCTTTTCCGGACGACAGATTGCCGACTGCTGCAGACGGCAGATTGCCGTCCCGATTATTTCTTTTTCCCGAACAGGATCTTCATTTCCCGCTTGGCGGCATACTTGGCCACCAGGCCCAGCTTGTCCTCGCAGCGGATCATGGTGGAGGCGTCGGGCAGGTCACGGGAGAGATGGATCGCGTCAAATTCGCAGCGGGTGGTGCACAGGCCGCAGCCGATGCAGCGGTTCAGGTCCACGGTGGTGGCGCCGCAGCTCAGGCAGCGGGAGGCCTCGGTCTTGACCTGCTCCTCGGTGAAGGTCAGCCGCACGTCGCCGAAGGTATCCCGGGGATTGCCGGGCTTCTTGCCGGGAACCTGGCGCTTGGCAGCGTCAAAGCCCACCGGATCAATCAGAATGTTGGTCTTGTCTAGCTCCTTGAACTCCCGCAGATCCCGGGCGATGGTCTGGCTCTGGCCGGGGTGTACGTACCGGTGCATGGATTCGCAGCCCTTTTTGCCGTCGGCAATGGCGTCGATGGCGAAGCGGGCGCCGTGGCCGATGTCGCCGCCCACGAAAATGCCGGGCTCGCCGGTCTCGAAGGTGACGGGATCGTGGATCACAGTGCCGTTGCGGTTCAGCTCCACCCGGGTGCCCTTCAGCAGGTCGCCCCAGACCGCGCTCTGGCCGATGGCCTGCAGCACGGTGGAGCAGGGAAGGGTGATGGTGTCGTTTTCGTCATAGGTGGGGGCGAAGCGGTGCTCGGCGTCGAACACGGCGGTGCAGCGCTTGAAGACGATGCCGGTGACCTTGCCGTCCTCCACCAGAACCTCCTTGGGACCCCAGCCATTCATGACCCGGATACCCTCTTCCCTGGCCTCCTCCACCTCGTCCTTGGCGGCGGGCATTTCGGCCTCGCTCTCCAGGCAGAGCATGGTGACGGTGCCGCCGGTGGTGCGGGCAGCGGTGCGGGCCACGTCCACGGCCACGTTGCCGCCGCCGACCACCACCACGTCGCCGTTCAGGCGGACGGTGTGATCCTGGTTGACCCGCTTGAGGAAGACAATGCCGGACTCGACGCCCTGGGCGTCCTCACCGGGCACGCCGGCCTTGCGGCCGCCCTGCAGGCCGATGGCCAGGTAGAAGGCCTTGTAGCCCTGCTCCTTCAGCTGGGCGATGGTCAGATCCTTGCCGATCTCCACGCCGCAGCGGAACTCCACGCCCATCTGGCGCAGCACGTCGATTTCGGCGGCCAGCACGTCCTTTTCCAGACGGAAGCTGGGGATGCCGTCCATCAGCATGCCGCCGGGGCGGCTTTCCTTTTCGAATACGGTGACGTCGTAGCCCCGGGTGCGCAGATAGTAGGCGCAGCTGAGACCCGCCGGGCCGGAGCCGATGACGGCCATTTTGTAGTCCGGGCCCCACATGCCGCCGTCGTCCTTCTCGCAGATGGGGATGAAGCGCTGCTCCTGCTCCAGCTCCCGGGCAGCCACGAACTTCTTGACCTCGTCGATGGCGATGGGCTGGTCCACGGTGCCCCGGGTGCAGGCGTCCTCACAGCGGCGGTTGCAGACCGCGCCGCAGACGGCGGGCAGGGGGTTGTCCTGCTTGATGAGCTTCAGGGCCTCTAAGTACCGGCCCTCCTTGGCCATCTGCAGATAGCCCTGTACGGCGATGTGGGCCGGGCAGGCGGTTTTGCAGGGGGCTGTGCCGGAGTCGTAGCAGTTGATCTTGGCGTCCTCGCGGTAGTTGATGTTCCAGTTGTCGGCGGTCCACTTCTTGGCGTCGGGGAGCTCTGTGACAGGGTACACCACCGGGCCTTCCTTGGTGCAGAGCTTCTGGCCCAGCTTGGCGGCGCCAACGGGGCAGACCTCCACGCACTTGCCGCAGGCCACGCACTTTTCCTTCTCCACATGGGCACGGTAGGCGGAGCGGGACATATTGGGGGTGTTGTAGAGCTGGGAGGTACGCAGGGCGTTGCAGACGCCGGGCACACAGTTGCAGATGGCGACGATCTTGTCCGGGCCGTCGATGTTGGTGATCTGGTGCACAAAGCCGTGGCGTTCAGCCCGCTCCAGGATCTCCAGGGCCTCCTCATAGGAGACGTAGCGGCCCATGCCCTTATCCACCTGGTACTCGGCCATGTCGCCCATGCCCATGCAGAACTCGCCGTTGATCTGGCCGGAGCCCTCGCCCCGCATGGTCTGCTGCTTGCGGCAGGTACACTGGCCGACGGAATACTTGTCATACTTCTTGAGCCATTCGGAGATATGCTCCACCTTTGCGCTCTGGTTCTCATGCGCGATGGCCTTCTCCACGGGAATCACGTGCATGCCGACGCCGGCGCCGCCCAGGGGGATCATGGGGGTCACGTTTTCCAGAGGCATCTGGGTCATCAGGTTGAAGAAGGTGGCCAGCTCCGGATGCTGGGCCGTCAGCTCGTCGTTCATCATCATGAACTCCGCCGAGCCGGGAACGAAGATGGGCACGCTGTAGTGCTTGGTCTTCTCGGGGCCCTCCCGGGTCATTTCCACCATGCCCACCCAGCACAGATGCTTCACCATCTTCTCGGTGTCCTCTTCGGACATGTTGTTCATCCTGGCCAGGGTGGGGATGTCATAGGAAACTCTGGTCTTTTTGAAGTTCAGCAGGAATTTGACCTCTTCCTTTGTCAGTACCGCGTCCAGAGCCCAGTATTCGGGGTCGTCATACTTCAGCGTGTGGGTGTACTTCTGCAGGTAACGGTCCGTGATCATGGTGCCGAGCTTGAGGACGAGCTTCGCCTTCTCGGGGTCTGCAGGCTTGTAGTTGGGATCCTGACGAAAATCCCGTTCGTTGACCATGCGGTTTTTTTGCTCTTTCATATTTTTACCTCTCTGTGTTGTTGATCGGTTTTGCTTGCTCCTTTTATTTTGGGAAGACGGGGGAAAGGGTAACTGCGCTGTTGTTTCCTGTTGCAATTCCCTATACCAGGCACGCCCGCAGCCAGCCCTCCAGGGCGTCCATGCCTTCTCCGGTTTTTGCGCTGACGGGGAAGATCTGAATGTTCGGATTGAGCTTCAGCACCCGTTCCCGGCATTTTTCCAGGTCGAAGTCGAACCAGGGCAGGGCGTCGGTCTTGGTGATCACAAGTGCGTCGCTCTTTTGGAACATCAGGGGATATTTCAAGGGCTTGTCGTCGCCCTCGGGTACCGAGAGCAGCATCAGGTTCTTTCCGGCGCCGGTGTCATACTCGGCGGGGCAGATCAGATTGCCCACGTTCTCCAGGAAGAACAGCCGGGCCTCCGAGGCCTCCATGGCGTCAAAGGCGGCGGTGGTCATGCCCGCGTCCATGTGGCACATGCCGGAGGTGTGGACCTGGATGGACCTGGCCCCCAGGGCCTCGATCCGCTGGGCGTCCACGTCGGATTCGATGTCCGCCTCCATGACCCCGATCTTCACGTCCGGCAGATCCCGGATGATCCGGGACAGCAGCGTGGTCTTACCGGACCCGGGGCTGCTCATCACGTTGACTAGCAGCTTGCCCTCCTGGGCCATCCGCGCCCGCAGGGCGTCGGCGTCCCGCTCGTTGGAGGCGGTGACCGTTTCGTTGAGGGTGATGATTTTCATACCGAAGCCCCCCTTTCCGTTGTAGGGGCCGGCGCCTTCGACGGCCCGGTATACGGCGCGATAGGCTGACTCGGGGCGTCAAGGGTGCCGCCCCCTACGGCCTCTTTGTTACGCAGACGTTCTCGCAGAAAGTCGGCAACAGCCGCAAAGCCCTCGCCGGTCTTTGCCGACACCGGGAAGATCTGAATGTCAGGGTTCAGAGCTCTGGCGCGGGACGACGCTGCCTCCAGATCGAAGTCAAAGATCGGCGCAGTGTCGATTTTGTTCACCAGCATCACGTCGCTGACCGTGAACATCAGGGGATATTTCAGGGGCTTGTCGTCCCCCTCGGGAACCGAGAGGATCATCAGCCGCAGACCCGCCCCCACGTCGAACTCCGCCGGGCAGACCAGATTTCCCACGTTCTCCAGGAACACCAGATCCAGGCCGGCCGTGTCCAGAGCCTCCAGACCCCGGGCGGTCATGTCCGCGTCCATGTGGCACAGGCCGCCGGTGTGCAGCTGGATCACCTTGGCCCCGGCCTCCGCCACGGCTTTGGCGTCCACGTCGGAGTCCACGTCGGCCTCCATGACGCCGATTTTGAAATCCTTCCCCAGCAGCTCAATGAGCCGCAGCAGGGAGGAGGTCTTGCCGGCTCCCGGGGAGCCCATCAGATTCACCAGCAGGGTGCGGCTCTGCTTCAGCGCCTCCCGGGTCCGGGCGGCAGCCTGTTCGTTGTCGGCCAGAACCTGCTCCTTGACCTCCAAAATCTGGTAATTCAATCGTACCACTCCGTTTCGCAGCTTGACATTCTAATTCGATTATAGTGTATCAAATCCGGCCCCGTATGTCAAGCATCGGGGCATGCAAAAACCGGCCTTCCCGATGGGAAGACCGGTTTCGTATGAATGTTTACAGGGTCCGTTTCGCGGCCTGGATCACGTGATCCGCCAGCACGCAGGAGGTAACGCTGCCGACGCCGCCGGGAACCGGGGTGATGGCCCGCACCAGGGGCTCCACCCGGTCAAAATCCACGTCGCCGGAGATACCGCCCTTGGCCTCGTCCCAGTTGATGCCCACGTCGATTACCACCTGGTCGGGGTTGGTGAACTCCGGGGTGACGCTCCGCAGCACGCCGGCGGCGGCAATCAGAATGTCGGCCTGCCGGGTGATGGAGGGCACGTCCAGGGTCCGGGTGTGGCAGTTGACCACGGTGGCGTTCTCATGCATCAGCATCATGGCCACCGGGCGGCCGATCACCAGGGAACGGCCGATGACCGCGGCCTTTTTGCCCTTGGGGTTCACACCGTAGTGGTGGAGGATCTCCATGGCGGCCTGGGCGGTGCAGGGGGCGAAGCCCAGCTTCGTGTTGGTGAACACGCCGGCCAGAGATCCGTCGGTGCAGCCGTCCACGTCCTTGGCAGGGTCCAGGAGCTTCCGGGCCCGCTCGCCGTCCAGCTGGGCCGGCAGGGGCCGGAACAGCAGGATGCCGTGGATCTCCGGATCCCGGTTCACCGCCAGGAAGGCCTCGTCAAAGTCCGCCTGGGTCACGTCCCGGGGCAGGATCACCTGCCGAACGCGGATGCCCACGGTCTCGCAGCGCTTCATGGCGCCCCGCTCGTAGGCCAGATCGTCCGGCCGCTCACCCACCCGGAAAATGCAGAGGGTGGGGGTGACGCCCCGGGCAATCAGCTCCGCGGTCTCCGCCTGCATCCGGGCCGTCATGGCGTCGGCAACAGGCTTGCCTTTCCAAATTTCCGCCATTTCAGAATCAGTCCTGATACAGGGGGAAGCGCTCGCAGATGCCGGTGACCACGCTGCGGATGTAATCCTTCTGGTTCTCGAAGTCGTTGATGGCCAGGTCGATGCACTCGGCGATCTTCTCCATGTCGGCTTCCTTCAGACCGCGGGTGGTAACCGCGGGGGTGCCGATGCGGATGCCGGAGGTGACGAAGGGGCTTCTGGGCTCACCGGGAACGGTGTTCTTGTTGACGGTGATGTAGACCTCGTCCAGACGGTTCTGCAGCTCCTTGCCGGTGACCTCCAGACCGATCAGGTCCAGGAGCATCAGGTGGTTGTCGGTGCCGCCGGAGACGATCTTCAGGCCCCGGGCCTGCAGGGCGGCAGCCAGAGCCTTGGCGTTGCGGACGACCTGCTCCTGATAGGTCTTGAACTCGGGCTTGAGGGCCTCGCCGAAGGCAACGGCCTTGCCGGCGATCACGTGCATCAGGGGGCCGCCCTGGATGCCGGGGAAGATGGCCTTGTTGAAGTTGAACTTGTCAACAGCCGCCTGGTTGGCCAGAATCAGGCCGCCGCGGGGGCCGCGAAGGGTCTTATGGGTGGTGGTGGTGACCACGTCGGCGTAGGGGAAGGGGGAGGGATGCACACCTGCGGCAACCAGACCGGCGATGTGGGCCATGTCCACCATCAGGACAGCGCCGACCTCGTCGCAAATTTCACGGAACTTGGGGAAGTCGATGGTGCGGCAGTAGGCGGAGGCGCCGGCAATGATCATCTTGGGATGGAACTCCAGAGCCTTTTTGCGGACATCCTCATAGTCGATGAAGCCGTTGGCGTCCACGCCGTAGGAGACGCACTTGAAGTATTTGCCGGACATATTGACCGGGCTGCCGTGGGTCAGGTGACCGCCGTTGGACAGGTCCATGCCCATAAAGGTGTCGCCGGGCTGCAGAACGGCAAAGAAAACGGCCATGTTGGCTTGGGCGCCGGAATGGGGCTGCACGTTGGCATAGTCACAGCCGAAGAGCTTCTTGGCCCGCTCGATGGCGATGTTCTCCACCACGTCCACGCACTCGCAGCCGCCGTAGTAACGCTTTCCGGGATAACCCTCGGCGTACTTGTTGGTGAGCACGCTGCCCATGGCCATCATAACGGCCTCGGAAACGATGTTTTCGGAAGCGATGAGCTCCAGATTTCTTCTCTGTCTGGCAAGCTCAGCCTGCATGGCCTGACCGACCTCGGGATCGCAGCCGATGATTTTCTCTAATGCTTCATTCACCATGGAAATAACCTCCTGTGTTCTCTTTCACAACGTCAATACTTGCGGGCAGAAACAAAAGTCCGCAACATATTCATTATATTCTGAATCTTTCGGAAAGTCAATATCGGAGCAGGAACTATTTCCCCCTTTTCCCGGAAACTTCCGGGAATTATTTCTATCCAAAACCTGGAACCTTCCGCAATGGGATTCGTCCATAGAGAAGAAACGGCGGGAGGAGTCCGCCCATTTGAATGGAGTGAACAATCATGAAAGTTTTACGGAATGTTTTGATCAGCCTGCTGGCCCTTGTGGTGGTCGCCGCTCTGGTGGCTGGCGTGGTGATCAATTGGAACGCTTATCAGGAAATGACCCGGAGCAGCCGCAGCCTCAATACCCTGCAGGATCAGCTCTCCACCGTGCAGAGCAACGTTTCCGGCATGCAGGGAAACGTCGCCCTGGTGCAGGGAGATCTTTCCGAGCTGCGGGAGCAGATCCAGGTACAGCGGGACAGCGAAGAGGATGTGGGCCAGGAGGACGATGTTCTGATTGCCGGCAGCTATACCATCCGTTCCACCCTGCCCATCTCCGACGCCTATCTCTCCGGGGACCGTTCCGAGCTGGACGACAAGCAGAAGGAGACCCTGGATATGGCCTCTGCCGTGCTGGATCAGATCATTACCGACGGCATGACCCCGTTCGAGAAGGAAAAGGCAGTCTACGAGTGGATGACCCGGAACCTCACCAACGACGGCGGGCTTCTGACCGTGATCCCACAGACCCAGGAGGACTGTGACAATCCCTACGGTGTTCTGAAATACCATAATGCGGTGTGCGTGGGCTACGCCACCACCTTCCGTCTGTTCATGCAGATGCTGGAGATCCCCTGCATGGTCTGTCACAACACCGAGCGGTATCATTCCTGGGATCTGGTGCAGCTGGACGGGGGCTGGTATCACACCGATATCTATTCCGACGCCGGCAGCGGCAACTACGGCCATTTCAATATGACCGACACCATGTGGGGCCAGAGCCAAAGCTGGAACCATGACTATTTCCCCGCTGCCAACAGCTATGAATACTGCTATGCCTGCATGGGCGCTGTGGACGAAAAGGACATCTACCATGTACCTCAGGCCCTCCGGGAGGCCCTGGATAACCGGGAGAGCAACTGCGCCCTGCGCTTTGACAGCAGCCTCACCGAGGTGGATGCCCAGATCGTACAGAATATGCTGTCAAACATCGACAATCGGCTGTCCAATTCCGGTGCCTATGACATGTACATGGAATGGAACTGGGTGCCTGTGGACAAGGGCTTTGTGCTGGCCATCAGCCTGAACTGGTATGACAACGGCGAGGAGCCGGTGGAGCCGGTGGAGATCCCCGAGGACGCCTACGGAAAAATGGACGATGCGGTGGAGGGCGCCTTCGGCGACATCGAGGTGGAAGACTGGGACGACAGCTTTACCGATTATGAATCTGAAACCGATTGGTCCGGCTACGGCGCCGTGGGCTGAGGCGGAAGGAGGCAAAAACCATGAAGAGAGTCGTTTGTATCCTCTGCGTTCTGTTGACCCTGCTGCTGGTGTTCAGCGGCTGCAAGGGGTCCGAAACCGGCGAAACCGCCGGCCAGACCGGAGCGGATACCACCGCGGAGACCACAGCGAAGACGAAGCTCAGCCTGTATGATCTGCGGAAGGATATGCTGGCGGCGGATCCCTCCATGCCGGAGATGACCGCGGTCAGCAGCGTGGATGAGAAGGCGGATGCGCTCTTTGCCTATCTCTCCGACCTGGACTACAGCAAGGTGGAGGGCTATTACCTGGCCTATGCCGCCGACGGCACCGCCTATGAGGTTGCCGTGGTGGTCCTCAAGGAGCGGTCTGACGTGTCCGAGCTGGAAAACAGCCTCCGCAAGCACGTGGAGGGCCGGGTAAACCTCTATAAATCCTATGCGCCGGAGCAGGTGGAGCGGGCGGAGAACGCCGAGATCGTCTCCAGCGGCCGGTATGTGGCTCTGATTATGTGCGGCGACCAGGCTGCGGTCCGGTCCGTCTTTGAGAAGGGCGTCGAGTAAGAAGTAAGGAGCAAGCGGAATGGTATTCAGCAGTCTGACGTTTTTATGTGTATTTCTGCCCCTGACCCTGGGCGTATATTATCTGTGTCCGCGGCGGGGGCGGAACACCGTGCTGCTGATTGCCAGCCTGGTATTCTATGCCTGGGGCGAGCCCAAGTACGCGGCCCTGATGATCCTGTCCATCCTGGCCAACTACGGCTTCGGCCTGCTGATTGCGGGCGGCCGCGGGAAACGCCTCTGGCTGATCGGATCTGTTGTCTTCAATCTGGGCATGCTGGGCCTGTTCAAGTACGCGGATCTGCTGCTGCGGACCTGGAACGCCCTCACCGGCAGCGGGATCGACCTGCTGGGTCTGGCCCTGCCCATCGGCATTTCCTTCTATACCTTCCAGGCCATGTCCTACACCATCGACGTGTACCGGGGCAAGGTGGCCGCCCAGAAAAATGTGCTGAACTTCGGCGCCTATATCGCCATGTTTCCCCAGCTGATCGCAGGCCCCATCGTCCGCTACAGCGACGTGGAGCTGCAGCTGCGGACCCGCAGGACCTCGGCGGAGGAATTCGCCGGGGGCCTTTGCCGTTTTGCGGTGGGCCTGGCCAAGAAGGTCCTGCTGGCCAATCAGCTGGGCGCCCTCTGGGAGCTGGCATCCCGGGGGAAGCCCTCTGCGCTGATGGCCTGGCTGGGGGCCCTGGCCTATACCCTGCAGATCTATTTCGACTTCTCCGGCTATTCCGATATGGCCATCGGACTGGGGGCCCTGTTCGGCTTCCGGTTCCCGGAGAACTTCCGCCACCCCTACGCCGCTAAGAGCGTCACCGATTTCTGGCGCCGGTGGCATATCACCCTGAGCACCTGGTTCCGGGAATACCTCTATATCCCCCTGGGCGGCAACCGCCGGGGCAAGGCCCGGCAGCTGCTGAACCTGGGTATCGTCTGGGCGCTGACGGGCCTGTGGCACGGCGCGGACTGGAACTTCCTGGCCTGGGGCCTGTACTATTTTGTGTTGCTGACCCTGGAAAAGCTGGTGCTGCTCCGTCTGTGGGATCGGCTGCCGGGGGTAGTCTCCCGGGCCTTCACCCTGCTGGCGGTGGTGCTGGGCTGGGTGCTGTTCGCCTGTGACAGTCAGGCGCTGCCGGGCTACTGTGCCGCCCTGTTCGGCGCCAACGGTGCCCTGGGCAGGATGGACCTGTATTACCTGAGCAAATACGCCGTGCTGCTGGTGCTGGGGGCGCTGGGGGCCTCGGGCCTGCCCGCCCTGCTGGCTGGCCGCTGCAGGGCCTTCTGGCCCAGGGCGGCGGTGAGCCTGCTGATGCTGGCCGGAAGTCTGATCGTGCTCATCGGGGATACCTACAATCCCTTCCTGTATTTCCGGTTTTAGAGGAGGCGGAGTATGAAAAAATATTGGATCTTCTCCGCATTGTTTCTGCTGATGCTGACGGTTCCGGCCCTTTGGATGTTGCTGCAGCCGGACAAGAGCTTCTCGGAGAATGAAAATCGATATCTGCAGCAGCGGCCCACCCTGAACGCCGACGCCGTCACCTCCGGAAAATTCCAGAAGCAGACGGAAGAATGGCTCTCCGAGCAGTTCCCGGGCCGGGACCTGCTGATGGGGGCCGGGACGCTGATGAAAAAGGCCGTGGGCTACCGGGACGTGGGCGGCGCCTGGATCGGCAAGGAGGGGTATTACCTGGAAAAGCATGCCCCGGAGGACTTTGACTGGAAAAAATACCGCCGGAACCTGAGCTATCTGGCGGACCTGGCGGAGGCCTCCGGCCTGCCGGTAAGGGCGCTGCTGATTCCCTGCGCCGCCTCCGCCCTGCCGGAAAAGCTGCCCGGGGGCGCGGAGACCTACGACGCCGCAGCGGCCCTCCGGGCCGCCCGGGAGGTCATGCCCGACGTGACGGTGCCGGACCTGACCGCCCTGCTCCGGGCCCATCCGGAGACCCAGCTCTATTATCGGACCGACCACCATTGGACCGCCGCCGGCGCCAGGCTGGGCTACGACTGCCTGATGAACGGGGAAGGGGCCTACACCGGCACCCCCACCGTCTTCTGTGACGATTTCTACGGCACCACCTTTTCCAAGACCCTGGATCCCATGGCCCGGCCGGATACCGTTTCGCTCTTTCCGCTGCCGGACACGGTCACGGCCGTGGCAGACGGGGAGGAGATTCCGGTTTATGATCTCTCTGCCGGAGACCGGAAGGACAAGTATACGGTGTTCCTGGGCGGCAATCACGGCCTGGTCACTCTCACCGGCGGCTGCGAGAACGGCAAAACCCTGCTGGTGCTGAAGGATTCCTTCGCCAACTGCCTGGCCCCGCTGCTGACCGCGGACTATGAGACCGTGCTGCTGGTGGACCTGCGGTACTATCCCGGCAGCGTCCGAAGCCTGCTGTCCATGGCCCGCCCGGACGAGCTGCTGTTCGTCTACGAGATGAACAAC
>CACXJE010000045.1 GCA_902767915.1 Oscillospiraceae bacterium | reverse complement strand
GGATCCCGAAGCCCCGGAGGGCCAGACCGCTGGCTGCCAGCATCAGGGTACCTCTGATCAGCGTCCGTCCCTTGCCCATAGCATCCCCTCCGGGAAAGCCTATGCGGGAGTAAATGAAAACATGAAAAAAGAGCGTGCGGCAGCGCGCTCTTTTTTCGTCGGTCAGGCAGTTCTGCGGCCCCGGAACAGGCCCATCAGGCTGAAAACCAGGAACACAACGATGTCCGCCACCACAATGGTGGGACCCACCGGAATTTCCAGATGATACTGGAAGGAACAGACCGCATTGACCAGAAGTCCAAAGAAGGAACAGAGAACCGAAATCACCACAGAGCAGATCGTAACGCTGCGGAAGCTCTTGAACACCCGCATGGCGGACATGGCGGGGAAGACCACCAGGGCGGAGATCAGCAGGGACCCCACCAGCTGCATGCCCAGCACCACGATCATGGCGATGATCACGGCGATCACCAGATTGTAGAGGGTGGTGTTGGAGCCGGTGGCTGCGGCAAAGCTCTCGTCAAAGGTGACCGCAAAAATCTTGTGATAAAAGAGCACGAAGGCCAGCACCACCACAATGGAAAGGATGATGCACATCCGTACCTTTTCTTCGCTGAGAGTCAGCAGGTTGAGACCGCCGAAGAGGGTGTCGCAGACGTCGGAGGAGACGCCGTTGGCAGCGGAGGCGGGAAAAGCGCTGCGGAGCAAATAGCCGATGGCCAGGGCGCCCACGGATACCATTGCCAGGGCGGAATCGCCCTTGATCATACGTTTCTGCCCGCCCATCAGCAGCAGGATCGCGGTGATTACCGTCACCGGGAATACCACCAGCATATCGTTTGTGACGCCGGCCACAATGGCCACAGACATGACGCCGAAGGCCACATGGCTCAGTCCGTCGCCGATCAGGGAGTAGCGCTTGAGCACCAGGGTCACCCCCATCAAAGACGCGCACAGGGCGATCAGCACCGTGACCAGCAGGATGGTCAGAAAATAGGGCTCCTGCAAAAACAGGATCAGATCCTCATTCATGGCTCGTGCCGGCCTCCCTTCCGAGCCCCACCAGGGCGGAGCTGCTCAGATACGCCTGCAGGGTGCCGAAAAAGACTTCCGCGCCCAGGTGCAGCACATGGGTGGCGTACTGCAGGGTGGATCGGATGTCATGGGAAATCATGATCACCGTGATCCCCTCCTTGCGGTTCAGATCCTCGATCAGCTGGTACATCTCCGCGGTGACCTTGGGATCCAGGCCGGAGACCGGCTCGTCCAGCAGCAGAAGCTTTTTGGTGGCGCAGAGGGCCCGGGCCAGCAGGACCCGCTGCTGCTGGCCGCCGGAGAGCTCCCGGTAGCAGCGCTTTTTCAGGTGGGTGATGCCCATCTTTTCCAAATTCTGCAGGGCCAGCCGCTTGTCCTCCTTGGTATAAAATGGCAGCAGTCTCTGCCGTCCGGGGCAGCCGGAGAGCACGATCTCCCAGACGCTGGCAGGGAAGTCCTTCTGGACTTGGGTCTGCTGGGGCAGATAGCCGATTTCGTTCTGCTTCAGGCCGTCGCCGGTCTTGACGGTGCCCCGCAGGGGGTGATGCAGGCCCAGGATGGTCTGCATCAGCGTGGACTTGCCGGAGCCGTTTTCTCCCACGATGCAGAGATAGTCTCCGGGGTTGACTGCAAAGCTGATATGCTCCAGGATCGCCTTTCCCTCGTAGCCCAGGGAGAGGTCCTGACAACTTAATAAGGCCATGATAGGGATCCTCCGGTCATTCCGCGCCCAGCGCCTTGGTCAGCGCCTCCAGATTGTGTTCCATGATCCCGAGATAGGTCGCTCCGCCGTCAATGTCTCCGCGGGTGATGAACTGCATGGAGTTGACGCTGAGGATCTCCACGCTGCGGGAGGCCTGGGAGGCGACCTTCTCCGGCAGCTCCGAGCCGCCGTTTTCCAGACACAGGAGATAAGCCGCACCGAGCTCGTCGACCTTTCCGGCCAGGAAGGGCACGGTGGTGATGCTGGTGCCGATCTCAGAGGAGCAGCCGGGATAGGCTGCGTAGTAGTCCAGATCGTAATCCTCCGTCAGATACCGGAAGGGGAAGCGGTCTGCGAAGATCAGGGTGTGCAGGGGAGCGGCGGAGAGGCTGTCGCGATAGCGCTGATCCAAAGCGTCCAGCTCTGCCAGATAAGCGTCGGCGTTCTTCTGATACAGGTCGGCGTTCTTCGCGTCCAGCTCGCTCATGGCCTCCCGGATGGCGGAAACGGCCAGCTGCGCGTTCCGGAGGGAGAGCCAGATATGCTCGTCGTATTCCGCCTCGTCCTCATCCTCGTCCTCGTGCTCATGTTCGTGCTCCTCGTCGTGGACCATCCCCTCCACGTATTCCTCCTCCCGCAGGGCGGAGCCCATGCGGTCCATCAGATTCAGGATGATCATGTCGTTGTTCTTTTTTCCGTTCAGGGCGCCGGGAACCCAGTTGTCGGACTCGCCGCCCACGTAGATGAACAGGTCCGCGTTGCGGATCTTCTGCATGTCCGCCAGACCCGGGGTGAAGCTGTGCAGGTCAGAGCCGTTCTGCATCAGCAAAACGAGCTCATAGTTCTCCGCCTGATCACCCAGAACGTTCAGAACCCAGTCGTAGATGGGGAAAATCGTGACCACGATGGTGGGCTTGCCGGGGTCCTTCCGGACCAGCTGACAGCCGCTGAGCAGGCCTGCGGTCAGGGCCAGGATCAGGATTGCCGCAAGGATCCGCTTCATTTCTCGTCATCCTCCTTTTTCGGGCAGCCGCCGGGCTGCTGACAGGCTTCGCAGACGCCGTAGAGCACGGTCTCGCTGCGATCCAGGGCGAATTTGTCCAGGGCTGCGATCCGTTCCACCAGATCCTCGGTCTCCTCGGCGTCCATGTGGAAGGTCTTGCCGCATTTTTTGCAGCTCAGATGCAGGTGGGAGCGGCATTCCTCCGCAGCCAGATATTGATAAAAAACCTCCCGGCTGCCGGTCTTGCTGACCCTGCGGACCGCGCCGTCCTGCTCCAGGGCGGAGAGATTCCGGTAGACCGCGCTGACGCTGACCTCCGAGAGCTTGTCGGAGATCTGCTTGGCGGAGAAGGTCTCGTCCCGGTGGTCCTTCAAATAGGTGAGCAGCCGCTTCCTGGGCTGGGTCATATATGCTTGCATGGGTATGCCTCCAAATTGCGAATGATTCGCAAATTAATATAGCAGAAAGGGATAGAATAGTCAAGAAAAATTTGCGAATGATTCGCAAATTCCCGGCAGCCGGGAGAATTTTTGTACAACCTATTGCAGGAATCGTAAAAAAGGTGTATGATAGAATGAAAATAACGATCGATTGGAAAGGGGCAGCTATGGGGAACTATCAACGATTTCAAACCCTCTCCGCCGGGGCCCAGAACCGCTTCGACCCGGACAGCCCCGTCTGGGTCAGCCGGTATCAGCTGAGCCTGGACCTGGAGAGTGAAAAACGACTGCTGCAGGCCCGTCTTGTCAACGTCTCGGACAAGCGGATCCGGCAGGTGTTCCTGCGGATCAAGTGCATGGATTCCCGGTCTCAGCAGCTGGCCATGCTGGAGATGGTGCCGCTGCCCGCGCTGTTGGCGCTGCCGGGCAGGATCTTCGGCGACGACAAGATCGTGGAGATCACCCCGGCGGGGACCACCTTCCTGGAGGTCTATGCCCAGCGGGTGGTGTTCACCGACGGCACCAGCTGGAACGAGAGCGCGGCCGGGCAGTATATCGCCTTCGCGGCCCCGGTTCCGGTGAAGACCGGCGACGAGGCCTACCAGCGCCTGCGGGATAAGGCAGCCGAGGGCGGCGTCCGGAACAGCTATTACTTCCACACCCAAAAGGGCCTGTGGATCTGCACCTGCGGCACGCCCAACGGCAGCGGGTCGCTTCGCTGCGCCCACTGCGGGGCCGATCGGCTCTGGCTGGAAAAGAATATGGATCCCGAGGGGCCCCAGCCGGCGCAGGAGCCCCAGCCGGAGCCTGCCCCGGTTCATACCCAGGAGCCGGCGCCCATGGTGATGCCCATCATGCCGGTGATCCAGCCCTCCGTGCCTGCGGCCCCCGCGGCCCCCAACCCCTATCCGGGCCTGGAGGGCAGAATGTCTCCCCGCCCGGCCTATACCCCGGATCCGGAGGAGGTTCAGAAGCAGCGGCACCCCGGCCGGGTGACGGTGATCTTGCTGTCGATTCTGGTGGTCCTGCTGATCGGCGGCTGGTGCGTCTACCGCTTCCTGATGCCGGAGCTGCGGTATCAAAAGGCAGCCCGGGAGCAGAGCGCCGGCAACTATGAAAAGGCCCAGGAGATCTACGAGGGCCTGGACGGCTATAAGGACAGCCCGGAGCGGATCATCTCCGTGAAGCTGGCCAAGATCCGCGCCGTGATGTCGGAGGGAGACTATCTCCAGGCCATGGAGCTGCTGGAGGAGGTCAAGGACCGGCCGGAATATGATTCCTATATGGCCGACTGCCTCTACAGCCTGGGCGTTCTGGCCTTCAACGACAAGGACGTGGATTCCGCCTGGTCCTACGTGCAGCGTCTGGAGGCGCAATACCCGGATTATGCCAAGCTGCCCCAGCTGCGGCAGTACTGCCGGTTCAGCTTCGGCAACCGGATCGCCGCCGAGGCCGCCGAGAAGGAGGACCCGGAGGAGCGAATCTACGCCTATGAGTCCGCCATCCGGGAGTTTGAGCAGGCGGAGGACTATGCCGACAGCGCCGACCGGATCACCGAATGCCGGTATCGGATCGCCGTGGAAAAGATGAATCTGGACCGGCTGACGGAGGCCGTTGACGCCTTTGCCGAGCTGGAGGACTATAAGCAGAGTGTGGAATACCGCAACAGCTGTATGTACCGCTATGCCTGGCAGCACCTGGAGGACGTGGACGAGCTGTCCATCACCTATCTGGAGGCGCTGAGCCGGGACGGATATCCCGGGGCCCAGGCCCTGCTGGACCGCTATACCGGCAGAGCCTTCGTGTTCCGGGTCTCTGTGGGCGCGGATCCCAACGCCCCCGCCGCCGTCACTGTGACGGATCTGGGAGAGGTCTATATCTCCTACCAGGTGGAGAGCAGCGATCAGGAGGGAGCGGTGCCGGTGCTGGCGGTCTACCAGCTGCCGGACGGACGGCAGGGAAGAGGCATGCTGAACAATGACCGCAGCGCCTCCGGCACGGTCGCCTGGTCCGCCCTGTTCCCCACGGACTGCACCGTCAGCGGGGAGGTTTCCCTGGCGTTCTACGATTCCCAGCGGGGAGAGATGGAATCCCTGTCCGCGGTCAGCTTCCAATACGAGTACACACCGCCGGAACCGGAGCCCACGGAGCCCTCTGAGGAGCCTCCCGTCATCTTACCGGAGGGCTGAGGATGCGGTATGCCTTTGCCCCCATGGAGGGCATCACCGGAAGAGCCCTGCGGGAGCTCCACGCGGCCTGGTTTCCCGGGGTGGACTGCTACTGCCTGCCCTTTCTCTCCCCCACGGAGGTCCATCAGCTGACCCCCAGGCAGCGGCGGGAGCTGGAGCCCGGTCCCCTGGGCTATGACAGGCTCCTGCCCCAGATCCTCACCAAAAATCCGGCGGACTTTCTCTGGTGCGCCGGGGCGCTGGCGGAGCTGGGCTACGGGGAGGTCAACCTGAACCTGGGCTGTCCCTCGGGCACCGTGGTCAGCAAGGGAAAGGGCGCAGGCCTGCTGCGGGACGCGGAGGCCCTGGACCGGTTTCTGGAGGCCGTTTTCCGGGATGCTCCCATCCCGATCTCCGTGAAGACCCGGATCGGCCTGGAGGACCCTGGGGAGTTCGGCCCGATCCTCCGGGTGCTGGCCCGCTACCCGATCCGGGCGCTGACCATCCATCCCAGGACCCGCCGGGAGATGTACGGCGGCGGCGTCCATCCGGAGGCGGTGACCCTTGCCCGGGAGACGCTCTCCTGCCCCATCTGCTGCAACGGGAACCTTTTCACCCGAAAAAGCGTCCAAGAAACAGAGACTGCGCTGCCCTGGCTCTCAGGGCTGATGCTTGGCCGGGGTCTGCTGGCGGATCCGGCTCTCGTGACCCGCTGCAAGGGCGGGGAGCGGTCCCGAAAGGCCCTTCTGGGCTTCCACAACGACCTGTGCGAGGCCTATCTGGGGGCCATGCATCCCAACCAGGCGGCCCTGCCCAAGCTCAAGGAGCTGTGGATGTATCTCTGCCTGCTGTTCCCGGAGGACGGCACCTGGAAGCGCATGCGCAAGTGCAAAACCTGGTCGGAATTTTATCCCCTGACCCAGACCCTGCTGAAGGACCGGCCCATTCTGCCGGAGGCGGATTTCGCCCGCATCAACCAGTCATCTGCGGTCTATCCCGGACCGTGAATCATATGATACCCTGCAGATTATCGAAACGCCCCGGCTGAAAACGGGCCGGGGGCCCCGAAACGTGAACCAAAAAAGGAGGATGAACCATGTTTTGTCCAAAGTGTGGAAAAGAACAGTATGATAACGCTGCCTTCTGCCATGTCTGCGGCGCGGCTCTGATCCCGGAGCAGAAGCCCGCGGTGGTTCCGCAGCCGATTGCGGAGCAGAGCCCCGTGCAGCAGGCCCCGGCGCCCATGCCGAACCCGGAGCCGCCGGTCGAGGTGAAGGCCGAAAAGAAGCGCTCCAAAAAGCTGCCCATCCTGATCGGCGCGGCAGCTCTGCTGCTGGTCCTGGCCATCGGAGCGGGCCTCTTCTTCCTGCTGCGGAAGCCCGCCAAGGAGGAAGGCCCCCGAACCGTCCGGCAGGATATGGAGTATGCCGCCCAGGAGGCCGGCGCCTATCTCCGCCGTCTGCCCAACCTCAACCGGATGCTGGAGAACCTGGACGCCATCGAGCAAAGCGGCGGCGCTGCGCTCGACGTCGACCTCGGCATGGACATGGGCTTTGGGAAGACGAATGAGCAGGTGCGCATGGCCGTGGACTTCAACAACCAGCGCGCCAAGCTGGATATGACCGTTGGATCGGGCGAAAGCAATCAGGCGGACCCCGCCATCAACCTTCAGCTCTATCTGGATCCCGATCAGCTGCAGATCAGCAGCGAAGAGCTGTTCGGAGATCAGGTCTACAGCCTGCTTCTGGAGAATCTTGAGGAACGCTGGAAGAACTCCGCTCTGGGCCAGATGATAGGAACGGAGCTGCCCGCCGGTATGTTCAACATAAATCTGTTGAACGTGGAGGGCACCGACACGGTCTCCCCGGAGAAGATCGAGGCGGCCCTGGAGCGGCTCTACGGCGCGGACTGGGTCACCTTCCGGGATTCCGTAAAGCTGGAGCCCTGCGAGGCCCCGGAGTGCTTTGCGGGCCAGGGCGCCTGCTACACCCTGGTTTGGGACCATGACAGCATCGCCAAGCTGGGCCCCAAGGCCGAGGAGGCCCTGAAAGACCGGGAGGGGATCCTGAGCGGGCTCATCGGGATGTATACGGGCTTCAACAGGATCACCAATCTCCCCGGAGAAGAAGCAGATACCAAGCGTGAGGAATTTGACCCCAACGAGCTCTACGCCCATGGGATCGTCGCCCTGCTCAGCAATCTGGACGAGGGCATCCAGGAGAATAATATCTCCAACCAGATCTGCAAGAACGACCGGCAGCAGGTGATCGGCCTGCGGCTGGCGGACGACAAGGATAAGGAGGTCCTGGTGCGGCTTACCGGCGCGGAATATCCCTGGGAGCACATCACCGCGACCGTCAACGGCAAGGAGGCCCTGGATTTCACCCTGGAGCAGACCGAGAGCAGCCTGCAGGCCAAGCTCCGCGTCACCGAGGAGCCGGAGGATCCGGATTCCGAGCAGCATTCTGTGGAGCTGCGCTATGACGACAACACCGGCCGGGTGGAGTTCTCTGTGGACGGCAAGGAGACAAACCGGTTCGGGAACGTGGCCCTGGAGCTGGTGATCAAGCCCGAGGCCGAGGGCGTCAATGCCCGGATTTCCGTCCGGGAAGAGGCGGAGCCCATTGAAGAGGATTATTACGGCCTGATCAGCCGTTCCACCGCCGTGGACCTGGGCCTGACGATACAGCCGATGGAAGGGCCGGTCGCGCCCCTGTCCGAAAACCCGAAGGACCTGCTGGCCATGAGCCGGGAGGAGCTGGAGGCCCTGCTTGCAGAGGTCGAAGGACGGCTGGATCAGCTGATGGGCGATTGAAAACAGACCGAAAACACATAAAAAATTTCCGGAGTTTCTCCGGAAATTTTTTTATTACAAATCCAACAATTTTTGTTGACTATTTTCGTGGAATCTGCTATAATACCAATCTGCATGGGCTTTTTGCGCCCAAGTGCGCCCAAAAGCGTTCTCACGGAGGTGCCGAGCTTGCTGAACGAGCTGAAGAATTCCAATAAGGTCGTCGGCATCAAGCAGCTTCGGAAGGCGTTGGGCAGGGGAGCGGTGACCCGGGTCTTTCTGGCCGGGAACGCCGATCCCGCCCTCACCGGCCCCCTGGAGGAGCTGGCGGAGAAGGAAGCTGTCCCCGTGGAATGGATCCCCACCATGAAGGAGCTGGGCCAGGCCTGCGGCATCGCCGTGGGGGCCGCAGCTGCCGGGCAGCTGAAATAATCCGATATCTCTGGAATAACGAGCGTATTCCTGGATATAATAACCAAAACCGGCACAGCCGGAATTTTACAGAAAGGAGACAACTAATGCCTACTTTTAATCAGCTGGTTCGCAAGGGCCGTGAGCAGTCCACCTACAAGTCCACCGCTCCCGCACTGCAGAAGGGCATGAACACCCTGAAGAACCGGACCACCGATCTGTCCTCCCCCCAGAAGAGAGGCGTCTGCACCGCGGTTCGTACCACCACCCCCAAGAAGCCCAACTCCGCGCTGCGTAAGATCGCCCGTGTGCGCCTGACCAACGGATACGAGGTTTCCTCCTACATCCCCGGCGAAGGCCACAACCTGCAGGAGCACTCCGTGGTTCTGATCCGCGGCGGTCGTGTCAAGGACCTCCCCGGCGTTCGTTACCACATCATCCGCGGCACTCTGGATACCCAGGGCGTTCAGGGCAGAATGCAGGCCCGTTCCAAGTACGGTGCCAAGAAGCCCAAGGCCAAGGGCGCTGCCAAGAAGAAGTAATTCTTCAGCAGACAAATTTGACACGTTTGCCTTGTGACAAGGCAAGAACCTTGCCATGAGTTTATATAGATTGTGAGATCTGTATTACCTCTGGCAAGCACCGACAGCGGGTGAAAGTCCCGTTGAAGTACCTATGAAATCATTATATTATGAAGGAGGGAAGCGAAGTGCCCAGAAGAGGTAATGTTCCTAAGAGAGAAGTTCTCCCGGATCCTATTTACAATTCCGTTCTGGTTACCAAGCTCGTCAACAGCATCATGCTCGACGGCAAGAAGGGCGTTGCCCAGAAGGTCGTCTACGGTGCATTTGAACTTGTAGAACAAAAGACCGGCAAGAACGGTCTGGAAGCGTTCCAGCAGGCGATGGAAAACATCATGCCTTCCCTGGAAGTCAAGTCCCGCCGCGTGGGCGGCGCCACCTACCAGGTCCCCCTGGAGGTCAAGCCCGACCGTCGGCAGACCCTGGGTCTGCGGTGGATCACCACCTATGCCCGCAAGCGCAGTGAGAAGACCATGAGAGAGCGCCTGGCCGGCGAGATCATGGACGCCTGCAACAACACCGGCGCCTCTGTGAAGAAGCGCGAGGATACCCACAAGATGGCAGAAGCCAACAAGGCTTTCTCCCACTTCCGCTGGTAATCAGAAAAAAGGAGCTGTACCATGCCGAGACAATACTCTCTTGAGCATACGCGAAACATCGGCATTATGGCGCACATCGACGCCGGCAAAACCACTACCACCGAGCGCATCCTGTTCTATACCGGCCGCACCTACCGCCTGGGCGAGACCCACGAGGGCACGGCCATCATGGACTGGATGGAGCAGGAGCAGGAGCGGGGCATCACGATCACTTCCGCTGCCACCACCTGTTTTTGGAAGGATTGCCGCATCAACATCATCGACACCCCGGGCCATGTGGACTTCACCGTGGAGGTGGAGCGCAGCCTCCGCGTGCTGGACGGCGCAGTTACCGTTCTTTGCGCGAAGGGCGGCGTAGAACCGCAGACCGAGACTGTCTGGCGCCAGGCCGACAAATACAACGTGCCCAGAATGGTATACGTCAACAAGATGGATATCATGGGCGCCGACTTCTTCAACGTCCTCAAGATGATGCATGATCGTCTCAAGTGCAATGCAGTCCCCATTCAGCTCCCCATCGGAGCTGAGGCCGACTTCAAAGGCGTCATTGACCTGATCCGCATGAAGGCCAACGTCTTCTATGACGAGTTGGGTAAGGATGTTCGAGAAGAAGAAATCCCCGCCGAGCTGCGTGCGCTGGCGGAGGAGTACCGGGAAAAGCTCATCGACCACGTCTCCGAGGAGGACGACGAGATCGCCGAGCGCTACCTCATGGGAGAAGAGATCCCCGAGGAGATGATTCACCGGGCCATCCGCAAAGCCACCATCGGCGTACGCATGGTTCCCGTTTGCTGCGGCACGTCCTACCGCAACAAGGGCGTCCAGGAGCTGCTGGACGCGATCGTGCGTTATCTGCCCTCCCCCCTGGATAAAAAAGGCGTAACCGGCATCAACCCCAAAACCGAGCAGGAGGAGTTCCGTCCCGCCTCGGACGACGCCCCCTTCTCCGCCCTGGCCTTCAAAATCGCCACCGACCCCTTCGTGGGCAAGCTCTGCTTCTTCCGGGTCTACTCCGGAACCTGCGAAAAGGGCAAGACGGTTATGAACTCCACCAAGGGCCAAAGAGAGCGGTTGGGCCGCATCCTGCAGATGCACGCCAACCATCGGGAAGACATTGATGCGGTGTATTCCGGCGATATTGCCGCTGTGGTAGGCGTCAAGAACACCACCACCGGCGACACCTTCTGCGACGAGAAGCACCCCATCGTACTGGAATCCATGGAATTCCCCGAGCCCGTCATCCGGGTGGCCATCGAGCCCAAGACCAAAGCCGGTCAGGAAAAGCTCAGCATCGCCCTGATGAAGCTGGCCGAGGAGGACCCCACCTTCAAGACCTACACAGACGAGGAAACCGGTCAGACCATCATCGCCGGTATGGGCGAGCTCCATCTGGAGATCATCGTAGACCGTCTGCTGCGGGAGTTCAAGGTGGAGGCCAACGTGGGCGCGCCCCAGGTCGCATATAAAGAGACCATCCGGGGCAGCGCGGACGTGGACGAGCGCTACGTCCGGCAGTCCGGCGGCAAGGGCCAGTACGCCCACGTCAAGATCAAGCTGGAGCCCAACGAGCCCGGCAAGGGCTACGAATTTGTCAACGCCGTGGTCGGCGGCGCCATTCCCAAGGAGTTCATCCCCGCGGTGGACCAGGGCATTCAGGGCGCAATGCTGGCAGGCGTGCTGGCGGGCTACCCTGTGGTGGACGTGAAGGTCACCCTCTACGACGGCTCCTATCACGAGGTGGACTCCTCCGAGCTGTCCTTCAAGATTGCCGGCTCTCTGGCCTTCAAGGAGGCCTGCCGCAAGGCGGATCCTGTGGTGCTGGAGCCCATCATGAAGGTCTCCGTGGTGGTCCCCGAGGAGTATATGGGCGACGTCATGGGCGACATCACCGGCCGCCGCGGCAGCATCCTGGGCATGGAGCCCAGAAGCGGCGCCAGCCAGATCGACGCCTACGTGCCCCTGAGCGAAATGTTCGGCTACGCGACGGATCTTCGCAGCCGCACCCAGGGCAGAGGCAACTACTCCATGGAACCCAGTCATTATATCCAGCTGCCCCGGAGCATTCAGGACGAGCTGCTTCGGAAGCGCGGCAGATATTAAGAAAAAACCGTGTATTTCCGCAAAATAATGCTTGTATTTTCGACTCACATATTGTAAAATGCTGTTATGACTGAAAATACGGGCAAGTCACTGATCCACAACTTTTACAGGAGGAAATTTATCAATGGCAAAGCAGAAATTCAATAGAACCAAGCCCCATGTCAACATCGGCACCATCGGTCACATCGACCATGGCAAGACCACTCTGACCGCTGCCATCACCAAGTATCTGGCTATGCTCGGCGGCGCTGAGTACACCGACTACTCTTCCATCGACAAGGCCCCCGAAGAGAGAGAGCGCGGCATCACCATCAACACCGCTCACGTTGAGTACGAGACCGCTGCCCGCCATTACGCCCACGTGGACTGCCCGGGTCATGCTGACTACATCAAGAACATGATCACCGGCGCTGCCCAGATGGACGGCGCGATCCTGGTTATCGCTGCCTCCGACGGCCCCATGGCTCAGACCAAGGAGCACCTGCTGCTGGCCCGTCAGGTGAACGTGCCCTCCGTCCTGGTTTTCCTGAACAAGTGCGACCAGGTTGACGACGAGGAGCTGCTCGAGCTCGTGGAGATGGAAGTCCGCGAGACCCTCGACTTCTACGGCTTCCCCGGCGACGACACTCCGATCATCCGCGGCTCTGCTCTGAACGCTCTGGTCAGCGAGTCCACCGATCCCAACGCCCCCGAGTACGCCTGCATCAAGGAGCTCATGGACGCTGTCGACACCTGGATCCCCACTCCCGACCGTAAGGCTGATATGCCCTTCCTGATGCCC
>CACXJE010000044.1 GCA_902767915.1 Oscillospiraceae bacterium | reverse complement strand
GGACCGGTATGAATTGAGAATTGAGAATTGAGCAGCATGTCGTAGGGAGCGATGCCCACATCGCTCCGGTCATTGCCTGGGGCAATGACGCCGCTTCTGCGAAGCGGCCGGAGGCATCCGGGGATGCCTCCCTACAACTGCCTGTCACCGGGGCCGGCGAAAAACCTCCCCTAACACCTCGAAGAGGTTTTAGGGGAGGGGGACCATGCGAAGCATGGTGGAGGGGTCAGGCCTCCAGCATCCGGATGTAATCCGGCAGGGCCAGCTCGAATTTGACGCCGTACCAATGATTCGGATCGGGCAGGGTGAGCTCCATGCAGCGCAGGGTGTAGTCCGCAGCGATGCGGGCCGCGTCATAGGAGGACCTGCCCCGCAGCAGCGCCCCCACAAAGGCGGAGGCGTAGACGTCGCCGGTGCCGTGGCAGCCCTTGGGATAGCGCTTGTGGGTGTAATACCGGCGGCTGTCGCCCTCCATCACCATGACGCCGGTGGTGTCCTCGCTGTAGCTGACGCCGGTGAGGATCACGGTCTTGGCGCCCTTTGCCCGGAGACTGTCCAGAAGACCGTTGATATAGGCCTCATCATAGTGCTCCCGATAGGGCCAGCCGGTGAGCATGCAGGCCTCGGTGATGTTGGGCAGAATGATGTCCGCCGGGAAAGCCAGGGTCTTCATCTGCTCCACGTAGGCCTGGTCGAAGGCGGGATAGAGCTTGCCGTTGTCGGCCATGGCGGGATCCACGACGGTAACGCAGCCCTCGGCGGCGCAGGTCCGGAAGATCTCCTTCACGTCCTCGATCTGCTCCGTGCTGCCCAGGTAGCCGGTGTAGATGGCGTCAAAGCGGATGCCCTCCTTCTGCCAGTGGGCGGCGATGCCGGGCAGATCCGCGGTGAGATCCCGGACCGTGAAGCCGGTGAAGCCCGCCGTGTGGGTGGAAAGCACCGCCGAGGGCAGGATGCAGGTCTCGTGACCGGCGGCGGAGAGAATCGGCAGAGCTACGGTCAGTGAGCACTGGCCGAAGCAGGAAATGTCCTGAATGGTTAACACACGTTTATAATCCATAGCATGCAGTCTCCTTTACAGATGGGGCTTGACATTCGCCCCTGTTCTGTATAAGATTATAGCACAAACTGACCCTATGTATATGCTCAGTTTTGGTATTTTTTACAGGGCCAGATGGGAGGCAAACCATGTTCACCTTTACGCTGACCCTGGATCCGGCCCTCCGGATCCCCATGTATGAGCAGCTCTATACCGCCATTGCCGGGGCGATTCGGGGCGGCGCCCTGCTCCACGGGGAGAAGCTCCCCTCCAAGCGGGCCCTCTGCGATCAGCTGGGGGTCAGCCGGGCCACGGTGGAGACCGCCTATGAGCTGCTGACCGCGGAGGGCTACGTGGAATCCCGGCCCCGAAGCGGGTTCTATGTTTCCGATTATCAGCTGCTGCCTGCCTGGGAGGGGCAGCCTGCCGAAATCGCCGCAGGGTCAAGCCCTGTCTGTTCAGTCACACAAAACAGCCCGGCGAATGCAGGGCTTACAGACAGGGGCGTGCCTTCTCCGCAGCAGCCTGCGGAGTCTCCCTTCTCCACCTCCGCGGTGGACGTTTCGGCCTTTCCCTATACCTCCTGGGCCAAGCTCTACAAGGAGGTCGTCTACAATTCCCCGGAGCTGCTGCAGCGGGGAGAGCCCCGGGGAGAGCCCGCTCTGCGGCAGGCCCTGTCCCGGCTGCTGTCGGCCTATCGGGGGGTCCGCTGCACCCCGGAACAGATCGTGGTGGGCGCCGGCATTGAAACCCTGCTGGAGCAGCTGATTACCCTCTTTGGACCCGACACCGTTTACGGGGTGGAGGATCCGGGCTATCCGGCCATCCGCAGGAGCCTGGAATCCAGAGGCCGATCCATCCGCTTTGTGCCTCTGGACGGAGCCGGCATGGACGTGGAGGCCCTGGCAGCCAGCGGGGCGTCGGTGGCCTACCTGACCCCCTCCCATCAGTTTCCTCTGGGGGTGACCATGCCGGCCACCCGTCGGTCCCGGCTTTTGCGCTGGGCAGCGGAGGGGGAACGCTGGATCATTGAGGACGACTACGACAGCGAATTCCGCTATGGGGTCCGGCCCATTCCCTCCATGCAGGGCATGGATCGGGCGGACCGGGTCATCTATGTGGGCACCTTCAGCCGCAGCCTGGCCCCGGCGATCCGGCTGGCCTATATGGTGCTGCCGCCGGCGCTCCTGGCCCGGTGGCAGAGGACGTTCGGCCGGCAGCAGCCCACGGTTTCCCGCTATGAGCAGACTGTCATGGCCCGGTTTCTGGAGGAGGGCTATTACGGACGCTATATCCGGCGGGTGGGGAATCTATACGCGCACCGGCGGCAGACCCTGCTGCGGGAACTGGAGAAGGCACCGGGCCTGGGGGTATCCGGTGCCGACGGGGGCATCCATTTCCTGTTGACCTGCTCGAAGCGGACGGAGTCGGAGCTGGTTTCCCGGGCAGCCGCCGCAGGGATCGGCCTCCGGGGCCTCAGCGAATTCTGCCGGGATGCCCTTCCGATGCCCTCCACCCTGGTTTTGGGCTTCGGCGGCCTGTCCACAGAGCAGATTCCGGCGCTGATCCAGGCCCTGGCCCAAGCCTGGGAGATCGCCCCGGAGACATAAAAAACACCGGCGTGACAAAAAAAGCAAATTGGGAGTTGTCGATTTCGATTCGTAGGGGCCGATGCCCACATCGGCCCTATCCTATACCGGCAGGAGGGCCGATGTGGGCATCGGCCCCTACGGCGCATTAAACCCCGATTTGCGCGATGCCGTACCTTGAACATTTTTGAAACAATGAAGGCACCGGCGCGGCAAATGCTGCGCCGGTGTCTGAGACTGTCAATAAACCTGGAAGCCCAAAGGTTTCGGAAGGAAAGAAAGTGTGAAAGAAAACCATCAGGGTTGTCTTTCACGTTCAATCAAAAGGTTTTTCAAGCATGGAACAGGCTTGAAAAACCGCACGCAGCTTGTCAAAAAAATTTTTTGACAAGCTGCGGCACCGACGCGGCAAATGCCGCGCCGGTGCCTTTCCGTATTGGGGTTACGCCTTTTCCAGCAGCCGGGCCTTTTCGGCCTTGGCAGTCTGCAGCTCCACCTCTTCGGTCATGCCCCACTCGTTTTCCAGCAGGTCGATGATCCGGTCATAGGTCTCGGCGGCCTTCCTGTAGTCGCCGCGAATCTCCCAGATGGCCGCGATGCCCATGAGCTCGTCCTGGAACCGGGGCTTGCGTGGCGTTTTCTCAAAGGATGCCTCGTAGAAGCGGATGGCCTTGTCGTACTCGCACTTGCGGGCGTAGTACTGAGCTGCCTCAAAGAGATAGCCGGCGTCGTCGGGATGGGCCTGTACCAGTTCTTCCATAATCCGGTCCGCTGCAGGTGCGTCGAAGCGGGCCAGAGCGATGTGGGCCCGGTAGACGTCCTTCAAAACGGGGTTGGCGTCCTTCACCCGGTCCAGCAGGCCCAGGTAATACTCCGCCTCGTCGGCCCGGTGATCGGCCAGGAGATTTTCGATCAGATCGTACAGGGGCATCTTCATGCCGGGGTTGGCCTCCGCCAGCTCCTTGTAGAAGCCCACGGCCTTGTGGTGGTTGGCCATGTTCCAATCCCAGATCGTATAGTTTCCGGCCATCTGCAGCATGTACCGGCAGCCCTTTTCATTGGGGGCTCTGCGGATTGCCTCCTGGGCCCAGCGGCGAACCTTCTTGCCGTCGGCGTACATCCGGTGCCAGTAGAGGTAGGCCATCAGCTCTGTGGCCCGCTCCTGGTGGGCCTTGTCGCTGAGCTGGGTTTTCAGGAATTCCTCATATTCCATAAAGACGTCCTGGGGCAGCACCGCTTCAAAATCCAGTCGATGCTCGATCCGGTTGAGCCGCTGCTCGGCGCTCAGGTCAAAGAGGTCGTCGATGCTGACGCCGAAGATCTCCGCCAGCAGGGGAAGGGTGGTGATGTCGGGCATTGCCACGGCGTTCTCCCATTTGGAGACGGACTGGGCGCCGATCCCCAGCCGTTCCGCCAGCTGCTCCTGGGTCATGCTGGCCTTGAAGCGAAGCTGTCTGATTTTCTTTCCGAGTTCCATGGTTGGTTCCTCCTTGCAATGTGTTTTGTTTGCTTACGGCCCTATCATACCGGATCAGACCGCAAAAATCCATCGCCCGGATTTCGAGTTAACTCGCCTGTTGGGGGAGCTGCAAAAAAAGGAGGCAGCCTTCTGAGAAGTGCCTCCTTTTTCTGTGATTTTGCAGAGTTGCCGAAGGATCAGTCCTTGACGATCTCCTTGAGCCCGCCTGCCAGACCCGCCAGACCCTGCAGGTCGCTGGGAATGATGAGCTTGGTGGCCTGACCGTCGGCCACCTTCTGCATGGCCTCCAGGGCCTTGAGCTTGATGACCTGGTCGCTGGGATGGGCCTCGTTCAGGAGCTTCAGCGCGTCGGCGGTGGCCTTCTGCACCGCCAGAATGGCCTGGGCCTGGCCCTCGGCCTTGAGGATGGCTGCCTGCTTTTCGGCCTCGGCCTTCAGGATGGCGGCTTCCTTTTCTGCGCTGGCCTTCAGAATCGCGGATTCCTTCTGGCCCTCGGCCACCAGGATCGCGGAGTGCTTCTGGCCCTCGGCCTGGAGAATGGCCTGCCGGCGGTCACGCTCGGCCTTCATCTGCTTCTCCATGGAGTTCTGGATGTCGGAGGGAGGCAGAATGTTCTTCAGCTCCACCCGGTTGACCTTGATGCCCCAGGGGTCGGTGGCCTCGTCCAGGATGGCCCGCATCTTGGTGTTGATGACGTCCCGGGAGGTGAGAGTCTGGTCCAGCTCCAGGTCGCCGATGATGTTACGCAGGGTGGTGGCGGTGAGGGTCTCCATGGCGATCATGGGCTGCTCCACACCGTAGGCGTAGAGCTTGGGGTCGGTGATCTGGAAGTAGACCACGGTGTCGATCTGCATGGTGACGTTATCCTTGGTGATGACGGGCTGGGGGGGATAGTCCAGCACCTGCTCCTTCAGGGATACCCGCTTGGCGATCCGGTCGAAGAAGGGGGTCAGCACGTGGATGCCCACGCCCCAGACGGTTTTGAAGGCGCCCAGACGCTCGATCACGTAGGCGTGGGACTGCTTGACCACATGGATATGCTTGGAGAGAATCACGATGAGAATGAGAACGGCTGCGCCGATCAGAAGATAGGGAAGATATTCCATAATACGACCTCCAGTTATTCAGATTCGTTGGTTTGGACGAAGGCGGGATCCGGACGCACCATGGCCTTCACGCCCTCAATGGCTTGAATGGTGACCACGGTCCCGGCGGGGATGACCTTGTTTTCGGCGGAGCGGGCGGACCAGATCACGCCGTCCAGGCGGATGGCCCCGACGCCTGCCAGATTGCTGATGGGCTCGATCACGATGGCCTGTTTCCCGATCATAGCATCCACGTTGGTTTTGACCTTATGGGGGTTCACGTACTTCCGGAAGAAGGGCCGCAGCAACAGCAGCAGAGCCAGTGAAACCACAGCGAAGATCAACACCTGGAGCCAAAGCGGAGCGCCCAGCAGGGCCGCAGCCATGGCCGCCAGAGAACCGCCCACGAACCAGAGACTGATCAGGGTCACGGTGCCGAATTCGATGATCAGAAACGCGATGGCAAGGACGAGCCAGAAGATGTACAAGTAGGACATGTGTGAAACCTCCTTTCCTACCTGTATCTTACCCTTTTTTCCGGGCCTTGTCAATGGATGATTTCGGTAATAATTTCGGCGCCGGGAGGCCTGAACAGATGAAAGAAACTGTATTTTTTTCTTGCTATTTGTCGAAAGGGAAGCTATAATATTTCCATCTGAGTTTACGGAGAACTGCAATGGATCAAATGACCTTTTCCGTTCCCTGCCTCTTCGGCCTGGAGGGCCTGGTGGGAGACGAGCTTCGGCGGCTGAATCTCGAAAACGTCCGGGTGGAGAACGGCAGAGTCCTGTTCAGCGGGGATGGGCACGCTCTGGCCTCCGCGAACATCCGGATGCGGATGGGGGAGCGGGTGCTGCTGCGGCTGGGGGCCTTTCCGGCCCGCAGCTTTGAGGAGCTGTTTCAAGGGGTGAAGGCCCTGCCTTTGGAGGATTATATCCCGAAGGACGGGAAATTCCCTGTGAAGGGCCACTGCCTGAACTCCCAGCTCCATTCTGTTCCCGACTGCCAGGCCATCGTCAACAAGGCCGCTGCGGACCGGCTGGGACAGCACTACGGTCTGAAGCGCCTGCCGGAGACCGGGGCCCTCTATCAGCTGCAGTTTTCGATTATGAAGGATCAGTGCGAGGTCTTTCTGGACACCTCCGGCGCCGGTCTCCACAAGCGGGGCTACCGGGCCGTGGGCAACGAGGCGCCCCTGCGGGAGACCCTGGCTGCCGCCATGGTGACCCTCGCCCGGTATCGGGGCCGGGATTATTTCTGGGACCCCTTCTGCGGCAGCGGAACCATTGTGATTGAGGCCGCCCTGATGGCTCTGAACCGGGCCCCGGGCCTGAATCGCAGCTTTTCCGCCCAGAGCTGGGGCTTCGTGCCGCAGCAGGTCTGGCAGCAGGTCCGGGAGGAGGCCAGGGACCGGGAGTTCCGGGGGGATTACCGGATCCTCGGCTCGGATATCGATCCGAACAGCCTGGCCATCGCGGTCTCCAACGCCAACAAGGCCGGCGTGGGGAAGCTGATCCGCTTTTCCGAACTCGACGCCACCAAGGCGGACCTGCCCACGGACCGTGGGCTGATCGTCTGCAATCCGCCCTACGGCGAGCGGATGCTGGAGCAGCGCAGCGCCCAAAGGCTCTACCGGGCCCTGGGGAAGCACCTGCGGTACGCCGACGGCTGGCAGAAGTTCATCATTTCCTCCGAGCCGGAATTTGAATACTACTTCGGCCGCCGTGCCGACAAGAAACGCAAGCTCTACAACGGTATGATCCAGTGCAATCTGTACCAGTACACTGGGAACAGGGAACGGGGAACAGGGAACCCTCGATAGAGGTTCAGCAGACCCGCTCGGCAGCGGTGCAAATCAGTGCGCCGCGGGTATTGTCCTGCAGCGCCGGCAATCTGCCGGCAAGTACACGCACCACACAATCGCAAACAAGGGGATAACGGGATGAAGCATCTGTTCATAATCAATCCTGCGGCAGGCAAATATGACCACACGGAGGAGGTATCCGCCAAGGTCCGGGCTCTTTGTGAGGCCCGGGGGCTGGACTATGAGATCAAAGCCTCCGAAAAGCCCGGCGACTGCACGGCCTTTACCCGGGCGGCCGCGGAAACCGGGGCGGAGTATCGGGTCTATGCCTGCGGCGGCGACGGCACCTTGAATGAGGTGGTGACGGGCGCTGCCGGCGCGGCCAATGTGGCCGTGACCCATTACCCCTGCGGCTCCGGCAACGATTTTATTAAGAACTTTAACGATCCGGAGGCCTTTGCAAGCCTGGAACGGCTGCTGGACGCCGACGTGGCCACCCTGGATCTGATTCAGATGGGGGATTCCTACAGCCTCTCCATCTGCTCTGTGGGCATCGACGCCCGCATCGGCACCGGCATCCAGAAGTACAAGCACCTGCCTCTGGTCAGCGGCAAAGGGGCCTATAACATCTCCACGGTGGTGAACCTGCTCAAGGGCATCCACCACCACTATGTCATCGAGGTCAACGGACAGCGGCTGGAGGGCCGCTATACCCTGATCTGCGTCTGCAACGGCCGGTTCTACGGCGGCGGCTATCAGCCCATCCCCGAGGCCGTGCTGGACGACGGGAAGCTGGAGCTCATGGTGCTGAATAAGGTTTCCCGCCTGCAGATCGCCGGCATCATCGGCAAGTTCAAGGCCGGCCGGTACGCGGAATATCCCCAGCTGTTCCGGCGCTTCTCCACGGACCGGGTGGTGATCCACTGCGACAAGGAGGAGGTCGTCAACCTGGACGGCGAGGCCCGATACGGCAAGGACGTGGAGATCCTGCTCTCCGACAAAAAGCTGCGCTTCTTTTATCCCAAGGGCCTTTCCTACGCACCCAAGGTATAGGGTATCTGCATCCACAGGAGTAATCGCTCCCGTGGATGCTTCTTGTTTCCGGACCCCTTCCGCAGGCGAAAAAAGTCATAAAAATGGGTCGGATTCCGGGCCTGGATTTCAGCAACAAACCCAAATTATCAGAAGCTGTTTTGTGCATATTGACATTTACCGCAGAAAAACAGTATAATAAAATCTGTAAGCAACTCACCCAGCAAAAGAGACTTTTTGAAAAGGAGATTTTGTGTATGAGAACCATCGGTACCGTCGTTCGGGGCGTGCGTGCGCCCATCATTCGCCAGGGTGACGACATTGCCGTCCTCACCGCCGAAGCCGTACAGGAGGCCTGGAAGGAGGCCGGCATCGCGCCCCGGGATCGGGACGTGGTGGCAGTGACCGAATCCGTCGTGGCCCGGAGCCAGGGCAACTATGCCACGATCCGGCAGATTGCGGCGGACGTGAAGGCGAAGACCGGCGGCGGAGTCGTAGGCGTGGCATTCCCGATCCTGAGCCGGAACCGCTTCTCCCTGCTGCTCAAGGGCATTGCCCTGGCCAGCAAGAAGGTGGTCGTGCTGCTGTCCTATCCCTCTGACGAGGTGGGCAACCACCTGGTGGATCTGGACCTTCTGGACGCTGCCGGCGTCAACCCCTACACCGACATGCTGACGGTGGCGGAATTCCGGGAGAAGTTCGGCCGGATCCTGCACCCCTTCACCGGTGTGGACTATATCGACTTCTACAGAGAGCTGATCGAGGGCTGCGGCGCGGAGGCGGAGATCCTGCTGGGCAACCGGATCCAGAACCTGGTTCCCATTACCGACGCGGTGATCACCGCGGACATTCACACCCGCGCCCGTTCCAAGCGCCTGCTGAAGGCCGCGGGCTGCAAGATCGTCCTGGGCCTGGACGACCTGCTGACCGCTCCCGTGGAGGGCAGCGGCTATAACGAGCAGTACGGTCTGCTTGGTTCCAATAAGGCCACCGAGGAGACCATCAAGCTCTTCCCCCGGGACTGCTTTGAGGTGGCGGCAAAGATTTCCCGCCTGCTGAGCGAGGCCTCCGGCAAGCGAATCGAGGCCATGGTCTACGGCGACGGCGCCTTCAAGGACCCCGTGGGCAAGATCTGGGAGCTGGCGGACCCGGTGGTTTCTCCCGGCTACACCGCGGGCCTGCAGGGCACCCCCAACGAGCTGAAGCTGAAGTACCTGGCGGACAACGATTTCGGCGATCTCTCCGGCGAGGCTTTGAAGGAGGCTATTTCCGACCGCATCCGGGCGAAGACCGGCGAAAGCCTGGTGGGCAACATGGTTTCCGAGGGTACTACCCCCCGGCAGCTGACGGATCTGATCGGCTCCCTGTGCGACCTGACCTCCGGCTCCGGCGACAAGGGCACCCCCATCGTCTATATCCAGGGCTATTTTGACAACTACACCAACGAGTAATTGAGGCAATTGGAATAAAGAAGAGGACGCCGGACCGGGAGCTTCGTGACCCGACCAACACAAAGAAAGGAACCAGCTATGCTCATCCGAAACGAAAGAAAAGATGTCAAGTACGTAATGTTCACCCGGGAGCAGATTGCCGCCCGCACCAGGGAGCTGGGCGCCGAGCTCAGCAAAAAATACGCAGGCAAAACCCCGCTGATGATCTGCGTGCTCCGGGGCGCAGCCTTCTTCTTCACGGACCTGTGCCGGGAGATGAACACCCTGATGGAGATTGATTTCATCGCCTGCTCCAGCTATTTCGGCAACACGAAATCCACCGGCACCGTGCAGCTGGTGAAGGACTCCACCGTCGATATGTCCGGCCGTGACGTGGTCATTGTGGAGGACATCATCGATTCCGGCCTGACGCTGGACTATCTGGTCAAGATCTTCAAGACCCGGAACCCCGCCTCCGTTACGACCGTCACCCTGCTGGACAAGGATGTGGACAAGCCCAATCGGTTCCATGTGGACTACTACGGCTTCAAGATCCCGGATGAATTCGTCGTCGGCTACGGTCTGGACTACGCGGACTACTACCGCAACCTGCCCTATATCGGCGTATTGAAGGAAGAGTGTTACAAATAACGGCGCCCCGGAGGATCAGAGATGCAGGCTCTGAAAGAAAGAATCAAAAGGGAAGGCAAGGTCCTGCCCGGCAATATCATCAAGGTTGACGGCTTTTTGAATCACCGCGTGGACTGCGCTCTGCTTGGCGAGATGGCGGATGCGTTTGCAGCGCTTTTCGATCTGTCCGGCGTAGACCTGGTTCTGACCGCGGAAGCAAGCGGCATTGCCCTGGCGTCCATCTGCGCCTACCGCTGGAACAAGCCCATGATCTTTGCCAAGAAGGCCAAGTCCGACAATATCGAGGGAGGCCTGTTCAAGAGCGAGATCATGTCCTATACCTACGGCAAAAAAGTCACGTTGATCCTTTCCCGACAGTGGCTGACCCCCGGCACCCGGGTGCTGATCATCGACGACTTTATGGCTCGGGGCGAGGCGGTCCGGGGCCTGTGCGGCCTGGTTGAACAGGCGGGCGCGGAGCTGGTGGGCGTGGGCATCGCAGTGGAGAAGGGCTTCCAGGGCGGCGGCGACCGTCTGCGGGAGCTGGGCGTCAACTACCATGCCCTGGTAGTGATCGACGAGGCAAAGCCGGATCATATCACCTTCCGCGAGGATTAGAGCGTAGGGCGGCCTGACCGCAGGCCGCCGACACGCTGTCACATATACAGGCGGCCAGCCTGGCTGCCCTACAGATAAACAGGAGGAGCGTATAATGAATTACGATTACAATTCCAACGTGAGACCCGAAACCATGGAACGCATCACCACCCCCGCGCTGGCCAATGCGTTCATCGAAGAGCAGATCGCGGCCCTGCGGGCCCAGATCGGCGACAAGAAGGTCCTGCTGGCCCTCTCCGGCGGCGTGGACTCCTCTGTGGTGGCGGCGCTGCTGATCCAGGCTGTGGGCAAGCAGCTGACCTGCGTCCACGTGAACCACGGCCTGCTTCGCAAGGGCGAGCCCGAACAGGTCATTGAGGTCTTCCAAAACCAGATGAAGGCCAACCTGGTCTATGTGGATGCCGTGGACCGGTTCCTGGACAAGCTGGCCGGTGTGGCGGAGCCCGAGGAAAAGCGTCACATCATCGGCGCGGAGTTCATCCGTGTCTTTGAGGAGGAGGCCCGGAAGCTGGAGGACATCTCCTTCCTGGCTCAGGGTACCATCTACCCCGACATTCTGGAGTCCAAGGTGGGCGTCAAGGCCCATCATAATGTGGGCGGCCTGCCGGAGGATCTGAACTTCGAGCTGGTGGAGCCCGTCAAGCTGCTTTATAAGGACGAGGTCCGCATGGTGGGCAAGGCTCTGGGCCTGCCCGATAATATGGTTTTCCGTCAGCCCTTCCCGGGCCCCGGTCTGGGTGTTCGCTGCGTGGGCGCCATCACCCGGGACCGTCTGGAGGCGGTGCGGGAGTCCGACGCCATCCTCCGGGAGGAGTTTGCCAAGCACGGTCTGGATGAGAAGGTCTGGCAGTATTTCACCGTGGTGCCCGATTTCAAGACCACCGGCATCCGGGACGGCAAGCGGAGCTATGACTGGCCCGTGGTCATCCGTGCGGTCAACACCGTGGACGCGGTTACCGCCCAGCCTGCGGAGCTGAACTTCGCCTTTGTGCAGAAGCTGGTTGCCCGGATCACCTCCGAGGTCCCCCATGTCAACCGGGTCCTCTGGGACGTGACCCCCAAGCCCAGCGCCACGATTGAGTGGGAATGATGCACATTTTATCTTGAAATGTGTTAAGTTATCCTGAATAGCTTGAAACAGCAGGCATTCTTCGGAGTGCCTGCTGTATTTATGTTATCAGTGCTGATAACAATTTTCTTGGGGATTGATCCCCGCCGCCCTTTCATATCCGGTCAAAATATATTTTGAACAACAGTTGATTTATCACAATTTTGTTATAAAATATAGGTGAAAATAGCAGATTATATTTATGACGGTATTGTGCCTTATAGAAGACGGGAACAAGATACTGCTTCAAAACAGAGTAGAGAAAGACTGGCGCGGGTATGCATTGCCGGGCGGGCATGTGGAACCCGGAGAATCTTTTGTTGATGATATTAAAGCGATAAATCGCAGTTTTACATCATAGACGAAGGGAATGACAAGCATGAAACTTTACCATTACTCAGTTGACTCCTATCAAGGTGCAAAGCATCTTACGAATGATTATAAGAACAACTATCAGTTTGCAGAACCTTATATTCTTGCACTACGAGAATCCAGAGAGGTTTTTAAAGCAGTTTTCTTTGCGACTATGTATATGAGTCGTGAAGTAAAAGCTTTGGGCCTGAGAAAGTACGAAAACTATCAGAAGGATGCTGTCGAGGGTATTTTTGAATATGTAAGGGAGACCGAGTTCCCAAACGATACTTCACGACTGCACTGTGTCTATTATTGCGAAAGTGAGCAGGAAGCTCTGGATTATGCACAGGACGATTGCCTTTCTAATGGCTTGTTTACAAAGGAACAGGTGGTTCTGTTGGAAGTAGAGGTCGAAGAAAGCCGTATACGTCGTTATGACCAATCGTTTTATAATCTTGCATCAGAAGCGATTGAGAGGAATGACATTGATTCCGCCTTTGCTTATGCAAGGCAATACTTCTCCTGCCAGCGAAGCAATAATCCACTGATCGAAGTAGTGGCAGACGGTGACAACAAAGTTCTAAGAAGCATTGCGTACTAATAGGCAAATTTCAAATTTGTAGAGGTAACACATGGACAGACCAATTACAACCTTATTCATGCTGATGTCGGTGGATGGCAAAATCAGCACTGGCTCTACAGACGAGTTGGACGTTGATCGAGATTTCCTGAAAATCCCCGAGCAGACAACCGATCTGTGGTCTTTCAATACGGGACGGGTGCAGGCTAAGATGGGCGTCAATGAAAAGGAGTTGCCGGATAAAACGCCGGTATCCTTCGTCCTGCTGGACAATCATCATTTGACAGAGCATGGGGTCAGATACTTTTGCGCGAAGTCAAAGCAAGCCGTTGTGATCACATCAAATCCCACTCATCCCGCATTCCATGTGGACGCCGACAACTTACATATCATCTACCAAGAGCGCTTATCTCTCGGTGACGCGCTGACGGCGAATGGAAAGAATGCAAGCTCGATGGATCAACAGAGCATTTTACGGAGCTATATCTTGGACAGCCCTATGAACGGGACGCGAATGACTTTGCGTATGAGAAGGTGAAGGCAATTTTGGAATATTCCCCGGAACTGCAGGAGCTCCATGCGTTCTGGACGCCGAAAAAGCCTATAACAAATCAGGCGTATGAGGAACTGTACCGGCAGATTGATGAGATCACAGGTGAAACAAGTCGTGAAGCATCCAGGTAAGGCTTGAAATATTTGCTTTCAGCGAGTAAAATGATTGTGCTGTGACAACAAAAATCTTGATACTCCAAGATTTATAGGTAATGCAAATAATCCTGATAATCTGCGCTAAATGACCTATACAAAATCGTTTAGCTCACGGTTTCCAGGAGCGAGTGGGAATGATAGATTGGATTCAAAAGCCCTTCGCCGTTTTCTGCGGCGAGGGGCTTTCTGTGCGTTGCAATCCCTGCGAGGACGTGGTATACTGTAGATACCGTCGTTTCCGGACGGAAAAAACAAGGAAAGGGTGATTCTGTATGAAGCTGAATCGTGTACGGAGGGCCCACGAGATTTGACCCTCCAAATATAAAATGGAGGATGCAAAATGCTCAAACTGATTGAAGTTAACGAAGAGAACTGGCTGGACGTCCGAAGACTGTCCGTCAGTGAAGCCCAAACTGCCTTTCTGGACAGCCCGGTGGGCATCCTGGCCAGGGGCTATGTCTACCGCTCCAGCCGTGCCCGGGTTATCGGCATCGCGGAAGGGGAAACCGTGATCGGCGTCGCCCTGGTGAAGGACCTGGACGAGGAGCCCGCCTGCTACGATCTGCAGCAGCTTCTGATCGACCGCCGATACCAGGGGAGGGGCTGTGGTACGGCAGCCCTGGGCCTGATCCTGTCCGAGCTGGAGAAGGAGCGGAAATATGACTGCGTGGAGGTCTGTGTCAAAAAGGACGACGCGCCGGCCCTCCGGGTCTATGAAAAGGTCGGTTTTGTGGATACCGGCTATGTCGACGAGGAAGCACCGGATTGTCTGAATCTGATGTATCATTTTCCGGCTCGGCAGCAGGGCTTTTCTGACGTGCTGATCTCTGATTTCACCGATCCGGTCTTTCAAACCGCCTTCAAATCCTACTTCTCTGAGCTGGGGATCCCGGTGCGGGATTGGGACGGACTGTTCCGGGAAATGAACGAGGACAGCGGCAATCTGGCCTACGTCCGGAGGGCAAAGGACGGAAGCACCGTCGGGTTCATTCAATTTAACCCCATCTCCTTTACAAGCTGGTTCTTTGAGGAAACCTGCGGCTTTATCCGGGAATTCTGGGTTTCGGAGGCGTTCCGGAATGCCGGCCACGGCGCCGCTCTGCTGGGGCTTGCGGAGGACTATTTCAGGGAACACGGATTGCATACCGGCATTCTGACCACTGATACGGCAGAACGCTTTTATCTGAAGCACGGGTATCGCAAAGCGCCGGGCTGCAGGGCAAAAAACCGGGACGAGGTCTTTATCAAGCAGCTCGACTGACGAAGCAACCGACAAAAACACGGCTGCCGAAGGGCGGCAAACAAACGCGGCGGCGGGGATGATTCCCCGCCGCCGTTGTATGTCTTATGTCGGCTTGTAGGTTCGGTCATAGAGCAAAGTTGCCAGCAAAACCACAAAGCATGAGCCTGCGTTGTGGACAAGGGCGCCGGTGGTCGGCGTCAGAATGCCCAGAACGGACAGGGTCACTGCCACGAAGTTGATGCACATGGAAAGTGTGATGGCCCCCTTGATGGTTTTTACCGTGGTGTTGGAGAGCCACTTCAGGTAGGGAACCCTGGAAACGTCGTCGGTCATCAGCGCCACGTCCGCGGCCTCTACTGCAATATCGCTGCCCATGGCCCCCATCGCCACGCCCACGTCGGCGGTTTTGAGGGCCGGAGCGTCGTTGACGCCGTCGCCGATCATGCAGACCCTGCCGCCTTGCATCAGCTCCTTGATATTCCCGACCTTGTCTTCGGGCAGCAGCTCTGCCCGGACGTCTGTGATGCCGACCTGAGCTGCAAAATACGCCGCCGCCCTCCGGTGATCTCCGGTGAGAAGCACGGATTTCGTGCCCATCCGCGCAAGCTCCTGCACCATGGCTGCACCCTCCGGGCGAAGGGTGTCGGACAGCGCAACGATGCCGATCACCTTGCCTTCACAGCTTACGATGACAGACGCCTTCCCGGCTGCCCGCAGGGTGTTCAGCGCATTTGAGGCTGCCGCATCCAGCGTCACGCCGTTCTCTGCCAGAAATGCTTCGCTGCCCAGAAGATAGGGCTTGCCGCCGATTTCGGCAGAAATCCCTTTTCCTGCCGCCATTTTGAAGTTGGCGGTTTCCAGGAGCGGAATGCCGTCGCTTTTTGCCCGTTCCGTGATTGCCTTCCCCAACGGGTGCTCGCTTCGGCTTTCGGCGGACGCGGCAAGCTTCAGAAGCTCGGCCTCGCCGATCTCTGCTGTAGGAACAAGATCGCTGACCTCCAGCCGTCCGTATGTGAGCGTACCGGTCTTATCAAAGGCAACGGTATCCACCTTGCCCATCTTTTCGAGGGCTTCGCCTGACTTGATGATCACGCCGTGCTTGGTTGCCTGACCGATGGCTCCCATGATTGCTGTCGGGGTTGCCAGCACCAGGGCGCAGGGGCAGAAGACCACCAGAACTGTGACCGCCCGCACCACATCCTTCGTCACAAGCCAGGCAATGACAGCAATCAGAAGGGCGACGGGGACCAACCAGCTGGCCCATTTGTCCGCGATCCGCTGCGTGGGGGCCTGGTTTTTGTCTGCGTCCTCCACCATGCGGATCAGCTTCTGCAGGGAGCTGTCCTCGCCCACCTTTGTGGCAGTAATGTCGATGGAGCCGAAGCGGTTCTGGGTTCCGGAGAACACCTCGTCGCCCACGGCCTTATCCACGGGCAGGCTCTCGCCGGTCATGACCGACTGATCGACGGAGGTTTCGCCGACTGTGATGACGCCGTCCACGGGAATCGTCTCGCCCGGCAGGATGCGGAGAAGCTCGCCCTTTCGGATTTCCGCAGCCGGAACGACGAGCTCCTTTCCATCCCGGATCACGCGGCCGGTCTCCGGCGCCAGGGCAATCAGCTTCTTCAAGCCCTTGCGCGCCCGGGCGGTGGTCATATCCTCCAGAAGCGCACCGATTTCCATAATGAAGGCCACCTCGCCGGCAGCAAAGAGATCCCCGATCAGGATCGCCGCAATCATCGCCATGGAGATCAGCAGCGCAGAGGAGATTTTGCTGATGCCCTTGTTGTGTATGATACGCCAGATCGCCAGGTACAGCAGCGGGATACCGCAAATCACCACGCAGACCCAGGCAAGGGCTTCCCCCTGGGGCCATCCGACTCTCGGCAGGATAAAAGAAGCCAGCAGAAACACACCGCCCACAATCGTCATAGGCCATCCGGCAAGAAAATCATGAATCTTTTTTATCATAGTCCCTCCTGTTGACAAAAACCGCAGGAAAGCGTATAATCAATCCTGTAATGAACATATTGTACGATTGAGATTATACGGTACCGCAGGGCCGGGGACAAGAAGCAGAAAGGCCCGCAAGTTCATTACGGAACATTTTCTGGATTTTGTCCGGGAGGAAAGCAATGGATCGTCGGCAACAAAAAACAAGGCAGGCTGTCTTTGAAGCCTTCACAAGCCTGCTGGAGAAAAAATCCTATTCCAGGATTTCCGTCCAGGAGATCATAGATGCGGCCAATATCGGGCGCAGCACCTTTTATGCGCATTTTGAAACGAAGGACGATCTGCTGAAGGCATTGTGTACAGAGATTTTTGAGCATGTTTTTTCTGCGGATCTGACCCGGGAGCCCACGCACGACTTCTCCGGCCGGCAAAAGGATATTCGAGGAGAGATCACCCATATTCTCTATCATCTGAATGACAGCAGACGGTATATCCGGGGCATCCTGGCCGGCGACAGCGGAGAGATGTTCATGCAGTTTTTGAAGGAGTACCTGGCAAGGGTATTCGACGCGAAGCTGGATCGGCAGCCATCTTCGATTCCCCGGGAATACATGCTGAACCACATGGTATGCGATTTCGCAGAGACTGTTCGCTGGTGGATGCGCCATGAGGGCTATTCTCCCGAGGAGATCAGCGGCTTTTTCCTGAGCACCACGCCCTTCGGGACCCCGGGTACCACCCGGTAAGCACCTCCCGGGCGCCCCGGGCAGGAAACCCCTGCCCTGCAGACTTGAACAGATAACAGGAAACCACAGATTCCATGAATCAGAAAGGAAGGATCAGAATGACGGAAACGAAAATCAGAATCCAGGACGATCTTTATCAGGCGGTCAACGGCGAGTGGCTCAAGACTGCCGTGATTCCCGAGGACCGGCCCACCACCGGCGGCTTCTCCGACCTGGACCAGGGCGTGGAGAAGCTTATGATGGCGGAATTCCGGGCCTTTGCGGCAGGAGAGAAGACCACCGACATTCCCGAAATCCGGTATGCCATCGCCCTGTACAAAAAGGTTTTGGACGCCGAGCGCCGCAACCGGGAGGGGATCGCTCCTGCCCTGCCGCTGCTGGAGAAGCTCCGCGGAATCAAGACCCCGGAGGCCCTCAACGCCCAGGCGGCGGAGCTGCTGCTGGAGGGTGTGGAGCTGCCAGTGCAGGTGGGCGTCAGCGAGGACATGGAGAACGCGGAAAAGCACTGCTTTGTGGTCCTGGGTCCTGACCTCATCCTTCCGGATACCACCTACTACGCGGAGGACAATGAATCCGGCAAGCAGCTGCTGGCGGTATGGTCGGACATGGCCGCCAAGGTCCTGGCCTTCACCCCGCTGTCTGAGGCGGAGCAGAAGCAGTATCTGGCCGACGCCCTGGCCTTTGACGCCCTGGTGGCCAGGAAGGTCAAGAGCCAGCTGGAGTGGTCCGAATATTACAAGTGCCACAACCCCATGGACGCGGACGAGGTGGCCGGCTTCACGGCGCCCTTCGATCTGAAAAAGCTGCTGGAGGACCTCTACGGCGAAGCTGCCCCCAAGACGCTGATCGTCTATGATCCCAAGGCCGTCAAGGAGATGAACGGCTATTACTCCGGGGAGAACTTCGACCTGTATATCCATTGGGCCTACGTCAACGCCATGCTGAAGGCGACGCCCTTCCTCTCCGAGGAGCTGGCGGCCCTGGGCAAGACCTATAAAAGAGCCCTGCGGGGCGTCTCGGTGGATCCCTCTCTGGAAAAGCAGGCCTATCATCTGGCCTCCGACATGTATGCGGAGCCTGTCGGCGTCTATTACGGCCGGACCTACTTCGGCGAGGAGGCCAAGAAGGACGTGGTGGCCATGGTCCATAAGATCATCGACACCTATAAGCTCCGGATGGCAAAGAATACCTTCCTGGCGGCATCCACCAAGGAGCAGGCCATCAAAAAGCTCTCCACCATCGAGGTGAAGATGGGCTATCCCGATGAGATCAAGCCCATCTGGTCCAAGCTGGTCTTCGACGAGCAGGATTCCCTGCTGCCCATTATGAGGAAGCTCCGGGAGATCCGCCAGCGGGATATGCTGGACAAGCTCCACAAGCCGGTGGACCGGACGGAATGGCTGATGCCCGGCCACATGGTCAACGCCTGCTACAATCCCAGCGCCAACGACATCACCTTCCCGGCGGCGATTCTGCAGAAGCCCTTCTACGCCCTGAGCCAGAGCGCCAGCGAGAACCTGGGCGGCATCGGCGCGGTGATCGGCCACGAGATCTCCCACGCCTTCGACAACAACGGCGCCAACTTCGACGAGCACGGCAATCTGAAGAACTGGTGGAAGGAAGCGGACTTTGCGGCCTTCCAGGAGCTGACAAAAGGCATGATCGAGCAGTTTGACGGCATCGAGTTCCACGGGGGCAAGGTCAGCGGCGAGCTGACCGTCAGTGAGAACATCGCGGACAACGGCGGCATGGGCGTGACCCTGGAGATCATGCACGGCCTGCCCGACGCGGACTATCAGGCCTATTTCAAGAACTGGGCACGGGTCTGGTGCCAGAAGGCCAAGGAGGAGTATATCCGGCTGCTTCTGGCCAGCGACGTTCACTCTCCCACAGTCCTCCGGGCCAATATGCAGCCCCGGAACTTCCCCGAGTGGTATGATGCCTTCGGCGTCACAGAGCAGGATCAGATGTATATCGCCCCGGAAAAGCGGATCAGCATCTGGTGATTCAGATTCAAATCATGTTGTAAACGTCCGGCAGCGGAACAATTCCGCTGCCGGACAAATTCGGGTTTTTCGGGGCGGAACCGCCCGTAGGGGCCGGGTCACCCGGCCCGCACGCCACAGCGCAGGATGACGTTACCGCGGGACGGGGAACCCGTCCCCTACGGAGGCCCCGTCAAATCCCGATTTGTCGGGCGAAAATGCCCGTAGGGGCCGGCGTCCTCCGCAGCGAAGCAAGTCCTTTAGGGGACGGCCCGCAGATATCAAAAAACGGTACGTTCGGGGCGTCGAGGACGCCGCCCCCTACGGCGCGCCAAATCCCGATTTGATGAGCCTCTACGGAAGCATCCATACAAAAGAAATCCCGGCAGCGGACTCGTCCGCTGCCGGGCTGGTTTTTATGATGGGGTTTAATTCCCGGGGATTAATCCCCGAGCAGGCAGTTGCCGGTCATGTGCCGGTATAGGTACAGCACGAAGGTGGCGCGGGTGCAGTTGGTGCCCTGGGCGAACTTTCCGTTCTCGCCCCGCTCGATGCCGGCGTTGTAGGCCCAGACAGCGGGTGCATAATACCAGTTGCTGGTCCGCACGTCGCTGTAGGGGTTGGTGTACTCGTCCACAGCGGGCTTCCCGGCCCAGGCGTACAGGATCGTCAGGATCTGGGCCCGGGTCAGGGTGTTGTTGGGCTTAAAGGTGCCGTCCTCGTAACCGGCTACCATGCCGTTGGTGGAGGCCCACAGCACAGGCTTGTAGTACCAGTTGGAGGGAACCACGTCGTTGAAGGTCACCGTGGCGGTGCTGTCCACGGCGGGCTTGCCCGCAGCCGCGTACAGGAAGGTGGCT
>CACXJE010000043.1 GCA_902767915.1 Oscillospiraceae bacterium | reverse complement strand
CGGCCCCCTGGTCCGGGGCCTGCGGACCCTGGTGCAGCCGCTGTTCGGCTGAACGTGAAATATTGAACTATGAACGAGACCTATCTGATGCCCGCGGCGATTCTGCTGCCCCTGCTGGGCGGCGGCCTGCTCTACGGGCTGAAAAGTCTGAGGCCGCGGGCCGTTCCCGGCACTGCCCTGGGGATCACCTGCCTGACCTCGATCCTGGTATGGATCCTGCTGCTCCGGGGCGGGGATCCCGTGCTGCCTGTCATGCGATTCGCGCCGGACCTTCAGGTGTACTTCCGCCTGGACGGTCTTGGCCGGTTCTTTGCGGGCATTCTGGCAACTCTCTGGCCCCTGACGGTCCTCTACGCCCTGTCCTATATGGAGGACGAGCCCCGGCAGGGAAGCTTCTACTGTTTCTTCACCCTCTCCTATGCGGTGAGCCTCGGCGTGGCCATGGCGGGGAACCTGTTTACCCTCTACCAGGCGGTAAAGGCCACCCGGACCTATCTGCTGTTCTCCCTGGGCGGCGCGGCCTTCGCCTTTGCCTCCATGATCTTCCTGATCGCCAACGGGGCAGGGGGGAGCTTCACCTTCGGGGGCCTGCTGACAGCCGCTCCCTACGGCAAGCCCTGGATCACACAGATCTTTTTCGTCCTGGGCTTCTTCGGCTTCGGCGTGAAGGCGGCGGTGTTCCCCCTGCATGTGTGGCTGCCGAAGGCCTCGGTGGCCCCCACCCCGGTGACGGCTCTGCTGCACGCGGTGGCGGTGGTCAAGGCCGGCGCCTTTGCGGTGATGCGGCTGACCTGGTTCTGCTACGGTCCGGACCTGCTGCGGGGCACCTGGGCCCAATGGCTGCCCCTGTCGATCGCTGCCTTCACGGTGGTCTACGGCTCCGTTATGGCAATTCGGCAGCCCCACCTGAAGCGGCGGCTGGCCTATTCCACCGTGTCCAACCTGTCCTATATTTTGGTGGGCGTCCTTTTGATGACCCCCGCCGGTCTGGCGGCGGGCCTGACCCACATGGCGGCCCACGCCTGCATCAAGATCCTGGCCTTCTTCTGCGCCGGCGCGATTCTGCGCCGGGCCGGCGCCCAATACAACGCCGAGCTCTCCGGTCTGGGCAGGAAAATGCCCGTCACCCTCGGGACCTTCACGGTTTCGGCTCTGGCCCTCACCGGCATCCCCCTGTTCAACGGCTTTATCAGCAAATGGCAGCTGCTGACGGCAGCGGCGGACGCGGCCAACCCCATGGCCTACGTGTCCGCAGGAGCGCTGCTGCTCTCGGCGCTGCTGACGGCCATCTACATGCTGACCCCGGCGGCCCGGGCCTGGTTCCCGGGCAAGGACCGTTCTCCGGAGGCCCCGGGCCCTGTCCGGGAGGCGGACTGGCGCATGACGGCGCCCCATCTGATCCTGGCCCTGGGCTGCATCGTTTTCGGCTGCTGGTCCCAGCCGATCCTGGAGGCTGCCGCCCGGATCGCGGGCCTGTAAGACAAGAAAAAGTCATAAGCAATAAGTATTCTGCTTGTTGCTTATCAAGTGTCGCATCAATGGAGGTTTCCATGCTTCTCACCCTGCTCGTCTTTCTCCCCATGCTGCTGGCTCCGCTGAGCTGGCTTCTGGGCCGAAAATCCAAAGCCCTGCGGAACTGGTTTGTGATCGGCGCGGGCTTTGCAGAGCTGGCCCTGGCGCTGGCCGCCTTCCTTTCCGCCGGTACAGTCCGGGCGACGGTTCCGGTCTGCGACCTGGGCCTGCGGCTGGAGCTGGACGGCTTCCGGCGGATCTATTGCCTGGTGCTGGCCTTCATGTGGGCCATGACCCTGCTGTTTTCACCGGACTATTTCGCCCATCATCACCGGCGCAACCGGTATTATTTCTTCCAGCTGCTGACCCTGGGGGCCACCATGGGCGTGTTCCTGGCGGCGGACCTGTTCACGGCCTTCATCTTCTTTGAGATCATGTCCTTCACCTCCTTCACCTGGGTCATCCAGGAGGAGACCCCCGGGGCCATCCGGGCCGCCAAGACCTATCTGGCCGTGGCGGTGATCGGCGGCCTTGTGGCGCTGATGGGACTGTTTCTCCTGTGGCGCAGCTTCGGCACCCTGGCCATCGACGCCCTCTATCCCGCTGCCCGGGCCCAGGGGCTTCGACCGGTGCTGTACGCAGCCGGCGGCTGTATCCTCTTCGGCTTCGGGGCCAAGGCCGGCATGTTCCCGGTCCATATCTGGCTGCCCAAGGCCCATCCGGTGGCGCCGGCTCCGGCCTCTGCGCTGCTGTCCGGCGCGCTGACCAAGTCCGGCATCTGGGGCATCCTGGTGATCTCCTGCAACCTCTTCCGGGGGGACCCTGCCTGGGGCGCTGTGATCCTGGCGCTGGGCACAGTCACCATGCTGCTGGGGGCGGTGCTGGCCCTGTTTTCCATAGACCTGAAGCGGACCCTGGCCTGCTCCTCCATGTCCCAGATCGGCTTTATTCTGGTGGGCGTGGGCATGATGTGCCTGCTGGGGGAGGAAAACGCCCTTGCTGCCCGGGGCACCGTGCTGCACATGGTGAACCACTCCTGCTTCAAGCTGGTGCTCTTCCTCTGCGCCGGCGCTGTGTTCCGGAACCTTCACAAGCTGGATCTGAACGAGATCCGGGGCTTCGGCCGGAAAAAGCCCCTTCTGATGGTCTGCTTCCTGCTGGGCGCCCTGGGCATCGGGGGCATTCCGCTGCTGAACGGCTACGTCAGCAAGACCCTGCTCCACGAGGCCATTGTGGAGGGGGTGCCCCATTACGGCGGCATTCTGAAGCTGGTGGAATGGATCTTCCTGTTCTCCGGCGGCCTGACCCTGGCCTATATGACCAAGCTCTTTGCGGCGGTTTTTGTGGAGCGCCATCCCACCCGCCAGGCGGAGTTTGACGGGATGCGCCGCTGGATCTCCCTTCCTGCGGCGATCGCCCTGAGCCTTTCGGCGCTGGTGATCCCCGTGCTGGGCTTTACCGCCGATACCACCATGAACGGTCTGGCGGAGCTGGCCATGGACTTCCTCCACGGGGGCCATCTGCACCATGGGGTCCGCTACCTCTCCCCGGAAAACCTCAAGGGCGCCGCGATCTCCGTCGCCATCGGCGCTGCCGTATATCTGGGCGTTGTCCGGACCTGGATGATCCGGAAGGGGAGATATGTGAACCGCTGGCCGGCCAGACTGGATCTGGAGGACCTGCTCTATCGCCCCCTGCTGCTGCGGTGGCTGCCGGGTCTGCTGGGCCGGATCTCCGCCCTGTTCGGGGAGAACCGGCTCACCAAAAAGCTCTGCGCCGGGGTCCTGGGCCTCGGCGGCTGGGCAGCCGGCCTCTTCGGAGAGAACCGGCTCACCAAGAAGCTTGCGGCAAAGACCCTGCAAACCGGGGACCGGGTGGGCGTGCTGTTCGGGGAAAACCGGGTGACAGCCCCCGGGGCAAGGGGGATCTTCCGGCTGGGGAGGCTCATCTCCCACGCCTTCTCCGACAGCCTGGATGCCTGCGTGCTGCTGCTGCGGCGGACGGTGTTCCGCCAGAGCCCGGAGCGAAAGGAAAACAAGGTGGCGGACACCCTGTCCTACCGTCTGGGCGAGAGGGTGGATGCGGCTGCCGTGCGCCTGGGCCGGGAACAGCGGGGCGGAAATCAATACGCAACGCTGCTGTATCGCGCCCGGCGCAGCATCGGGAAAACGGTCCGGCGGATCACCGCCAACCTGTCCTTTGCGCTGCTGATGCTGGTTGTGGCGGTGTGCTTCGTTTTTGCGTTCCTGCTGCTGCAGGGATAGGGACCGAATCTCGAAAAAGCGAAAAAAACCGTTGTTTTTTCGGAGCTGCTATGCTATACTATTTTATCGGAATTTCCAAAAAGGCAGGTATTTGTTTTGAAAAAGGCTGATTTGACGATCCAGGATATCTTCCGCATTCTGCTTTCCCATATTGTGCCGATTCTGCTCTGCGCCCTGGTGGCGGGCTTCGGCGCCTGGCTCTATACCAACAAGCGAATCCCGAAGATGTACAGAACGTTTGTGACCTTCTATGCCCAAAGCAAGGTGGAGCCCGCGGAGATCACCGCCAGCGGCCTGACCGCAAACCGGCAGCTGGCCAGTACCTACTCTTATATCGTAAAGTCCAATACGGTGATGAAGCAGGCCTCGGCAGAGCTGAAGGAGCAGGGTGTAAACTACAGCTTCTCCCAGCTTCGCGCCATGACCACCATGGCCACCACCAACACGGAAATCTTCACCGCAACGATCTCAACCACAGACCGGAAGAACATCAAGCTGATTGCCGATACCATCGCAAGGGTGGGCGAGGCCCGGATCAAGGAAATTGTCATCAACGGCGACGTCAAGATCCTGGACACGGCGGAGACCCCCGGCGCGCCTTATTCTCCCAACGTTACCACAAATACCGTTACCGGTTTTCTGGCCGGTCTGCTGCTGGCCTGCGTCTTCTTCATCATCCGGGCCCTGACGGACACCACGATCTGGAGCGAGGAGGATCTGGCAAAGCAGTATGATATCCCGGTGCTGGGCTCCATCCCGATGCTTGCGGCGGTGGAGAAGCAGAACGGGGCAAAGGAGTGAGCCTATGCTGTTTGGAAAGAAAAGACTGACGACCCCCAAAACCCAGGCGGAGGCCAAGCAGCGGATGCTTTCGCCCAACAGCCCCTTTGCCATCAAGGAGGCCTATAACTCCATCCGTGCCAAGCTGTTTTTCACCGGGCGGGGAGAAAAATGCCCTGTCTTTGCCATGACCAGCGCCATGATGCACGACGGCAAGACCACCAACGCCGTCAACCTGGCCATCTCCGTGGCTTCCGCGGCCAAGCGGGTGCTGCTGATCGACGGGGATATGCGCAAGCCCACAGTCCACCGCTATTTCGGCGTGGAGAACAAAAACGGCCTGTCTGAGATCCTGGCAGGGCTGACCAACGAGGTCAAGATCCGCAAAACCGAGGTGGAGAACCTCCATGTGCTCACCTCCGGCCAGATCCCCCCGAACCCGGCGGAGCTCTTCGCCTCCAAGCAGATGGACAATCTGCTGGACTATGTGAAGGAATACTTCGATTACGTGATCATCGACACGCCGCCGGTCAACGTGGTCTCCGACGCCGCGATTCTGGCGGAGAAGGTCACCGGCTATGTGTTCGTGGTGCAGAGCGGCAAAAACCACTATTATGAGCTGACCTATGCGCTGGACACCGTCCAGCAGATGAACGGCAACGTGGTGGGCATCATTCTCAACGACATCACCGGCAAGGGAACCTCCCGCTACGGCAGCTACCGCTCCAACCGTTACGGCTACAACAAGAACTATTACCGCAGGGGCTACTACAGCCGCGGCTATTACAACAACTACTATTCCACCTACGAATCAAAGCCGGAGCTGAAAAAGGAGCCCGAAAAGAAAGAAACTCCGGATCCCCAGAAAAACGCCTGACAGCTGCAGATTATTCTGACAGGAGGAAACGGCAGTGATTGACTTTCACGCGCACATTCTCCCCGGTGCGGACCATGGCAGCGATGGATTGGAGACCTCTCTGCGGCAGCTGGAGCTGGCCGAGGAGGCAGGGGTCGATACCATTGTGGCGACGCCGCATTTTTATCCCCAGACCGACAGCTTCACCGGCTTTCTGCGCAAGCGGGAACGCTGCAGCACAGAGCTGATCAACCACTATCACGGCCCCATCCGGATTCTGCTGGGGGCGGAGGTCCACATGTGCGTGGGGCTGGACCACCTGAAGGGGGTGGAGGAGCTCTGTGTCAGCGGTACCTCCGTCATGCTCTCAGAGCTGTCTCTGCGGGGCTATCAGAGCGGAATCAGCGAGACCTTTGACCGGATGCAGGACGACGGACTTACGCCGGTGCTGGCCCATGTGGATCGGTACGATCCCAAGCTGATTGAGAATCTGTTTGCCATGGGCCTGAAGGGCCAGGTGAATTCCGAGCCCCTGGTGCACCACTGGGGCCGCCGCCGGTATCTGAACTGGATCGACCAGGGCTTTGTGGTGGCCCTCGGCAGCGACATTCACGGCACCCGGATCGGCTACGCCCAGTATACAGGCGCCCGGGCCTTTTTGGGCAGCCGGGCCGATCGGCTGGACCGCAGAACAGGGGAGCTGCTGAAAACCGCCGTCCGCCTGCAGCCCACGGAATAACGGAAGCGTACAAACGCCGGTCGGCAGGAGCCGACCGGCGTTTGCGGTATCAGCAGGGACGGGAAGCCCCGTGAAGGACACAAAAATTTTTTTGAAAAGCATAAGGAAATCCGGCCGGCCGGATTGTATAAAGGGTGAAACGGTCAGACGTGACCGATAAACAGGAGGAAAAACATGGACAACGGTGCAAGTAGCTACCGCCGTTTCCTGGATGGCGACGATTCCGCAATGGATGAGATCATGGAGGAGCTGTTCTTCCCGCTGGTCTTCTTTGTAAACCGATATGTGCAGGACCTGCCCGCAGCAGAGGACGTGGCCATGGACGCCATGACGGAGCTCTTCTTCCACAAACACTGCTACAACTTCAAGGTCTCTCTGAAAACCTACGTGTTCATGCTGGGAAAAAGCCGGGCGCTGAATTATCTCAAGCATCGCAAGAACCTGCGGGAAGCGGAGCTCACCGACGCCGAGGTCCTGGCCGAACAGGATGAGCTGGAGAGCCGGGCCCTGGACAGCGAACGCAAGCGGGCGGTCAACAGCGCCCTGCTCCAGCTGCCGGAGGAGATGCGGCTGGCGGTGCACCTGGTCTTTTTTGAGGAGCTGTCCTATGCGGAGGCGGCCAAGGTCATGCACAAGAAGCCCAAGCAGGTGGACAATCTGCTCTATCGCGCCAAAACGTCCCTGCGCGCCATTCTCGGAGAGGAGGCAAAACAGCTGTTATGAAAGAATTGAACGAATATACTGCCGAGGTCCGGGAGCGGGTGGAGATCCGCTGCAAAGCCCGGCGGCAGCAGCGGGCCAGAATGCTGGCCGTCGGCGTGCCCCTGGTGCTCTGCCTGGTGGTGGGAGCGCTGACCCTGCCCCGGGCCCTGCGCCGAATCCGGAGCAGCCAGCCCACGGAGGCAAGGTCCGAACAGGTTGACGGAGAGGCCCTGGCCACCGGGATTATAGCCGGCGGCCTTGACGGGGCGCTCCCGGACCCCGTGGAGGAAAAGACGGCGGAGGGCGAGCGGACCGAAGGAATAACCATCGGGGTCAATTCTCCCAAAACCTCGGAGACAGCCTCCTTCCGCATTGTCTGGGGCTGTTACGGAATCAGCTCCTATGACAGCGCCACCGGCGAGCTGGTGAAAACCACAGACGCCACCCATCCGGAGGATTACGTCACAACGCTGAACCTGACCGACCAGCAGGAGACGGAGCTCTGGAATCTGCTGTCAAAGCTGGATCCGGACAGCTATCCGGAGGATTACGATCCCTACAATGACCCGGATTCCGACGTGCGGATGTCCAGCGAGCCCAGCCGGGACCTGATTCTGACCGTTCGGACAGAGGCGGGCGAAAAAACCATTGCCTGCCGGGGTATCTGCATGGGCGGCGCCGGCCTGCGGGGCTATGACGACCGGGCCCAAACCTTCCTGGAGGTCTGCGAAGGGGTGACAAGGCTGCTGGAGCAGACCCCCGAGTGGCAGAGCCTGCCGGACTACGAATTCTACTATGAATAATCAGATCCGGTCCTGTAGCGCGGGCAATCTGCCCGCCCGACGGAACCCCGCTTCACACCGGCGCACGTCCGTGCGCCAAGCAGAAAGAGACAATCGTATCGGCGCTCATCCGTGCGCCACACATAAGGAGGTATTCAAATGAAAAGAAAACATCTGTTCCGAATGATGTGCCTGCTGTTGATCGGCGTTCTGGCGCTGCAGCTGGTGGGCTGCGCAACGACCAAGCCTGCGGCTTCTTCCGAGAATCCCGCTCCCGAAACAGTCGCCCAGACGCCGGCGGATCCCGACGTCCATGTGGTGAACCTGATGAATCAGATCGTCCCCAACCGGGGCGAGGCCGGCACCCTGGATCCCGCGGCATCCGCCGCTGCGGCGGACTTTGCCCTCCGCCTGTTCCGGGCCGCCAACGAATCCGAAAAGAACACGCTGATCTCTCCGCTGTCCGTTCTGAGCGCCCTGGCCATGACGGCCAACGGGGCGGAAGGGGAGACCCTGGAGCAGATGGAGCGCACCCTGGGCCTGCGCCGGGAGCTGCTGAACGCCTATTTCCTGGCCTATATGAAGGCCCTTTCCGGGGACGACGCCCTGAAGCTGGCAAACTCCATCTGGTTTACCGCCGATCCCCGGTTCGCGGTCAACCGCAGCTTCCTGCAGACCAACGCCGACTTCTACGGCGCGGACGTCTTCCAGGCCCCCTTTGACGGGGAGACCCTGGAGGCTCTGAACAACTGGGTCAAGGAGAAGACCGACGGAATGATCCCCCAAATGCTGGAGGATCTGTCTCCCGATGCTGTGATGTATCTGGTGAACGCTCTGGCCTTTGAATCGAAGTGGCTCTCTCCCTATGAGCAGTTCTCTGTGCTGCCCGGGGACTTCACCTGCGCCGACGGCACCAAAAAGCCCGTGGATTTCATGCACGGGGAGGAGCATCAGTATCTGGAGGACGACAAGGCCGTGGGCTTCATCAAGCCCTTTGAGAACGGGAAATACGCCTTTGTGGCCCTGCTGCCCAAGGACGGCGTCAGCCCCGAGGACTATCTGGCGTCTCTGGACGGCGCAGCCCTGCAGGCCCTGCTTTCCGGGGCCACCCAGGACACGGTGTTCACCTCTCTGCCCAAGTTCGAGACCGCATACAGCACTGAGCTTTCCGGCGTGCTGAAGGGCATGGGCATGGAGCTGCCCTTTGACGCGGCAGGGGCGGATTTCTCCGGGCTGGGCACTGCCGGCGGCAATATCTACATCAGCCGGGTCCTGCATAAGACCTTCATTTCGGTCAACGAGGCGGGCACCCGGGCCGGCGCCGCCACCGTGGTGGAAATGACCGAGGGCGCCATGCTCGTCGAGGATCCCAAGGAGGTCTATCTGGACCATCCCTTCGTCTATATGCTCATCGACACCGAGACCAACCTGCCCTTCTTCATCGGCACCATGCTGGACCCGGCGTAATGGAGCTGCTTCCAGAATCAACGCACCCAGAGCAGCGCAGGCTGAACCCTCAGCCTGCGCTGCTCTGCTGTTATGCCGCCTCCGGGCAGGCTTGGTTCCAAAGGCGGGAGGCCTCCAGCATGTTTTCCAGCAGGATCCCGTAGCCCCGGGTGGGATCCCGGACCAGCACGTGGGTCACCGCACCGACCAGCTTGCCGTTTTGAATGATCGGCGATCCGCTCATGCCCTGGACGATGCCGCCGGTTTTGGCCAGCAGCGCCTCGTCGGTGATCCGGATCCGCAGGTTTTTGCCGGGCTCGGCCTCAAAGCTGAGCGCCTCGATCTCCGCCGTATAGTGCCGGATCTCCCGGCCCTCCACGTTGCACCAGATCTCCGCGGGGCCGGTGGTGATCTCCTCCCGGGCCGCCACCGGCAGGCAGTCTCCGTCCCAGATTCCTTCCTCGGCAGTACCGAAGATGCCCCGGGGCGTATTTTCCTCCACCCGGCCCAGGCAGGGTCCGGGCTGCACACCGCCCTGCAGGGCGCCGGGGGTCCCGGAGATCCCCTTTCTGACGGAAGCGATCTCAGTCTCCGTGGCCAGCCCGCCGAGAATGGACAGGCAGGCGCCGCTGCTGTCGTTGACTCCGTGGCCCAGGGCGCCGAACAGGCCGGAGCCGGGGTCAAAGAAGGTCACCGTGCCCAGGCCCCGGATCCGGTCCCGCACATAGACCCCGATCCGCCAGCCCCCCGGCTCCGATACCGGAAGCACCGGAAAGCTTAGGGCTTTCCCGTCCCGCTCCACCAGAAACAGCAGCGCCTCGCCCCGGGAGGCCTCCACCCGCTGCCGAAGCTCCTCCGCCCGGTGCATGGGGGCGCCGTCCACGGCCCGGATCCGGTCGCCCACCTGCAGGCCGGCTGCCTCTGCGGGGGACGTGCCGTCGTCAGAATCGAATTTTACAACGTAGACCCCGTCCATCTGCAGCTCCAGCCCCACGGTTCTCCCCACCGGAACCAGGCCCTCCGACTGGGCGGCGACCGGTGCCCACAGAAGCGGAAACAGACTGATTATCGTGAAAAATGCAAAAAGCCGTCGTCTCATCAAATCCCTCCGTTTCGTTTTTCTCTTGCTTAATATGGACGATTCTCCGAAAAAAACACTGGCGGGATTTTTATAAACGAGCAGATTTTGTCAGCGTGAATGCAGCAGACACAAAAAATTGACATCTTGACAAGGGTGGTATAATAAGACTGTAAAGGAGAAATCTAATACCGTCTCTTGATGAACCGGCAAATTACCCCAAAAATTTGCACAGAAAGAAGATGTATCTCATGGCAACCGAATCAATCAAGGATGTTGTGGAAACCGCCAGAGAAAAGGTGGAGCCCGTGGTCCGTAAGGCCCGCAGCGCCGCCAAGAGCGCAGAAAAGAAGGCGGAGCCCTTCGTAGAGGCCGCCAAGAGCGCCGGCAGGCAGGTGGCAGCCGGCTTTGTGCCGGAGCTCTATGTGCAGAACGCCAACCGCCAGTATGACTGCGCCATCCTGCTGGAGCGCTGCAAGGCGGACTTCGAGGTCAAGCACCATACCAGCAAGATCCGCTCCTGCAGGCTCTATATCAAGCCCGAGGACAACATGGTCTACTATGTGATCAACGACATCGAAGACAAGCTTCCTCTGTAAAACCGAAGGCATCGGGCATACCCGGGATGCGGTACCGTTTATGGGACTGTATCCCGGGTATACTCCTATTATAGCGATTTTGATTGTTTAGGGGAGGAAATCCTTATGGATCTGACAAACGTCCTGAATGCCGAGCAGCTGGAGGCTGTCACCGCCACCGAGGGCTGTGTCCGGGTCATCGCCGGGGCCGGCTCCGGCAAGACCCGGGCCCTGACCCACCGGTTCGCCTGGCTGGTGAACGAGCTGGGCATCCTGCCGGGGAATATTCTCTGCGTCACCTTCACCAACAAGGCCGCCAACGAAATGCGCCAGCGGATCCACAACCTCACCGGCGACAACGACACCGGCTACATCAACACCTTCCACGGCTTCTGCGTTTCCATCCTCCAGGAGGACAGCTATGCGGTCCAGTATCCGAAATCCTTCCTGGTGCTGGACAACAGCGACATCGACTCCATGCTTCGGATCATCTATGAGGAGCGGGGGCTGACCCTGCGGGACATGACCTTTGCCAAGGCCCGGGACATGATCGAGATGCAGAAGCTCCGCTACAAGCCGGACTATTATGAGGACATGATCTCCATGACCCCGGAAACCCTCCGGCAGAAGTACGAAGAGGCGGAAACCACGGAAAATATTATTTTCTACGGCTATCTCTACCAGGAGAAGAAGTGCTTCGGCCTGGACTACAACGATCTGATCAAGTTCTCCCTGTACATCTTCCGGGAGTTCCCGGACATCCGGCTCAAGTGGCAGAAGCGGCTGGAGTACATTATGATCGACGAATTCCAGGACATCGACGAGCCCCAGTATCAGCTCATGGAGGTCCTCAGCGACTACCACCGGAACCTGTTTGTGGTGGGGGATCCGGACCAGACCATCTACACCTGGCGAGGGGCCAACATCAAATACCTGCTGGATTTCGATCAGAAATTCCCGGGCACCAGGACGATTTTTATGAACCGGAACTACCGGTCCACCCCCCAGATCCTGCAGGCGGTGAACGACCTGATCTCCCACAACCAAAACCGGCTGAAGAAGGATCTGATCCCCATGCTGCCCGAGGGCCCGACGGTGCTCTGCCACCATGCCGATACCCCGGAGGACGAGGCCAGGTGGATCGTCTCCCAGATCCAGGCCCTCCATGCCGCCGGGGTGGCATACCGGGACGTGACCCTGCTCTATCGGGCCCACTATCTGACCCGGCCGGTGGAGGACGCCCTGCTGGAGGAGAAGCTGCCCTACGCCATCTACAGCGGCACGCCGTTTTACGGCCGGACCGAGATCAAGGACGCCCTTTCCTATCTGCGGCTCATCGCCTATAAGGACGACCTGTCCTTCCTCCGGGTGGCCAACACCCCCAAGCGGAACCTGGGCAAGCGGCGGATGGACTTTTTGCAGCAGTATGCGGCGGAAAATCACTGCTCCCTGTACCTGGCCCTGCAAAAGTGCATGGAGCACGAGCTGTTTCGGGGCACCAGGGCCCACAGCTTCATCCGGCTCATCGAGGATTACGCCGGCCGCTGGGAGGGCCAGCCCATCTCGGAGATCCTGTCCGGGATCCTGCACGAGAGCCGCTATGAGGAAATGCTGCGCACCGAGGGGGCCCAGGACCGGCTGGACAACCTGGCGGAGCTGAAGCAGTCGGTTTACGAGTATGAGACCACCTGCGGGGAGGAGGCCACCCTGCCCCACTACCTGGCCCACATTGCCCTGTACACCAACACCGACCTGGAGGATCACGCGGACCGGATCAAGCTGATGACGGTCCACGCCGCCAAGGGCCTGGAGTTTCCCCATGTGTTTCTGCTGGGCATGAACGAGGGGATTTTCCCCTCCCGGAAGACCGGCACTCTGGAGGCCATGGAGGAGGAGCGGCGGCTGGCCTTTGTGGCCATGACCCGGGCGGAGCGGAGTCTCTGCCTGTCGGAAGCGGAGGGCCGGAACTTCGACGGCTCACCCCGCTATCCCTCCCGGTTTATATTGGATATCGACGAGGCCCATCTGCAGTATACCAAGCCCCAGAAGGAGGGGCTGATCGCCGAGGCCCGGGCCTTTATCAAGGCCAGCGAGCAATATCTGCCGGAAAATCTGGCGGCGGCCTCCTATCCGGCGGGGACCCGGGTCCGGCACGGGGTGTTCGGCCCGGGAACCGTCACCGGCGTCGACACAGACCGCCGGGCCCATATCGTCCGGTTCGATTCCATGACCACCGACCGGGCCATCAGCTTCCGGGCAAAGCTGGAACGCATCTGAACAAAACGCGCTTATCAACGAAAAAGCGGCTGCTGCAGCAGCCGCTTTTTCGTTGGATTTGGTGCGCCGTAGGGGGCGGCGTCCCCGACGCCCCGAACGTAACGCTTTTTGATATCCGCGGGCCGTCGAGGACGCCGGCCCCTACGAATTGAAATCGTCAAACCCCGATTTGTTGGAGTTGCCGGTCGAAGGATCGGCCATATTTTTTTAATCTTCGAGCAGGCAGTTGCCGGTCTCGTACCGGTACAGGCACAGCACGAAGGTGGCGCGGGTGCAGAGGGTGCCCTGGGCGAACTTACCGTTCTCGCCCCGCTCGATGCCGGCGTAGTAGGCCCAGACCGCCGGTGCATAATACCAGTTTTTGGCGACCACGTCGCTGTAGGGGTTGGTGTACTCGTCCACAGCAGGCTTCCCGGCCAAGGCGTACAGGATCGTCAGGATCTGGGCGCGGGTCAGGGTGTTGTTGGGCTTGAAGGTGCCGTCCTCGTAACCGGCTACCATGCCGTTGGCGGAGGCCCACAGCACAGGCTTGTAGTACCAGTTGGAG
>CACXJE010000042.1 GCA_902767915.1 Oscillospiraceae bacterium | reverse complement strand
TGAGGGTCCACCTGTTCCCATCCCGAACACAGAAGTTAAGCTCAGGTTCGTCGACGATAGTATGCGGGTGACTGCATGTGAAAATAGATAATGCCAACATTTAAGCTCCAGCCGTTTGGCTGGAGCTTTTCTTTTGCCTGCGGCAAAAGAAAGGGAACAGGCAACAGGCAATAGGCAACAGGAGTGCGAAAAACCTCCCCTATCGCCGAAGGCTATAGGGGAGGGGGACCGGCCTCAAGGCCGGTGGAGGGGTTCGTTTAAGTGAATCATATACAATTGAGGAGGTTTGCAGATGGCGATCTGTAAACCTCCTCAAATTCTCAATTCTCAATTTTACGGGATATATGGCGTATAATCTCTGCCCAGGGCATAGAAGGCGCTGGGATCCTGCAGCATCCCGTCGATGTTTTCCCGGGTGACTTCCCAGCCGTCCGGATGGCCGAGCTGCCTGAATTCGTGAGTGAAATAGGTTTTCAGACGGCTTTCATACTCCTCCAGCGTCACGTAGGCGCCGTCGATCTCATAGGTGACGTCCTCGGACTGCATATCCTCCGGGCCGTCGCGGAAGCTTGCGACCTGCTGTGCGGTTCCGTCGGAAAGCTGATAGAAGATATAATAGTTGGAGATGTACCGTTCCTGGGTGGCGAACAGCCCCTCGGTATGGGTGGCGAGCAGCTCGCCGAAGCCGCCGGCGGTGCCTGCCTGGACTGCTGTGCCGTCCTTGATGGTGTAGACCTCGGCGGGTGCCATGTGGAAGCTGTCGGGAGCCAGGATCATTTCGGGCACCATGTCGTCGTCAATGTCGGTCAAGAGGAACCTGGCGTTGGGCAGGTCCAGATACTCGGCCAGCACGTCGGCATAGGGGGCAGTGAGGGCTGCGGGGTCGGAGGTCGGCTCCGCGGGCGGATCCGTTTCCACCGAGGGCTCGGGCTCCACGGGAACGTCGGTTTTGGGCTGGGCGGGGGCTTCGGTCTCGGGTTCCGGCCGGGGATCCGTTTCAATGTCCGTGTCCGCCTGGGTGGCAGGATCCGTCACCGGCGGCAGCTCGGTTTCAAAGGGCGCAATGGTGGCGGTGGGCAGCGCGGGGGTTTCCATATCTGTGGGGCGGTCGTTCCTGCTGCAGCCCTGCAGCAGGAGGCCTGCCAGCAGGGCGATCAGAAGAACCGTGACTGCTCCGGGACGGGTTTGCGTGATATGTTTCATGGGATAGATTCCTTTCTGGGTTCAGCGGAGCTTTGATGTCATTGGGCAGCCAGGGCTTTTGTTGCCACCACGTTGCCTTCGGTGCCGGCCACGTGGGGGATCAGGATCTGGCCCACAGCCACGGGGGCCTGGACCCGGATCTTGGCGATCTCTTCCATGACCTCGAACATCTTTCCCTTGGGGATGGCCCGGTCGGTTTTCACCGGCAGCCGGCGGGCAGGACCCTCCACGATCACGGTGGAGGTCACTACCCGGACCGGGTTCCGGAGCTCATTGGCCCCATAGACGGCGCCCCGGGGACAGCCGTTGCCGGTGACGGCAAAGGTCTCCTCGTCCACCTTCAGGTGGCAGCCCTTGGGGCAGGTGATGCAGATCAGTTCCTTCATTTTGCCGCCTCCTCAATTTCAATGGTCAGGGTGTCGCCCTGGATCCGGTCCAGCAGGACCTTGGGCAGCTTGATGGTTTCCATCTCGCCGGGGGCCATGTGCTCCCGCTTGAAGCGGGCGATCTGGTTTTCGCCGTCCATGACCCGGATGGCGGTATCCTTCCGGACGTTCCGCACCCGGAAGAAGATCTCCACGGAATCCAGGCCCCGGTGAATGTGCTGGGGAACGGTGTACCCCACGTCAAACCCGTTGACCAGACGGATCTCGGATCCCTCCGGGCGGGCTCCCAGGAGAAAAGCGGCGGCAGCCTGTCCGGCCTGCTCGCTTTCGGCGGAGACATAGTCCACCAGGTCGTGGACGTGCAGCACGTTGCCGCAGGCGAAGACGCCGGGGATGGAGGTCTCCCGGTTCTCCCAGACCACGGGGCCGTTGGTGCGGGGGTCGATGGCGATGCCCGCCTGCCGGGACAGCTCGTTTTCCGGCAGCAGACCCACAGACAGCAGCAGGGTGTCGCAGTCAAAGACCATCTCCGTGCCGGGGATGGGGCGGCGCTTATCGTCCACCTTGGAGACCACCACCTGCTCCAGCCGGTCCTTGCCCCGGATGTCGGTGACGGTGTGGCTCAGATAGAGGGGGATGTCGAAGTCGTGGAGGCATTGGACGATATTCCGGTTCAGACCGCCGGAATAGGGCATCAGCTCCACGCAGGCCAGCACCTTGGCCCCTTCCAGGGTCATGCGGCGGGCCATGATCAGGCCGATGTCGCCGGAGCCCAGGATCACCACCCGCTTGCCCACCATGTAGCCCTCCATGTTCATGAAGCGCTGGGCGGCGCCGGCGGTGAAGATGCCGGAGCAGCGGGCGCCGGGGATGGAGATGGCGCCCCGGGTCCGTTCCCGGCAGCCCATGGCCAGGACCACGGCCCCGGCCTGGAAGGTCTCGTAGCCGTGCTTGGGGCTGACGGTGTGGAGGATCCGGTTTTCGTCCAGCTCCAGCACCATGGTGTCGGTGCGGATCTCCACACCGGTCTGTTTGACCAACGCAATGTACCGTCCCGCGTATTCGGGGCCGGTGAGCTCTTCCTTGAAATGGTGCAGGCCGAAGCCGTTGTGGATGCACTGGTTCAGAATGCCGCCGGCTTCCTTGTCCCGTTCCAGGATCAGAATGTCCCGGATGCCGGCGTTCCAGGCGCTCAACGCGGCCGCCAGTCCCGCGGGACCGCCGCCGATGACCACCAGATCATGCTTTGTCATGCCTTTGCGCCTCCCTTCGTTTCACCGCAGAGGACCCAGGTGCCCTCCCAGTCCATGGGGATCTGGGTGGGATCCAGACCCAGCTCCCGGGCCAGGATCTCCTGTACCCGGGGTCCGCAGAAGCCGCCCTGGCACCGGCCCATGCCGGCGCCCACCCGGCGCTTCACGCCGTTGACGGAGACCGGCGGGATCGGGCAATGCAGAGCCGCCACGATTTCACCCTCGGTGACGGTCTCACAGCGGCAGATGACCCGGCCCCAGCGGGGATCCTGCCGGATCAGCTCGTTCTTTTCTTCGTCGGAGAGCTCGTGGAAGCGGATCCTGCGGCGGGAATCCACAAATTCCGCCTTCTTCTGCAGGCTGAGACCGGCTTTTTTCAGCAGCTCCAGGGCCTCGATGCCAATGGCCGGGGCCGCGGTGAGGCCGGGGCTCCGGATGCCTGCCAGGTGGATAAAGCCGGGGGCCACACGGCTCTCCTCAATGATGAAGTCGTCCCGGTCGGAGTTGGCCCGGACGCCGGCGAAGTTCCGGATGTTCTCCCGGAAGTTGATGCCGGGAACGGCCCGCTGGGCCGAGGCCCGGACGAAGGCCAGTCCGTCGGCGGAGTTGGCGGTGTCGCCGGGGCAGGTGGGAGCTGCGTTGGGGCCCACCAGCAGGTTCCCGTGGACCGTGGGTGCCACCAGGACGCCCTTGCCCACCTTGGTGGGGCACTGGAAGATGACCCTGCCCACCCGGGTGCCCTCGGCCTTGTCCAGCAGGAAATATTCACCCTTGTTGGGGTGGATGTGGAAGCTGTGGTCTCCCACCAGGTTCGCCACCCGGTCGGAGGTGACGCCGGCACAGTTGAGCACGTACCGAGCGGTGAAATCCCCCTTGGGGGTCCGGAGCAGATAGCCGGCCTCACAGCGCTCCACGGCGGTGACCGGGGCGGAGAGGTGCAGCTCAGCCCCGTTTTTCACGGCGGTTTCCGCCATGGCCAGGCAGAGCTCCCAGGGGTTCACGATGCCGGCGGAGGGGGCATAGAGGGCGCCCCGGACCTCCGAGCTCAGATTGGGCTCCATGGATCGGGCCTCCTCCGCGGAGAGGATCCGCAGGCCGGGAACCCGGTTCTCCTTGCCCTGGCGCAGCAGCTCCTCCAGAACCGCGTCGTCCTCCTCGGACAGGGAGACCACCAGGGAGCCGATTTTCTGGAAGGGCACGTCCAGCCGCCGGCAGAGCTCCGGAAACATGGCGTTGCCCACCACGTTGAGCCGGGCCATTTTGGTGCCGGGCAGGGGGTCGTAGCCGCCGTGGACGATGGCGGAATTGGCCTTTGTGGTGCCGTTTGCCACGTCGTTGGAGGCCTCTAAGATGCCCAAACGGAGCTGATAGCCGGACAGGGCATAGGCGCAGGCCGCGCCCACTACGCCGCAGCCGATGATAATGACGTCATAGTGCAAAATTGTCCACCTCTTTCATGGGGATTCGAGCGGGAAAACGAAAATTCTCATAACTCTCATATTATACCTGATTGCTCAGCCCGATGCAAGGCTTTTTCCCTTCCGAACAAAAAATTGTGGGACAGGACATGACTTGCAATCCATACGCCGCCGTGATATAATGAATACTAATATCTGATGGAACGCTTTCGAACGATTTCGTCAAATATTAGTATAACATCATTTGATCGAACGGAGGCTGCGCTATGAAACGAAACGTGCTTGTTGTTTTGTTGTGCTGCGGGCTGCTGATGGGGATCCTCTGCGGCTGCGGCGGATCCAGGCCGGCGGAAACCACCGAGCTGCCGGTCACCACCCCGTCGCCCAGCGTGACGGAGGCGGAGACCCTGGAGCCCGTCACGGAAGTGCCCATCACCGAGCCGGAAACTTTAGAGCCGGAGACCGAGCCTGTGACCACAGAGCCGGAAACCGAGCCCGCCCCGGAAACCACGGAGCCCCAGGAGGACCAGCGGGCGCTGTTCTATGAGACCTTCCGGGAGCTGGATCCCGAAGCCACCGACGCCTGGCTGGAGGCCCATCCGGAGTACTTCTCCGGGGACTATACCGCCATCGCCGTGAACCAGGCCTGGCTTACCGACCAGGGCTTGGATCTGGAAACCGTCTACGGCCACCAGGTGCTGGCCATCGACGCGAAGGAGGGGATCCTGATCGTCCGGGTCTGGCTGAACAACTCCCGGGGCGTGCTGGCCATTGCCAAGGACCCCTCCCGGCTGCATCTGTGCGCCTCGGAAACCATGGGGGTCAAGGGCGAGCGGATCGGCTCCATTGCCCAGCGGAACAACGGCGTGCTGGCCATGACCGGCAGCGGCTTTATTGACCCGAACGGCGCCGGCAACGGCGGCCAGATCGCGGGCTTCTGCATGTGCGACGGGGAGAAATACGGCCGCCCCATGGGCTGGAACTATGCCCGCTTTGAGCTGACAGAGAGCAACTGGGCGGTCGTGACCCACGCCGACGGCAGCCCCAGCCAATATACCACCGACTGTATGGAGTTCACCCCGGCCCTGCTGATCGACGGGGAGCTCCAGGATCCGGGCATCTGGACCGGAGAGAATCCCCGGGCCTGCATCGGCCAGAGCGAGAACGGCGATATCCTGATGATGGGCGTGGAGGGGCGGTTCAAGGACTCTCCGGGCTGCAGCGTGCTGGAATGCGCCAAGGTGCTGCAGCAGTACGGCGGACAGAACGCCATCAACGTGGACGGGGGCACCACCGCCATCGTCTGGTACCGGGGCGAGCCCATCATCCGCTGCTCCAACCGCAACACCCCGGAGGGCCGCTACCTGCCCAACGCCTGGGTGTACGAAAAGGCCGGAGACTAAGCGCCGGGCGCCGGGGCTGCGCCAAACCTCCCCTAACGCCGAAGGCTTTAGGGGAGGGGGACCGCCGCGCAAAGCGCGGTGGTGGAGGGGTAACGAACGTTAGATAATAGATAATATGGAGAATAGATAAGAATCGTGGTGTTTTCAAATTGCCACTTGAAAACATTGAACAAGGGCAACGGATTGCCACGGCCCTTCGGGCCTCGCAATGACAAAAACCCGAACATCGAATCTCGAAACTGGAGGCACACTATGAATCCTGCCATCGAGGTCAACGGCCTCGTCAAGAACTATCGGGACGTGCCCGCCGTGAAGGGCATCTCCTTCTCCGTGGGAGAGGGGGAGCTCTTTGCCCTGCTGGGGGAAAACGGCGCGGGCAAATCCACCACCATCAACATCCTGTGTACGATCCTGAAAAAGACCGCCGGCGAGGCCCGGATCCTGGGCCACACCCTGGGCAAGGAGGACGATGCGATCCGGGCCGGCATCGGCATCGTCTTTCAGAATTCCGTGCTGGACGACATGCTGACTGTGAAGCAGAATCTTCTGTCCCGGGGGGCCTATTACGGCCTCACCGCCGGGGAATCCGAGGCCCGTCTGGCCCCCTATATGGAGAGCTTCGAGCTGTCGGAGATCTGGAAGCGGCGTTATGACAAGCTCTCCGGCGGTCAGCGCCGCCGGGTGGACATCATCCGGGCCCTGATCCACCGGCCCAGGATCCTGTTTCTGGACGAGCCCACCACCGGCCTGGATCCCAACTCCCGCCGGCTGGTCTGGGAGCACATCGACCGGCTCCGGAAGGAGGCCGGGCTCACCATCTTCCTCACCACCCACTACATGGAGGAGACCCGGGACGCGGACCAGGTTGTGATCCTGGACCATGGGCAGATCATCGCCCAGGGCACCCCCGCCGCCCTCAAATCCGCCCATGCGGACAACCGGCTCATCTGGTACGCCCCCCGGACGGAGGCAAACGACCGGCTGCTGGCGGACTTCTCCTTCCACTATGACGCGGACCACTACAGCGTCCCCTTCCGGACGGAGATCCAGAGCTTTCTCTATGCGCATCGGGACGTGATCACCGACTTTGAGGTCCTCAAGGGCTCCATGGACGACGTGTTTTTGAAGCTCACCGGAAAGGAGTTCACCGCATGAAACAGTTTCTCGGTCTGACCCGCCGCAATCTTTTGGTCTATTTCAAGGACGTCCAGGCGGTGCTGTTTTCCATGCTGACGTCCATCATCGTTTTTGTGCTGTTCGTGCTGTTTCTGCGGCAGACCTACGCCGACTCCATTGCCGAGCAGGCCAGGCTCCTGGGAGACCTGGTGAAGCAGCAGGACATCGACATGTTCACCTACGGCCTGCTGCTGTCGGGCCTCATGGGCTCCTCGGTCATCACCGTCAGCTACCACACTCTGACCACCGTGGTCCGGGACCGGGAGAAGCGGATCGACTACGACATCGCCGCCACCCCCATCCGCCGCTGGCAGATCGTCCTGTCCTATTTCACGGCCTCTGTGGTCTCCGCCATTCTGATGACCTGCTTCGTGCTGACGGCGGGGCTGATTTTCGTCTCCGCCAAGGGCAGTCTCTATCTGACGGTCGGGGACGTGGCCAGGCTCTACGGCCTGACGGTGCTGGCGGCCCTGTCGGCGGCGGCCCTGTTCATGCCCTTTGTGCTGCTGTTCAAATCCACCTCCGCCAGCGGGGCCTTTTTCGGGATCCTGTCGGCGGCATCCGGCTTTGTGATCGGCGCGTTTATGCCGATTTCCCAGTTCTCCAAGGCGGTCCAGAGCTTCTGCGGCGTCTTCCCGGGGACGGGGGTCACGGCCCTCTACCGGACCACCCTGCTGCAGCGGCTGCTGGACCGGATGGACGCGGGCATCGGCGGCGTGGACGGGGGCAGCTTTGTCAAGGGCATCGAGGAGGCCTTCTTCTCCCGGGTCTGCCTCTTCGGCAAAACCCTCACCGACGGCCAGACCCTGCTCTATATCGTGGTCCTGATTGCGGTCTGCCTGGTTCTGATCGCCGTCCTGTTCCCGAAGCTGTACCGGAGAAAATAGGCGCGGGGGTTCGGGGGTCGAGATTCGAGATTCGGGATTCGAGATTCGGGAGTACAGATTTCTCCGCTCCGCTGCGCTGCGCTCGAAATGACGGGGGACGCCAGGCAAAACCTCCCCTATCGCCGAAGGCTATAGGGGAGGGGGACCGGCCTCAAGGCCGGTGGAGGGGTTCCGCACGTACCGACAGGCGCAGGGGGGACGGATTTCTCCGCTCCGGTCGAAAAGACAACGGGGACGGGAGACGGATTTCTCGACTCCGCTGCGCTGCGCTCGAAATGACAACGGGGCGACAACAGGAGGAACAACTATGAAACCGATCCTTCGCTTTTTGAAAAAGGAAATGATGCTGACCCTGTCGCTGCTGGCGGCAGCGGCGGCCATGATCATCACGCCCCCAACGGCCCGGCTGCTCCGGGACATTGACTGGCGGACCCTGGGGATCCTGCTGATGATGCTCTGTGTGCTGGAGGGCTTCAAGCAGGAAAACCTGCTGCGGCCTCTGGTGGGCCTGGCCTCCGGCCTGCGGCGGATGACGGCCCTGTCCCTGTTTCTGATCTTCGGGGTGTTTTTCAGCTCCATGTTCGTCACCAACGACGTGTCGCTGATCATCTTTGTGCCCCTGACGATCCTGCTGTTCCGGGGCGGCGGCAAGGAGAAGTACATCCTGCCGGTGATCTCCATGGAGAACATCGCCGCCATCCGGGGCAGCCTTCTGACCCCCTTCGGCAGCCCCCAGAACCTGTTCCTCTACGGCCAGGCCAAGGTCAGCGTCTGGCACTTCATGCTGCACATGCTGCCCCTGTCCGCGATGTCGGCGGCCCTGCTGGTGGGCTTCGTCTTCTTCCTCTATCGGAGGAATCTCCGGGAGGAGATCGACTTCCGGGGGGTCAACGAGGCCTGGAGGCCGGAGGGACGGGTCAAACGGATCACCTACGCCGCCCTGTTTGTGCTGATCCTGCTGGTGATCGTGACCCGGACCGCCTGGTGGTACGTGGCCGTGGGGGTCGTTCTGCTGGGGATCCTGGCGGTGGACCGGAGGCTGTTTTTGAAGGTGGACTACGTGCTGCTGGTGACCTTCCTCTGCTTCTTCATCTTCTCCTCCTCCATTGCCGCCAATGAAAGGATCGCCGGCCTGCTGAAAAGAGCCGTGGCGGGCCGGGAGTACTGGTGGGCCATCGGCCTGAGCCAGATCATCTCCAACGTGCCGGCCTCCATCGTGCTCTATCCCTTCACCGAGAACTTCGCCGGCCTGATCTACGGCGCCGACACCGCGGGCCTCTGCTCCGTCATCGGTTCCCTGGCCTCGGTGATCAACTACCGGATCTACGTCCGGGCGTATCCGGGCCGGGGCAGGCAGTTCCTGAAGGTCTTCACCCTGGTGAGCTGGGCCTTCTTCCTGTTTGTGGTGATCCCGGGCCTGCTGCTGAGCCGCTGGAGCTTTTTCAGTTGAGAATGGCTTGTGGTTTGCAGATCGGGATTGAATGCGCCGTAGGGGGCGGCGTCCCCGACGGCCCGCAGATATCAAAAAACGGTACGTTCGGGGCGTCGGGGACGCCGCCCCCTACGGCGCTACAATCCCAATTTGCTTTTTTCCGCGGTTTTCTGCTCACGCGCCGGGCGCACCCGGCGCCTGCACAAAACGCTATTCAGAATTCGCAAAATTATATGCAAATCCCTCTTGCAAATGGGATCGAACTATGGTATCATAGGCGGCGCGCCGGGTTCGGTGCGCCGCCTTTGCGCCGACGCCGGCAGTCATTTGATAGAACAATCCGAGGTACCGCCATGAAAAACAAACTCAAAAACATCCGAATCGACCCCAAGACCCTGGGCATCGATATCCTGTTCGATATCGTGGGCTGCGTGCTCTACGGCGCCGGTATCTATAACTTCGCCTACGCCTCCGACTTCGCCCCCGGCGGCGTGTCCGGTCTGGCGATCCTGGTGAACACCCTGACCAAGCCCGTGATCTCCGGCGGTGTCCCCATCGGTCTGGCCATGCTGCTGATCAACATCCCCATCATCCTGATCTGCTTCCGGTTCCTGGGCCCCGCCTACTTTGCCCGTTCCGTGAAGACGATCCTCTTCTCCTCCCTGATCGTGGACACCCTGATGCCCAAGCTGTGGATCTACCAGGGCAATCCGATGCTGGCGGCCATCTTCGGCGGCATTCTGGCGGGCGCGGGCCTGTCCTGCATCTACATGCGGGACTCCTCCACCGGCGGCTCTGACTTCATCATTCTCTCCATCCAGAAGACCCATCCCCAGCTGAGCCTGGGCGCGGTTTCCCTGGCGGTGGACGGGGTGGTCATTCTGCTGGGCGGCGTGGTCTACAGAAAGGTGGACGCGGCCCTCTACGGTATGATCATGACCATCACCTACAGCCTGATCATCGACAAGATCATGATCGGCAACGATTCCAGAAAGCAGCTGACCATCATCACCTCCAAGGGCAAGGAGATCGCGGACTGCGTGACCCATGAGCTCCAGCGGGGCGTGACGATCGTCTCCGGCCGGGGCGGCTTCACCGGCGCGGAGAAGGACCTGCTGATCTGCGTCTGCTCCAAGTCTGAGGTCTTCAAGATCAAGCGGGCGGCCCACGAGCTGGACGCCACCTCCTTTGTCATGGTGAGCTCCATCGACGCCGCCTACGGCAAGGGCTTCAAGCCTGCGGAGAAATAATATAACAAAACGAATCCCCCGGAACCGCGGTTCCGGGGGATTCGTTTTGCCTGTATTACATATTCCAGATATTGTGGACGTATTCCAGCACGGAGCGGTCGGCGGAGAAGATGCCGGACTTGGCGATGTTGATCAGGCTCATGCGGTTGAACCGGTCGTGGTCCTGATAGACCGCTGCCACATCCCGCTGGGCTCTGGCGTAGTCGGCAAAGTCCGCCATGGTCATATAGGCGTCCGCCACGCCGAAGCGGTTGGTGGTGAGGCTGGCGGCGATGTCGTCGAAGCGCTGGCCCAGCACGCCGGAGGTCAGCATATTGAGGACCTTCCGGAGCTCCGGAGTGATGAAGGCGTTGGGATCGTAGCCCTTCTTCCACAGAGCCTCCACCTCGTCGGCCTTCATGCCGAAGAGGAACATATTCTCGTCGCCCACCTGCTGGTGGATCTCCACGTTGGCGCCGTCCAGAGTGCCGATGGTCACCGCACCGTTGATCATGAACTTCATGTTGCCGGTGCCGGAGGCCTCCTTGCCGGCGATGGAGATCTGCTCGGAGATCTCGGCGGCAGGGATGATGATCTCCGCCAGAGAGACCTTGTAGTCCTCGATGAAGACCACCTTCAGCTTGTCCCGCACGTCGGGATCGCTGTTGACAAAGTTGGAAACCGCCACGATCAGGCTGATGATCTGCTTGGCCCGGATATAGCCCGCGCTGGCCTTGGCCCCGAAGATGAAGGTCCTGGGCTGCCAGGGAGCGGTGGGGTTGGCCTTGATCTCGTTGTAGAGGTACAGGATGTGGAGCACGTTCAGCATCTGCCGCTTGTACTCGTGGAGCCGCTTGACCTGGACGTCGAACAGGGAGTTGGGATCCACGTTGATGCCGTTGGCATGGGCGATATACTTGGCCAGGCGCACCTTGTTGTCGTACTTGATTTTCTGCAGCCGATCCAGAACCGTCTTGTCGTCGGCGTACTTCAGCAGATCCTCCAGGCAGTTGGCGTCGTGGAGGAAGCCGTCGCCGATCAGCTCCCGCAGAAGGGCGGTGAGCTCCGGGTTGGACTGGCAGAGCCAGCGCCGGTAGGCAATGCCGTTGGTGACGTTCAGGAACCGCTCGGGGGTGTACTGGTAGTAGTCGTGGAAGATGGTCTCCTTCAGGATTTCGGTGTGCAGGGCGCTGACGCCGTTGATCTTGTGGCAGCAGGCCAGGCACAGGTTGTGCATCCGGACCTCGTTGTTGGCGATGACAGCCATCCAGTTGAGCTTGCCCTCGTCGTTGCCGTAGAAGGCGCGGAGCTTTTCCATCAGGCGGCGGTTGATCTCCGCGGTGATGGCGTAGATCCGGGGCATCTGCTCCTTGTAGAGATCCACGCTCCAGCGCTCCAGGGCCTCGGACATGACGGTGTGGTTGGTGTAGCTGAGAGTCCGGGAGCAGAGATCCCAGGCCTCATCCCAGGGAATGTCGTGCTCGTCCATCAGAAGCCGCATCAGCTCGGGGACGCAGAGGGCGGGATGGGTGTCGTTGATGTGGATGGCCACCTTGTCGGGCAGGTTCCGCAGGGTGCCGTACTTCTTGAGGTGGGACCGGAGAATGGACTGCAGGGAGGCGGAGACCAGCAGATACTGCTGCTTCAGACGCAGCCGCTTGCCCTGGATGTGGTCGTCGGCGGGGTAGAGGACCTTGGAAATGGTCTCCGCCATGGTGTTCTGCTCCAGGGCCCGGACGTAATCGCCCCGGGAGAAGGCCGCCATGTCGAAGCTCTGGGGGAGCTTGGCGGACCAGAGCACCAGCTTGTTCACCGCGTCGGTGTGGTAGCCGGAGATATAGAGGTTGTAGGGTACGGCCATGACGGTGGAATACCCGTGCTGGGCTACCTTGAACTTGCCGTTGTCGTACCACTCGTGGACGTCGCCGCCGAAGCGGACCTCCACCGCGTCGTCCTCCTTGGGGACCAGCCAGACGTCACCCATCTGGAGCCAGTTGTCGGGGAGCTCCATCTGCCAGCCGTCCACGATCTGCTGCTTGAAGATGCCGAACTCGTAGCGGATGGAGAAGCCGGTGGCGGGGTAGCCCAGACCGGTGAGGGAGTCCAGATAGCAGGAGGCCAGGCGGCCCAGGCCGCCGTTGCCCAGACCCGCGTCGGGATCCAGGGCGTAGAGCTCCTGAATGTCGATGTGCAGGTCCTTGAGGGCCTCGGTGAAGGTCTCCTCGAGACCTAAGTTGAAGAGGTTGTTGCGCAGGCTGGTGCCTACCAGGAATTCCATGGACATATAGTAAACCTGCTTGCGCTGCTCCGCCTGATAGCCCTTCTTGAAGGCCCGGCGGCGGTCGTACATGCCGTTGCGGATCACGGTGCACAGAGCCTTGTAGGCCTGCTTGTCTGTGGCTTCCTCCATGGTACAGCCGAACAGACGCATGCAGGCTTTGTTGAGAAGTTCAGTGGCTTCGGTTTTATTCATGTTTCCTCCAAAAAAATAAAAAATCAGGAAAATATACAGGCAAGGTCGGGAGATATTCCCGACGGTGCTACATTATATCATATCAATGAGTGAATTTCAATACAAAAGTTTCAGAGGCAAAGAATTGGAAAATATGGATGAATACCGGTAGAAATATACAACCGCTTGTGTTATAATACACAGGAAGGAAGAAACCGCATACTTTGAAGTACAGGAGGCGTTTTTATGATGCGATATTGCGGGAACTGCGGCGGGCCGCTGGATGCAGCCGGCCGCTGCCCCAGATGCAATCCGGCGGCTGCACCGAGCCCGGAGACCCGGAACCCGGCCAAGCAGCCCAAGCAGAAGCAGGGGAAGAAAAAGGGAAAGCTGGCCGTAAAGCTGGTGCTGATCGGCCTGGCGGTGCTGCTCGTCGCCTTCCTGACGCTGTGCGCCCTGCAGTATTTCGGCGTGGTGAACCTGCCCTTCCTGGGCAAGCTCCTGGGGGGCGTCGGCCTGACCAGGGGCCCGGA
>CACXJE010000041.1 GCA_902767915.1 Oscillospiraceae bacterium | reverse complement strand
AATTTTCAATTGATCACCCGTACCACGCCCCGGACCAGGCCAAGAATGACCGCGTCCCGGCCGTCGATGGGCTCGAAGGCCTCGTTTTCCGGCAGGAGCCAGACCTCGTCCCCGGTTCTGGAAAAGCGCTTGACCGTGGCCTCGTCCCCCAGCAGGGCCACCACGATTTCTCCGTTCTCCGCGGTGGGCTGGGGCCGGACCACAACCAGATCTCCGGGCAGGATCCCGGCGTTCTTCATGCTCTCGCCCTTGACCCGGAGCCCGAACCAGCCCTCCCCGGCCTCCCAGGGAAAGTAGCCGTCGATGTTCTCCAGAGCCAGAATGGGCTGCCCCGCAGCCACAGTGCCCACAATGGGCAGCATGGTATGGGAGGTTGACATAAGATTTGAATTTTTCGGGGGATTTCCGGCAGGTTCCGCAGCCGGCAGAGAGATGGCCCGCTTTTTGCCCGGATCCATGAGTATGCTGCCGTCCTCCGCCAGAGCCCGCAGATGGTAGTGGACTGTGGCCGTGGATTTCAAACCCAGGGCCTGGCAGAGCTCCCGCACCGAGGGTCCGTAGCCGTGCAGCCCGATGTAATCCCGGATCAGCTCCAGCATTCGTTCCCGCTGATTGACCTTCGTCATATCCATCCCTCCTTTTTTCATTATTTTATCATAGCATTGCCCAAAATGCAAACATTTGTTTTTTTCAGGCACTAGGCACCAGGCAACAGGCACCAGGGGATCGGCCCGCCCGTAGGGGACGACTGTGTGCCCTGCGGGTATGATGCGGCTTTGCCGCCATCGTCCCGCGCACCCCGCAGGGACGAATTGAAAATTGAAAATTGAAAATTGAGAATTAGTGGTGTTTTCAAATTGCCATTTGAAAACATTAGAAATGTGAAACGGATTGCCACGGCCCTTCGGGCCTCGCAATGACAAAATCGGGCCGATCCCCTGGTGCCTGTTGCCTGGTGCCTAGTGCCTGATTATCGTGTTTCACGTGAAACAATTTCCATTCGCGGAATTATTCTTGCTTTTTTCCCGGAATGTGATATAATACATGAAAACAACCGAGACTGAGGCTCGGAATCACCGGAACGGAGCGTATTCATGGGGAACATCATTGCGATTGTCAACCAAAAGGGCGGCGTGGGCAAAACCACCACCGCCGTGAATCTCACCGCGGCCCTGCATGCCAAGGGGGCGCGGGTCTTGCTGGTGGACTTTGATCCCCAGGCCAACGCCACCTCCGGTCTCGGCGTCACACGTCGGGCAAAATATTCCTCCTATGACGTGGTGATCAACGGGGTCCTGCCCCAGCAGGCCATCGTCCACACGGAATGGGGGGACGTGCTGCCTTCCTCGGCTTCTCTGGTGGGCGCCAGCGTGGAGCTGGCCGGCATTGAGCGTCGGGAATACGTATTGAAATCCGCTCTGGAGCCTCTGGCGGACCAGTATGACTATATCTTCATCGATTGCCCGCCCTCCCTGGAGCTGCTGACCCTGAACGCCCTGTGCGCCTGCCGGCAGATTATGATCCCGGTCCAATGCGAGTATTACGCGCTGGAGGGCCTGTCGGATCTGATGTCTACCATGCGGGCGGTGAAACGGCGGCTGAACCCGGAGCTGTCCATTTTCGGCGTGCTGCTGACCATGTTTGACAGCCGGACGAATTTCTCCACCCAGGTGGCCCAGGAGGTGCGGAAGCATTTCCCCGGCAAGGTCTACGCGGCGGTGATTCCCCGGAACGTCCGTCTGGCGGAGGCCCCCAGCTACGGCGAGCCGGTCATCACCTTCGACAAGCACAGCAAGGGCACCAAGGCCTATCTGGCCGTGGCGGAGGAGATTATAAATCGAAATTGAAAATTGAGAATTGAAAATTGAAAATGAATGTGATTTTCAGATTGCAATCTGAAAATCTCCATAACTTTCCATTTTAAACTTTCAACTTTCAACTCAATGTTTCACATTTGGGAGGAGTTTTATGAAACGTCAATCAGGCTTGGGGCGAGGGCTCGGGGCGCTGCTGGAGGACAGCAGACTGGATCTGGAGCCGGAAGCCGGCGCGGTCCGGCAGCTGCCGCTGCACAAGGTAGAGCCGAACCCCCTGCAGCCCCGAAAGGAATTTGACGCGGAGGCCCTGCAGACCCTGGCGGATTCCCTGGCGGCCCACGGCATGATCCAGCCTCTGACGGTCCGGGAGACCCCGGGGGGCTACTATCAGATCATTGCCGGCGAACGCCGCTGGCGGGCAGCCCGGCTGGCGGGCCTGGAGGAGGTTCCGGCCCTGGTGATCGAGGCCGACGACAAAAAGGTCATGGAGCTGGCCCTGGTGGAGAATCTCCAGCGGGAGGATCTGAATCCCATGGAGGAGGCCGCCGGCTTCCGCTCTCTGATGACCGAGTACGGTCTGACCCAGGAGGAAACCGCCCTGCGGGTGGGCCGGTCCCGGTCCGCGGTGGCCAACAGTCTGCGGCTGCTGAATCTGTCCGAGGATCTGGCGGAGCTGGTCCGGAACGGGACCCTGTCTCCGGGCCATGCCCGGGCGCTGCTGAGCCTGCCCGGCGAAAAGCTGCGGCAGCAGGCCGCCCAGCGGATCATTGCCCTGCAGCTTTCGGTACGGCAGGCGGAAACCCTCTGCAAAAATCTGAACAAGCCCGAGGAGGTCCCGCAAAAGGCGGATCTGAAGGTGGATTATATAGCGGACTGCGAACGGTCTCTGACCCGCCGCCTGGGGCGGAAGGTTCGGATCGTGGACGGCAAACGCAAGGGACGTTTCGAAATCGAGTTTTACGGACCGGAGGATCTGAACCGCCTGCTCTTTGCGCTGGAGCGGCTTCAGATGAAGGAGGAAAAACCGGAATGAGCGAAGAAATCAAGAAAGAGAACAACCCGGCCGAGCCGGAGGAACAGCAGGAAAATCAGCCCAATCTGTCCCGTCGGCGTCGGACGGCACTGGTGGGGTATCTGGCAATCCTGTTCGCGGTGGCCTTTCTGCTGGTGGCCCTGTCCATGGTGATCGAGAACAAGCGGCTCCAGAGCACCAAGCAGCAGATCGAGGACAGAAGCAAGCAGACCTCAGCCACTCTGAACGGAAAGATCTCCGAGCTGCAGGCCAGCTATGACGCTTTGCAGAAGGAGTCCGAGGAGCTGCAGGGGCAGCTGGACACCCTGAAGCCGGAGGCGGAGCGGGTCCCAGAACTGGAGCAGTCTCTGGAGGCGCTGACCGACGAACGGGACGAGCTCGCGGTGGAGCGGGACAAGCTGGAAAACGAGTTGAAAAAAACCACTGACGATCTGAAACAGGCGGAGGCGCTTCTGCAGGAGCAGGAGAGCCTTGCGGAACGGACCGCAGCGGTCCAGGAGCTGCTGTATCAGGCCGTCGAGGCCGACGAGAACGGCCGCTACGAGGAGCTGGAGGAGCTGCTGGCCCAGATCGAGCCCGATCGGGACCTGCTGTGTCCCACGGCCCTGGAGATCTACGAGAGCCTGGCCATTGATTGATTCAGGCACCAGTAGTGGACGCGCAATTCGCGGCCATGAATTGAGAAGTTTCGGAGTTTTCAATTTTCCATTTGAAAACATTTGAAAAAGCTGTCATTCCGAGCCAGTGCGCACACTGGCGTGGGAATCTCTTTGAAGCCGCGCAGAGATTGCCATGGGCCGTCCCGCCCGAGCGGGCAATGCAGCGTCGGTTATACACATGTAGGAGGCACTTATGAAACGCATCTTCGCCGGACTGCTTATCTTGATTCTGACCCTGGGTCTGACGGCCTGCGGCGGCTCCGACGCCGAAACCGAAGCCTTAGGCGAGCCGGTACGGACCCCCGACGGCGAGACCTTCCGGTCGATAGCTGGGGAGCTCCTGCCCCTGGAGAACTATGAACTGACAGAGTATCCCACGGGATCCTGCCAATATAACAAACAGACATCTACCATCGAGCGGATTTCTCTGGAGGTCCGGCTGGATCAGACCTTGCTGACCGCCCCCTGGACCCTGGATCAGATGACCGGGACAGGCTGGACCGAGAATGTATCTGACAGCCAGAGCCCCTCCATGGGAAACCAAAGTGGGTTTTCCAACGGGGAAGGCCATCATGTGATCGTTGCGCGCAGGAAGGGAAAGGACGACGCCATTGATATGATCCGGCTGCAATACGGATCCGTGATGGACGACAGCACCCAGGACAGATACAATGCCCCGACGCTGGAGATCGCCGTGGCGGGCCGCGGTACCCTGACGGAGAACAGCGACCTGCGGCAGATCATTTCTGTGCTGGGCGAACCCTATTCGCTGGCCTTTGGCGCCGGCATCCCGGACGTCCAGCCCCATCCCCAGGTGGAGTTGTCCTTCGGATTTGAAAACTGCTCTATTCAAATGAAGCTGAATGGAGATACCGGGAAGCTCTGCTCCCTGCAGATCCAATTTCATGACTAAATAATTCCTTAAGGATTGAAACAGAGGTAACGACTATGTTAGACATCAGACGCATCAAAGAAAATCCCGACGAAGTCAAGCGGCTTCTCCGGGCCAAAGAGGTGGACTGCGACGAAGCGGTAGACCGGATTCTGGAGCTGGATCAAAAGCGCCGGGAGCTGATCCAGTCCACGGAAACCAAGAAGGCCGAGCAGAACAAGGTCTCCAAGCAGATCCCCGTGCTGAAAAAGGCCGGTCAGGACGTGGCCCCCATCTTCAAGCAGATGGGCGAGCTCAAGGCCCAGATCGCCGACAACGACAAGGCCCTCACCGAGGTGGAGGCCGAGTACCGGACCTGGATGCTGAGCCTCCCCAACCTGCCGGATCCGGACCTGAAGGCCGGCGGCAAGGAAAACAACGAGCCCCTGCGCTACTACGGAGAGCCCCACAAGTTCGACTTCGAGCCCAAGCACCACGTGGATCTCTGCACCGATCTGGGCCTCATCGACTATGAGCGGGGCACCAAGCTGGCGGGCACCGGCTTCTGGATCTACACCGGCCTGGGCGCCCGGCTGGAATGGGCCCTGCTGAACTACTTCATGGACTGCCACCTGGCCGACGGCTACGAGATGGTGATCCTGCCCCACATGCTGGAGTACCAGTGCGGCGAGACCGCGGGCCAGTTCCCGAAGTTTGCCGACGAGGTCTATAAGATCGCCAATCCCACCGACGACCGGATGCACTTCATGCTGCCCACGGCGGAAACGGCGCTGGCCTCCTTCCACCGGGGCGAGATCCTGAACGAGGCGGATCTGCCCCACAAGCTGTTCGCCTACACCCCCTGCTTCCGCCGGGAGGCCGGCTCCCACCGGGCCGACGAGCGGGGCATGGTCCGGGGCCATCAGTTCAATAAGATCGAGATGTTCCAGTACACCCTGCCCGAGAAGTCCGACGAGGCCTTTGAGGAGCTGGTCGCCAAGGCCGAGAACCTGGTGAAGGGCCTGGGCTTCCACTTCCGCACCGTGAAGCTGGCGGCCGGCGACTGCTCCGCCTCCATGGCCCGGACCTATGACATCGAGATCCAGATCCCCTCCATGAACGGCTACAAGGAGGTCTCCTCCGTGTCCAACGCCCGGGATTATCAGGCCCGGCGCGGCAACATCCGCTTCCGCCGCGAGGCCACCGGCAAGATCGAGTACGTCCACACCCTGAACGGCTCCGGCCTGGCCACCTCCCGGATCTTCCCGGCCATGGTGGAGCAGAACCAGCGGGCCGACGGCTCCATCGTGGTGCCCGAGGTCCTGCGGAAGTACCTGGGCGGGCTGGAATTGATTACCAAGTAGGGGCGGATGCCCACATCCGCCCGCATGACCACATATAATCATCGGCTCGTCAAAGCCGGTAATTATAAAACTTTGAGAAAGGAGGAAAACAGAAATGGCAAAAGAGAAAAAGGGTTTCATTAAGGAATTCAAGGAGTTCGCAATCTCCGGCAACATGTTTGACATGGCCATCGGTATCATCATCGGCGGCGTGTTCAAGGATCTGGTGGCTTCCTTCACCGAGAACATCATCATGCCCATCATTTCCATCTTCACCGGCGGCGTTGATTTCACCAGCTGGAAGATTCAGCTTCCTTCCATCTTCAACAAGACCATCGAGGTCACCAAGGAAGACGGCACCGTCGTGACCGAGCAGGCGAAGAACTACCTGAATTACGGTAACTTTATCTCCGCAATCATCAGCTTCCTGATTCTGATGCTGGTGGTCTTCCTGATGGTCAAGGGCGTCAACAAGATCCGCAAGGCTGCTGAGGCCAAGAAGGCCAAGGAGGAAGAAAAGAAGGAAGAGGCTCCTCCCGAACCTACCAAAGAGGAGAAGCTCCTCACCGAGATCCGCGATCTGCTGGCAAAGAAGTAAGCGGAACATAAAAAACGCACCCGTTTGGGTGCGTTTTTTTATGTCGCTGCGAAATGAGACCGGTAAATTCGGATTTGTATAAATGTAGCGCGGGCAATACCCGTGAAGGGCACAATGTCTGCCCGCCCGATCCGCACCAGCCCGTCGAATTTGCGGGCTGATAGCCCGCGCTACATTCAAATCGCAAAATCCCGATTGTCAATTCAAATAATCCCTTCCCCGTTGAATTCCGGTACGTACTCCAAACTGGCGGCTTCGGGACCCTGGATAAAGCCCTGTTCCAGCCCGAAAAAGTACATCCAGGACAGGACCGTGTCGTATTCCTCCCGGGTGATCCGCCGGTCAAAGGGCGGGACTTTGGCCGCCGGACCCATGGGAATGTATTGACTCATCAGCGAGACCAGAACGGCCCCCTTTGGGAAGCTGTCTGCGATCCATTCCAGCACGCCGACGGAGTTGTCGACCTGCCCCGGCAAAATCAGGTGTCGGATCAGCACGCCCCGCTTCAACAGCCCATCCTCGATCACGCAGGGCCCGGTCTGTCGGTACATTTCCAGGATGGCAGCCTTGGCGACCTCCACATAGTCCGGGGACGCTGACAGCACACGGGCCAGCCGCGGATCGGAATACTTCATGTCCGGCAGCCACACGTCCACCTTACCCTCCAGAGCCCGGAGGGTCTCCACCCGTTCGTAGCCCCCGCAGTTGTAGACCACCGGCACCGGCAGCCTGGGCTCCAGGGCCGGCAGAATGTCCGGAAGAAACTGGGTGGGCGTCACCAGGTTGATGTTGTGGTGACCCTCCGCAATCAAGCGCTCAAAAATCTCCCGCAGCCGCCTGGAATCCAGCCCATAGCCGTGCTTTTGGGTGGAAATCTCGTAGTTCTGGCAGAATTTGCACCGCAGGGTGCAGCCGGAGAAAAACACCGCACCGGAGCCGTATTCCCCGGAGATCACCGGCTCCTCCCAGTAATGGCCCGCAGCCCGGGCCGCCACCGGATGGGCGGGCATCCCGCAGAACCCCCACTGCCCGGCGGTCCGGTCCACCCCGCACATCCGGGGACAGAGTCTGCAGTTCGTATAGTCCAGTTGTTCCAGTTTCATCGTGCCCTCCATGGGATGGTTGAACGAGATAAATCGGGGTTTGTGTAACTGTAGCGCGGGCAATTTGCCCGCCCGATACGTACCAGCCTGTCGATTTTGCGGGCTGATAGCCCGCGCTACAATGTGATTGANACAAATCCCAATTTGCGTTTGTCCCCATCTTATCAGATTTTTTCCGAAATCGCAAGCTTTACGTATGAAAACAGCTGTGATATAATAGAGCAAAGAAACTGTTTCACGTGAAACAAGAGGAGCCGGCTATGGAGCAAACAAGATTGAAAACAGGGCAGATCGCGGAGACGGTGATCACCGGCTATTCCGCCGAGGGCATGGGCGTCTGCCGGATCGACGGCTGGGCGGTGTTTGTGCCCAACGCCATCCGGGGCGAACGCTGCCGGGTGCAGGTGACCCATGTCAGCGCCAACAGCGCCCACGGGAAAATCGAAGAAATTCTGGAACGGTCTCCCCATCGGATCCCCCGGGGCTGCCCGGTTGCCAAGCTCTGCGGCGGCTGCCAGTATCACCACATGGACTACGCCGAGGAGTGCAATGCCAAGGCCCAGAAGGTCACCGACGCTCTGAATCGTTTGGGCGGACAGGACCTGCCCCTTGTTCCCATCACCGGCGGAGACGGGATAACCGCCTATCGTAATAAGGCCCAGTACCCGGTGGCAATAAAAAACGAAAAGCCCGTGGCGGGCTTCTATAAGAACCGGACCCACGAGGTGATCCAGGTGCAGCGCTGCGCCATTTTGCCGGAGGTCTTCGACCGGGTCCGGGACGTGGTGATCCGCTGGGCGGAGGAGGACCGGATCTCCGTCTATGACGAGCATACCGGCAAGGGCCTGCTGCGGCATATTTACGTCCGCCGGGGGGCGGTCTCCGGCCAGGTGATGGTTTGCATCGTGGCCAACGGCCGGGAGCTTCCCCGGGAAAATCGTCTGATCCACGCCCTGCAGCGGGAGATCCTGGGCCTGGCCTCGGTGATTCTGTCGGTGAATACGAAGAATACCAACGTGGTGCTGGGCAGCGAGTTCCGCACCCTCTGGGGCCGGGATTATATTGAGGATCAGCTCTGCGGCTTCACCTTCCGGCTGTCGCCCCGGTCCTTCTACCAGGTGAACCACGACCAGGCCCAGCGACTCTATGAAACCGCGGTAGCGCTGGCGGACCTCCACGGCACGGAAACGGTGCTGGATCTCTACTGCGGCACCGGCACCATCACCCTGGCCCTGTCCCGGAAGGCGGGAAAGGCCGTCGGCGTGGAGGTGATCCCGGAGGCCGTGGAGGACGCGAAGCAAAACGCCGCCCGAAACGAAGTGGAGAACGTGGAATTCTTCTGCGCCGACGCAGGCGAAGCCGCGAAGCGCTTCGCTGACGCGGGAACAGCCCCGGACGTGATTCTGGTGGACCCGCCGAGAAAGGGCCTGGCGCCGGAGGTCATCGAGGCCATGGCGCAGATGGCGCCTCAGCGGATCGTCTACGTGTCCTGCGACCCCGCCACCCTGGGCCGGGACGTGAAGCGCCTGTCCGACCGGGGCTATACCCTCACCCACGCCGAAGCCTTCGACCTCTTCCCCCGCACCTGTCACGTGGAGACGGTATGTTTGTTGTCCAAACTCCGGACGGAGCAAAAGGTGGAAATCGACCTGGACCTGTCAGAGCTGGACCTGACTTCCGCCGAGTCCGCCGCCACCTACCAGGAGATCAAGGATTACGTGCAGGAGAAATTCGGCTTCCAGGTCACCAGCCTCCAGATCGCCCAGACCAAGCGATCCCTCGGCCTCCCGGTTGGGGTCAACTACAATCCGTCCAAAAAGGAAGCCCACCACATCCCCCAATGCCCGCCGGAAAAAACCGCGGCAATCCGGGAAGCACTGGAGCATTTCCAGATGCTCTGATAACTATAACAAGCTGCCTCTGTAATGTGATTTCATTACATAGAGAAGATTGATTAACAAGATGCCAACAACTCAGGCCGAGGAGATACCAAAACAACTCAGAGAACGAACCTTTTTCACTCCCTGAGTTGTTTTTGTTGGTTGAAGTAATAAAAAAATTTGAAACAATTCTACACGAGTTATGAGATATAGGCTATGTAGATAGTTCCCTTTTGCGGTAGTCCTATTCTTGAAGTGAGATTTACAGCCGCGGGTCTACGGGCTCGCTTTCGAAGGCCAGGACGCCGAAGGCGCATTGGTGGACGCGGTAGAGGGAATCCTTGGCGACGAAGCGCTCCAGGCCTTCCACGCCCAGGGCAAACTCCCGCAGAGCCAGCTGGCGCTTGCGGCTGAGACTGCGCTTTTTCAGGCGCTGCAGATGCTCCGGTTTCGTATACTCTGGACTGTAGATGATCCGCAGATACTCCCGGCCGCGGCATTTCACCGCTGGCTGGAGCAGCTCGCCGTCCCGGAGGGCGGTGTAGGTTTCGGGCTTGACCACCATGCCCTCGCCGCCGCTGCCGGTGAGGGCCAGCCACCAATCGGTTCCGGCTTGGACGCTGGCGGGATCGTTGACGTCTACCACCCGGTATTCCGTGGCCATGAACACGGGGTCGATCCCGGTCATGTACTTCCGGATGGTCTCCATGTGCCAGACGTGGGCCCGATCCGTGAAGACCTGGCCCTCCACAGCCAGCAGGTGGAATGGCGCGATCCGCAGATCGTCCGGGCTGTCCACGTTCCAGCAGTAGGCCCGATAGGCGTCGGTGTAGCGGCCCAGGCAGTCCTCGCGGTATTTGAAATCATCCAGGACGGCGCTCAGATCCACGTTCTGCCCGGAGGTCGCCGCGTCTACCTGGAAGTGCAGGGCGTTCCGCCCGCAGGCAGATTCCAACGCAGCCACCACCTGGTGCAGACCGCTCCGGCCGGCAATGCCCACAGGAGCGTACTGCCGTTGCAGCAGGGTCTGGGCTTTTTCGGACCAGGGCATGAGCTCCGTGTCCAGGCAGACCCAATCGGTTTTGAAATCGGTCCAGAAGTTGGATGCGGTCAGGACCCGATCCAGGCGGTCCAGAACGATCCCTTCCATACTCTCATCCAGGAAGAAGTGGCGGCCGGTGCGGGTATAGAGGATGCCGCGGGTTCCGTCCGCCACGCCGAAACGCTGTTTTGCAGTCTCCCGGTTCCGGCACAGGACGATGACGCAGCGGGAGCCCATATGCTTTTTCTCGCAGACGACGGTTGCGATCCCGTTTTTCCGGTAGTAGGCAAAGGCTTCGTCCGGGTATTCCAGATAATCTTCCTTCTCCGCGGTCTCGCAGGGAGACATGGTGGGCGGCAGATAGATCAGCCAGTGGGGATCAGCAGCAAAGCGGCTCATGACCTCCAAGGCAGCAGCGGTCTGGGCCTCGCGGATATCAATGACCGGCATGAGCCTGGTCTGGACGTGCATCCGCCCGTGGACGTCCCGCAGGCTGAGATCATCGTTAGTTTCCACGGCCTCGGGAATCAGCGGGCGGGCAGGCTCGTAGTAGACGGCCTTCGCCGGAACGCTGACCAGGACCCTTTCGGGGTAACGCAGGGCGGTGAGCTTCCCGCCGAAGACGCAGCCGGTGTCGATGCCGTATGTATTGTTCAGAATCTCCGGCTCTACGTGGGGAATATGCCCGTAGGCCACCAGGGCACGGCCCCGGTATTCGGAGGTCCAGTCCAGACGGACCGGCAGGCCGTATTCATCGGTCTCGCCAGTGGTCTCCCCGTAGAGGCAGAAGTCCCGGATGCGCATGGAGCCGCGGCCCTGGTAGTGCTCCTTGATGCCCGCATGGGCAACGGCCAGCTTCCCACCATCCAGCATGTAGTGGCTGACCAGGCCGTCCAGGAAGGTCTTGACCTTCTCCCGGAACTCCTCCGACTCAGCCAGCAGCTCCTCCTCGGTCTTTTCCAGACCGTGGGTCCGCTGGACCTTCTTGCCAAGAAGCAGCTTGACCAGCTTCACGTCGTGGTTGCCGGGGACGCAGAGGGCGGTCCCGCCCTCCACCATGGCCATGACCAGCTTCAGGGTGTCCGTGTTCCGGGGACCCCGGTCGCAGAGGTCGCCCAGGAAGACGGCCTTGCGTCCTTCAGGATGCTTCCAGAGACCGGTCTCGTTCGGTGCATAACCCAGCTTCGCCAGCAACTCGGTGAGCTCGTCACAGCATCCGTGCACGTCGCCGATGATATCGAAGGGGCCGTGCTCTTCCCGCTTGTCGTTCCACATCTTGGTGCGGACAATCTCGGCGGAATCCACCTCGTCCACGCCGTTCAGCACGTAAACGAAGCGGAAGCCCTCCTTCTTCAGGCCGCGGATGCAGCGCCGCAGGTCGTTGCAGTGCCTGCGGATCACATGCTCCGGGAGTTGACGCTCCGGGCGGGCCGCGTTCCGCTGCCTCAGGATCGACTCAGGGATGTTGAAGACGATGGCCACGCTGTGACAGTTCTGCTCCCTGGCCATGTTCAGGACCTGCTTCCGGGCGTTCTCCTGCAGATGGGTGGCGTCGATGACCGTCAGCTTCATGGCGTCCAGCCGCTTCTTCGCCACATAGTACAGGGCGTCGAAGGCAGCGGAGGAGCACTCCTGGTTGTTTTCATCGTCGGAAACCAGACCCCGGAAGAAATCGGAGGACAGGACCTCGGTGGGCTTGAAGTGTTTCGCAGCGAAGCTGGACTTGCCGCAGGAGGTGGCTCCAACCAGAGCGACCAGGCAGAATTCAGGAATCTCTATCCGCATTTTGTAAACACCCCCATCTGTGTCGGCTGCTGCCCGTCCGCGTCAGTCTCTCCGATCCAGGACAGGCGGACGTTGTAGCCGTAGTCTCTGCAAATGGCCTCAGCCCAGGCGGTGAACTCCTCCTTCGACCACTCAAAGCGGTGGTCCGGATGACGGAGCTTGCCTTCGGTCAGGGCCTCATAATTCTTGTTGTAGCTGCGGTTTGGCGTGGTGAGGATCACAGTTTTCGGGGCCGCGTGGAGGAAAACCGTCCGGGCAAAGGCGGGCAGCCGGTCCGGGTCCATGTGTTCCACTACCTCCACCACGCAGGCGCAGTCAAAGCTCTCGAGCCGCTGGTCGCGATAGGTCAGTGCCCCCTGGAACAGGGTCAGCTTGTTTCGGATCAGCTCCGCCTTGCGTTCCAGCTTCAAGCGGCTTTCCGCCCGGGCCAGGGCAACAGTGGAAACGTCCATGCCCACCAGCCTGGTGATCTGCATCTCGGGCAGCAGCCGGCGCAGGAGCTGGCCCTCGCCGCAGCCCAGGTCCGCAACAGAAGCGGCTCCGCAGTCCCGGACAGCTTGAACGACGGCATCCAGACGCTGATCGTTCAGCGGCTTCCTGCGTGCCTTCTTCTCCGGAATCGGTTCGGCAACGGCTTCTGCCGTTTGTTCAGATGCCGGCGGGACATCCAGATCGCCGGTGTCGGCAACAAGGGTATCCGCTTCAGGTTCTTCGGTGATTCCGGTTTCAGCTTCCTCCTCGCTTACCAGCTGCCGCAGAGCGCTGCCCACGTAGCTCTTTTTCCGATTGAAGTACCGGCGGGTGATCCAGCGCATCTCAGGATGGGTCTTGAGCCAGTCGCCGCCGTGGGTCAGCAGCTTGTCCACCTCATCCTCGCCCATCCAGTAATGCTTCTGTCGGTCAAAGACGGGGATCAGCACGTACAGATGGTTCAGCAGATCCGCCAGCCGGACCGTGCCCTTCAAGGTCAGGTCCACGTAATCGCTCATGCCCCAATTGGGAAAGCGCTCGTCCAGGCCGTGCTCCACGTAGGAGACGGCATAGCCCAGAGGCTCGAAAATCTGTTTGAGCTTATCCGTTTCGCTTCGGCAGGGCAGATTGGTCAAATGGACCTCCAGGGGCAGCGGCTTCGCGGCCAGCTCCGGGCGGTCCTTGCAGCTGCCGCTCATGGCGGAGCCGTAGACCCGTGCCAGGGCCGTGCTCAGGAAAGAGGAGGCTGCGTAGGGCCGGTCGTTGATGTAGTCGAACAGGCCGCCGAAGCCGGAACCCACCTTGCCGCGGGCCAGGTCAATAGGATTCACGTCCAAAAGCATTGCCGCAGTGCATTCCTCGGGCTCCGCTTTGGGATAGAACACGTAGACTTTCCCGAAGCTCTGTTCAAAGACCTGGGGCCTGGCCGGGTGCTTGTGCAGCAGATAGCCCAGGTCCGTGGCCGGTTTTTCCCGGTATGTAATCGTCAGGAGCATGCTCCTTCACCGTCCTTTCGTCTTTTACGCTCTGACTCGAACAGCCGACGCAGATCCGCCTGGAAGTCCCGTTCGGTTATAAAGCCATCTTCCGCGTATTCCAGCAGATAATCCAGAGTGCTCCAAAAATGATCTGTCGACAGATCATAGCCAGTATACAGCCTGGACCAGATGTTCCCCAGTCGCTCCGTTGACAGCCTCAACAGGCGATGCTCCCGGTACAGATAGTCCTTCAGCCAGTTTAAGGCCTCCTCTTGGGGTACAGTCTGCACCGTGGGATCATTCTTCAAAAAGTGGATGGCTGCCTCAGTATCGCTGCCGCAGAGCGCCAGCTGCAACGTGATCGGGGAAAGCGGATCTTCCTGCTCCATTGCCCGGTCCAGCAGGCGGAAATAGTCATTCTTCCACCCAAGGTGCAGAAGCAGAAGGCATTTACTTCCTTCGAACGGCGTCACGGTCCTCATCTCACTTTCGTTTCGTTCTGCCTATATGATACACCCTGAGAATCGGTAAATCGTGGTAAAAAAGTTGCGAACACAGATCGTGTCCGCAACTTTATTTCTCTTACTCTTTCACGCGATTGCTTTGTATTTCCGCCTGCCCGGGTTTGGAACTGAGCCAGCGCTGCCTTTGAATCCGCTTCCGCAGCTCATCCACCATGGTCTGGGGCGAAAGGACCTTGAGAACCGGCCCGAAGCTGAGCAGGCGGATCACCAGCTCCGTTTCGTCTTCTCTGGAATAGCGGAGTGTGACACGGTAACGGTCGCCATCGATCCGCTCGGTCTCTTTTTCAAAGTGGGAGAAGTGGACCATGGCCCGTTCCAGGGCGTTCCGTTCATCCGTCAGCTCTATCACCAAAGTATCCATCTTTACCTGGGGGAGATGAAAGGCTTTGGGAGAATAATGGTCCAAAAGCTCGCAGGCCTCGATCCGCCCGAGATTCACGGTTCCGTAATAGGTCTGCGCCGTCAGCAGCCGGAACTTATCGTCCTTGACAGAGTACTCCAGCTTGTAGGGCACAAAGACCCAGGTATTCCGTTTGCCTCTCGCGCCGGTGAAGGTGATCCGCAGCTTCCGCTTCTCCCGCAGTGCCTGCAGGATCGTTTGGAAGTGGGCGATATAGTCCGGATCATCGTAGGGATCTCCGTCGTTGTATTGATCAAAGTACACGAAGGTATCCGGGGCATACAGCGGCTCAATATCCTCCAGCCCTGCCTCTGAAGGAGAGAAGAGCCGGATGCGCGGGTCCTGCAGCAGGGCCTTGAGCCAGCGCTTTTCCAGAAGCGTCAGGGGCATTTGCGGGACGGACCTCAGCGGCGTTTTCAGATCCTCTGTCAGAAGCGGCCAGGTTCCGTCCTTTAGGTTGGATGGGATGGTCAGGACGCTTTCTGCAAAGGCTTTCTCCCGGACCAGCTCGGTGAGGCGCTGCTCCGTCAGCCCGCCCTTCACCGCCTCCGTGAGGATGGTCTCCACCGTGCGGAAATAGCAGCTGTATACTTCACTGAACAGCATCGTTATCCCCTCCTTCCCCGTAGGCGCGGACCAAAGCCCTCAGATCGTCTCGCCATCTGCGCCGAACCATGGGATTGGAGAATTCCAGGCGCACGATGCGTCCGATGAAGGTCCGCAGCCAGGGCAGCATCTCTGAGGAATCGTAGACGTCCGCGGTGAAGCGCCAGGTGTGCGCGTCGATCTGTTCCACATGCCCGTAGCGGCGTTCACGCTCCAGGCGCTGGGGGATGTACCATTCGTCATCTTCCACCCAGACGTCCATCTCCACATGGTCCATGGTGTGATACCTGCCGCCGGAGACGCCCCAGAGGTTTTTGCGGAACCGTGCGTAAGAATCGGCAAAACGGTCCGGCTCGGGCTCCGGCTCAGCCAGCTCGATTTTGGTGATCGCATCCATCCGGAAAAACTGCATTCGCCGCAGGCCATCATGCCAGCAGAGCAGATATTGACGGCCGCTCTGGGCACTGACGTAGATTTTGAGCGGGTAGGCGTAGTGCTTTTTCGGATTGCCGGAACGGAGGCTGACGTTGGTGAGACAGATCCGCCGATGGGACCCGATGGCATCCAGCGCCGACAGGAGAATCTCCCCGTCCAGAGCGTGGAGGATGTAGTGATGCTTGAATCCGAATACCTCGCCGCCTTCTTCTGTGCGGTCCAATAGATAGGAGCCGATGACGCCCAAGGGGTCCTCCTCCGCGAAGAATTCCACCGCTTCCTTCCAGGAAGCAAGATCCGCGCTGCATGGCGGCAGCCGATAGAACAGCTCCCGGCCTTGCTTTTCACTTGTAATCAGCCCCAGCGATTCATATTCCCGCAGCTTTTTCCGGATCGTGGAATCATCCAAGAGCTTCAACTTTGGGAACTTCCCGAGAAGCTCTGCCACACCCTCGATCAGCTGATGGGCGGAGTGGGCTGTTCCGTCCGAGAGGAGGTCCAGCAGATAGCAGTGCAAAATCAGATCGTTGTCGGTGAAGCTTTTTGCCTTGAAGGCCTTGTAGAGCGGATTATGTCGGATTGTCCGGCTGTCCACGGAGAGGAAGACCTGCTTTCCGGTCTCGTTCTGCCGGAAGGACATATAATCCCCCAGCCAGCTCTCCACCCTGCGGCGCTCGTTGTCATAGGATCGCAAGCTCTTTGCGTCGTATTCCTCGCGCCGCTTGAAGCCGAACACGTAAAACTGCCGCATATACCCGCGAATCTTATCAAAGCTTTTTATCAACTCGCTGTAGGGCATGCCTTCACCTCCTGAAGGTATAGCTTCTCAAATTGCAGTGAAAGAAGAAATGAGAGATGCTAAAAAACTTGGCGTTGCTGCTGAGATATCAGTTTTCCAACCAGTAAGGAAAGCTGACAGGACAAATTGTAGCGCAAATCTGCTTCAGTCAGTTCAGAAGGCGGTTTCAGAATCGTGTTGGGCAATTCTGCAACTGTAAGTTTAATGTCTGGGTGAGAGAATTCGTTCATCTGGATCTGTTTCATCGACGAACCATAATCAAACGGTTGCTTATGAAGCTCCTTATAGGTATCCAAAATACCTTTTTCCAGGTCCGATAATACTCCTTTTGCGCAAAGGGACAGAATCAAAGCATCAATTTGTAATTCGTTCATGAGAAATCCTTTCTATGACAGACAGCTTAAGACAAGCGGTATTTTGTTTTCCTTCCGATGCCGTCCTGGGCGATGTGGCCTTCCTGGAGCATCCGTTTCAGAATGCGGCTGGAGGTTGATTGGCTGACGGCAAGGAGGGCGTCGACTTCGGGGCGGGTGATAAAGTCATGACTTTGCAGATATTCCAGAATCGTCTGCTCCGGGCCGGAAGAGACGAGAGTTTCGGCGACGGCGTTTCGGTTCGGCAGGGTGATTTTGAAGGCGTTATTCGTGACTTCGACGGTTGGCTGACGGTCGCAACCCTTGTAGGCCCTCATGATCTTTTGCATGCCGGTGCCGTAGGCCTCGATTAGATCCAGGCGGTAGAAGACAGCCGCTAATTTCGGATTCCGGCAGACGGACAGGCCGAGCATGATGTCGTCGACCGTCACGCCCTCCAGCAGCCCGCCGATGGAGACAAATTCGATCCGGTCGGCGTACACGCTGACCAGCGTGCTGGCGCTGTAGGAATAGTCCCGGTGGACGATGGAGTTGAGCATCGCTTCGCGCAGGGCCTCCTCCGGATAATCTCGCGTATCTGTGCGATAGAGCCCTTCAAAGGTCGCCTTGGTTTGATTGCGCAGCTCCAGGTAGGCATAAAGCTCCTCCATCTGCCGGAACAGAGAACCGCTGAATTCCCTGCGATCCTGGAACACTGTTTTGTCCAGACCGGAGAAAGTGGCCGCCTTGACCATACTGGGACATTGATCCGAGAGCAGGTACCCCAGATTGGAATACACACCGTCTGCTGAAATCAGCCCAAGTGTTTGCCGCTGGGCAGGGCCGAAGGCCACTTCCCGTTTTTGGAATTCCGCCTCTGCGGCGATGAAGGTCAGTTCCTGCTCCAGAGATCGCATATCCTCAAAGCGGTCGCCGTCGGTTTCCTTGATCATCCGGCGGATGGCCGTGTCCGTGGACGGATCGGTGGAGGTCCCGTTGCGCACAAAGACGCCGGCGGGCTTCAAGCCCTTTGCCGCGAGATAGTATGGCCGGTCCGTGCCTTTCTGGACCGTGACCGCAACGATCTGCTTATTGTCCTGCGCTCGGATCTCGTATCGGACAAACATGGTGACGTCCGGCTTGATGGAATCTCGCACCATGTTGTTGATCCGCAGCATGGCTTCATCCGGATCGGAAACGCCGGTAACGGTTCCGTCGTCCGCGACGCCGATCCAGATTTCACCGCCGCGGGTATTGGCAAAGGCGACGACTTCTTTGCAGATGTCGCCCATGATTTCGGATTTGAATTCCAGGACCTCGCTTTCCATTCGGATCGCCATATATATCCCCTCACTTTCTAATCATCATTATAGTCATTATAGTCATTCTTGTCAACTCCTAATCAGATGATGAGAAAAAGAAGGTCCCAAAGGGAGAACCCGGTCTTCAGCTTAGGACAATTGGTCTTGATTGAGATGGATTTGAAGGTGGCCTCACGTTATAATGGGATTGCACGCTGTGCAAATACAAATAAAGGAGGCCACGAAGATGGCAACAAAACAATTTGTCCCTTTGGAGCAATTTACATTTGTTATTGCTCCGCCTGCATCCCGCACAGATATTTTATGCGTAAATCTCTACGCAGACGGGAGGTTCAATCTGAACGGAAAGCTGGCAGAGGCATTGCGAGGCAAATCCGTCCAAATCAGCTTCACAGATGATGCAAAACATCTGTGCTTGCTTGAACGTGATTCTGTGAATGCGGTCAAGTTTCCCAAAAGCGGCTCAAGGAGACTTGAGCAGGCACTACAGCATTTGAAATCGCATAAAATTCCCATCCCGGCAAAGTATGAAGTCCATTATTGTGAGGAACACAAGTTTTGGCAAGGTGACTTGATAGAAAACCCTACGCAAGAGAGGACGCAGCTTGGTTCAAATTCAAAGAGGAAATCATGATACTTCCACTTCCAATGCAGGAAGTGATTATTCCGCGTATCTCTGCGTCCAGAGATCAGGATCTGCTGCATGAAATGATTGTGTGCTGCTATGAGGTCGCATCCGAGTACAAACTGTTCTCGAAGGCGAAAGCGGTTCTCAAAATCGATACAATGATTCACATACGGAACCGCGAAAACAGCATTCTGTATAATCCTTACCGGAATATATCTCTGAATCAGTGTGTCGGAGAGAGCCGTGTGCCCGTTTCTGAATGGATTAATCTATCCGATTGGCAAGAGTGGGAGTAACGCGATCCGGAATGCCGTCCCGAACAAACAATACAAGACGCCAGTATGCAACGGACTTCCGGTGCATACTGGCAAGAAGATAATCGGCATGCCGAAACCATGCTATCGGCAAAATAGCAACAGAATTTTGACCGAAAGTAAAATTAGTTACTTGCCGATACGAACGGCTGTCTATGACAGTAAAAACGCTCCTCCTATGACGATAGTTTTACTGACGTCATAGGAGGAGCTTTTTGTATTTTTATGACACATTCCTGCGGGCTCGGTTCCGGTACAGGGGTTCGAACCCATCCGTTTTCTGCAGCGGTGGATTTTGAGTCTGATACGTCCGAAGACTGGAAGAATGACTGGCCTATCCCGCTGTGAACGGATTTGTCTGCGTGATACAACATGCGGTGCTGATAGGAATCTGCAGTGAATCCGCTGTCTGGATTCGAACCGTAAGTGTTTCCGTAGAGAACAGTTTCGAGTCAGGCACGGTTGCACAAGCAGAATACGGCTCGAGTTGACGCCGATCACCGGGCTCGAAGCAGTGTGTTAAGTGGAAGCTGAGATTTTAAGTCCCTTTTGTCGCGTGCCTCGTTCTGGGGTCAAAAAATGGAAAATGCCCATAGGGCCAAGCATAGTAGAAACGATCTGAGGAAAAGGAGATGATTGTAATGCACACAGTCGCAAACATCTATGGCAGAGGGGTGCCGCTCAGCCCCAGCTGCGAACGCTCTGCAGCGACAAAAGAATACGCGTAAACCGCCCCGAAACGTGACAGTTCCGGGGCGGTTTCATTATGCCGGAAAGGAGGATTTGATGAATTGACGCAACAGCAAAAGCGGGTGCCCTATGCGCAGCTGCCCAAGCCGCTGATCAGCCTGCCGATCTCTAACGACGCGAAGCTCTTGTTTACCCTGCTGAACGACCGGTTTCAACTGTCCCTGAAAAACGATTTTAAGGACGAGGATGGGTATGTCTTTTGCTATTTCTCCAACCGGGAAATCTGCGAGAAGCTGCGCTGTGCCCACGGCAAGGTCACCAAACTGCTGCGGGAGCTGGAGGACGCCGGGCTGATCTATCGGGAAAAGAGTCCCGGAAAGGCCGACCGCTTCTACGTGGGCGGCGTCCTGGAGGAGGACGAACCGTGCCGATCCCCGGCGGAGGACCCTGCCGATTCAGAGTGTGCCGCTATGCCGAAAAGCGGCACAGGGGTATGCCGATTTTCAGCACCAAGTAAGAATAAAGAGAATAACAAAGAATTTACAACAATCTCTGAGGAGAGTAAAGAGAGGCTTGCGGCGCTCTTAGAGAGATTGGATTTCAATTCTTTGTGGACGGAGGAACGGGCGTCCGGGTTGCGCCAGCTCCGCTGGCACATTGTCATGGTGATGGAAACGGAGTTTCCTTTCCTTCGGCTGGTCGGAAAAGACGTTCCGATGGAGGAGGTCCGAAGAGCCTTTTACCAGCTGAAGAAAGAAGACCTGGAGGAAATCTTGGCGGATTTCCTTGCCGATCCGGTGGCCTTTGGCAGCATGCGGCAGCGACTCTTTGAAGCGGGCCGCAGGCGCGAACTTGAACACGGTATTGTCTTAGCAAGCAACGACTCGTGGGCCCACGAGGCAGCTTGTCCGGGGCGCGGGCCCCTGAACCCCCAGGAAAAGGAGGATACATCATGAAAAAAAGAACCCACGAAATCAAGATCCGGCTCACCGCTGAAGAGCTGGAAGAACTGAACGCAAAGGTCGGTCAGACGGTCTTCTCCCGGGAAGAATTCTGCCGCCGGGCCATCACCAGCAAGGAGGTCAAGCAGGCGCCGTCTCCCGACATTCCGATTCTGATTCGGGACCTGCGGCGGGCAGGCTCCAACGCAAACCAGCTTTTGAAGATTGCGGAAAGCACTCCAGGTCTATCTGGCGGAGAAGGCTGTCGTAGACGCCTATGTGATGAATGATTAGAGAAACGGAGGAACTGTGAAATGCAGAATGAATTGAAGAAACAGGCAACAGTCCAAATCCCCTTGGGGCGGCTGCACCGCTTCCCGGGCCACCCCTACAAGGTGCAGGACAACGAGGAAATGGAGGCGCTGACGGAGAGCATCCGGGAATACGGCGTTCTGAATCCGCTGCTGGTGCGGCGGGTGGAGGGCAGCGAGACGGACTACGAACTGATCTCCGGGCACCGGCGGGCATACGCGGCGGCAAAGGCAGGGCTGGAAACGGTCCCTGCCTTTGTTGTTTCTCTGGACCGGAACGAGGCCGCCATTGCCATGGTGGACAGCAATCTCCATCGGGAACGGCTGCTGCCTTCCGAGAAGGCGTTTGCGTATAAGCTGAAAGCGGAAGCTCTTGCTCATCAGGGCAAGCACCTTGACCTGACTTCGGGACAACTTGTCCCAAAGTCAGATCAAAACCGGACGACAGCACAGATCGGTGAACCCAACGGAGAGAGCTATAAGACAGTCCAGCGTTATATCCGGCTGACCAACCTGATCCCCGCCCTGCTGGAGCAAATGGACGAAGGCAAGATCGCCTTCTCCGTTGGCGTGGAGCTGTCCTATCTTCCCGACGAGGCCCAATCTGATTTGCTGGACACCATGGCACGAAACGACTGCACGCCCTCTTACGCCCAGGCGGTTCGGCTGCACAAGGCTTACAATGTCGGAACCCTGGACCGCTGGTTGATCGACACCACCCTGGCCGAGCCCAAGCCCAACCAGCAGGAGCACATCCGCCTGAAGCGGGAGAATTTTGCCAGATTCTTCCCGGAGCACTATACTGCCGCTCAGATTGAGCAGGACATTCAGGCCGGCCTGGAGCTGCTCCGCCGTCAGCGGGACCGCAGCCGGGACGCGAGATAGGAGGGATCGCATGAACGAGGAAGCGAGAAAGCAGTGGCCGAAAGAACAGCAAGCGGCCTTTGACCGGCTGATCTATACCCTCTGCGGTCAGTTTGAGCAGTATGCGCCGAGCTTTGAGCGGCTGACACCGCAAGAGGCTGCTCAGATCTTTCACACCCAGCTGGGAAAGGGCGCCTGACCAGCATAAATGTGCGGGGCGGCAGCGCCGCCCCGCACATTTGCAACAAACAGGTTTTTATTGGATAATACGAAAAAACAACCATGGAGGAGTGTGCCATGAAACTAATCAATTGCTATACTTACACCCGTGTTTCCACTGCCATGCAGGTGGACGGCTACAGTCTGGACGCCCAGCGGGAGAAGCTTCGCCGCTATGCGGAGTTTCAGAACATGCAGATCGCCGGGGAGTACACCGACGAGGGAAAGTCCGGGAAAAACATCGAGGGCAGACCGGAATTCTGCCGGATGCTGGAAGACATAGCCACCGGAAAGGACAACGTGGAGTATGTGCTGGTGTTCAAGCTCTCCCGCTTTGGCCGCAACGCCGCTGACGTCCTGAACAGCCTGCAGCAGATGCAGGATTACGGCGTCAACCTGATCTGCGTGGAGGACGGCATCGACAGCTCCCGGGACAGCGGAAAGCTGATGATCTCGGTCCTCTCCGCCGTGGCGGAGATCGAGCGGGAGAACATCCTGGTGCAGACCATGGAGGGCCGAAAGCAAAAGGCCCGGGAGGGCAAGTGGAACGGCGGCTTCGCGCCTTACGGCTACAAGCTGGAAAACGGAGAGCTGAAAATCGTGGAGGAGGAAGCGGTGGTGATCCGGGAAATCTACGACCAGTACATTCACACGACCCTGGGCGCCAATGGGATCGCAAAGCATCTGAACCAAAAGGGCTTTCAGAAGATCCAGCGGCAGAACGGCACGCTGGACACCTTCTCCGCTCATTTTGTGAAGCTGGTGCTGGACAATCCGGTGTACGCCGGAAAGCTGGCCTACGGCCGCCGGAAAAACGAAAAGATCCAGGGCTCCCGCAACGAGTATCATGTGGTCCAACAGAAAGATTACCCGGTCTATGAGGGCATCCATGAGGCCATCATCCCCTGCGAGGATTGGCTGGCTGCCCAGAAAAAACGCAAGGAAACCGGGCGAAAGAATGAAAAGGTCTACAGCCTGGACCATCAGCATATCCTGTCGGGTATCGTCTGCTGTCCCGGCTGCGGCCAGCCCATGTACGGCTGCGTAAACCGGAAGCGGAAAAAGGACGGCAGCTTCTACCGGGACTATTGGTATTATGCCTGCAAGCACCGGCTGGAGCTGGACGGGCATCCCTGCGATTACAAGCACCAGATCCATCAGGAGGAGCTGAACGCGGCGGTGGAGGAGGTGGTTCTGAAGATCGTGCAGAACCCGGACTTTGCTGAGGCCATGCGCAGGCGGCTGGACAGCGCCCTGGACACCGAGGCCCTGGAGGCGGAGGTTGCGGCGGCGCAGAAGCAGGCCCGCCAGCTTCGGGCCTCCAAGGATCGGATCGCGAAGCGGATGGACCACCTGGACAGCGCCGATCCCCACTATGACCAGAAGTATGAGGATCTGGAGACCCGCCTGGACAAGCTCTATGACGAAATCGCCCAGGCGGAAGCGCGGGAGGCCGCCGCCCGGGAGAAATGGGAGCAGATCCGCCAGCAGAAGCTCAGCGGAGAAAAGGTCTATGATTTTCTGACTTTGTATGGTATAATCTATCAGGAGATGACCGATGCCCAGAAGCGGGAGTTCATGCACTGCTTCATCAAGCGTGTGGAGGTCTATCCGGAAAAACAGCCGGACGGAAGGATCTTAAAGAGCATCGAATTCAATTTCCCGGTGTGGTTTGGGGCCGATTTCTGCGCCTCCGGGCTTCCGGCTGAAAAAGTGACGCCCGAGACGGTTGTTCAACTTTCCAAGGGCGAGAGATCGAGTACGCCGCTGCGGGTAGAGCTGGACGGGTCGGACGTGGACTTCGCATCTTTACGTGAGGAC
>CACXJE010000040.1 GCA_902767915.1 Oscillospiraceae bacterium | reverse complement strand
TAGGAACAATTCAACCGTTGCGGCAATTCTTTTCGGGAATGCTTTGCAATTCGGCCGGGAAACGAGCTCTCTCAGAAGACTGTCACGAGTGTAGATTCTTTTCCACCTCGCCAGCCCGATTTGCCAGATGCTGGGCCAGGGGTCTGGTTTCCAGGCGGGCTTTTTCCGCCCGGATCTCCGCCATCAGGGCTTTTGCTTCCTCATCGGCAGTCTCCTCGTGGTAAAGCGCTTGAATCAGTTTGTCCTGTCGTGCAATAATGCCGCTCTGAATCATTGCGGTGGGCTCCGCAGCAGTCAGCACCCGCCTGGCGCCGGTTTCGATGCGCTGCTCAGCCTCCCTGCGGATGCGCTCGGATTCCGCCTTCACCGCAGCCAGGCGCTGCTTGACACGATCCGTGCGATAGATCACCTCGGGATAGGCGTCGGCAAAGCGGCGGTAGAAATAGGAGCGGTTGGTGAGCAGACTGCGGACCTCCATGCTGATTTCCTCGGTGTTGTCCGCCTGGCTGCTTTCTACACTCCGTTTCACCAGACGCAGTACGAGGTGGGTCATGACGTAGTCAACTGCAAAAACGGCCAGCAGCGCAGCCGCGAGGACTTCCTTCGTCGGTGCCGGAAGCAGCGCAAACAGCCGCTCAATTACCGGATTAAGCAGATGCAGGATCGCTATCCCGCCCATGCCGAAGAGAATCAGATTCCCGATCCAGACCCGCCCGTGCAGGTTCATGGGTTTCTGGCTGTAATCCCACCAGCGGGCATGGAAGCGCTTCTCCATCAGGTAGCTCGTCAAATACTCCACCGTCCCACAGAGCAGGAAGGACATCAGAAAGCTGGTCCCGTAGGAATCGGAAGCACGGGGAAAGACGATGCCCGCCAGCGTGATCAACAGCGCACCGCTTCCGTAGATCGGGCAGATGGGCCCGGTAAAGAAGCCGCGGTTGATGAACCTGTGGAACTGAATGTATTTCAGTGTCACCTCAATCAGCCAGCCCGCCAGGGAATACAGAAAAAACAGCAGCACAAGCTGACTCAGGGTTGCTAAAGCATTCTGTTGGATGACCACATTTTTCTCCTCACTCTCTCGGTTTCAATCGGTAACGCCCGGGTATGTTTTCTGAAATCAACGCCAGGCCTTATCATTTCTTGTCTCCGTCAAATGTCATGTCCATTCTAACATAGATACGTCTGCGTTACAAGAAAAATGAAATACAATTTCAGATGATCGAAACTTTGAACGTGAATTGCACTCCTCTTGGAGTGTGATACGGGACCTTAGCTCAGTTGGTAGAGCGACAGGTTGAAGCCCCGTGCATCCCTGGTTCAAGTCCGGGAGGTCCCACCAAAAATGTGCGGCATCTTCATCTTCATCCGAGATCCGGATGTTATCCGAGGTCTGAGAAACCCCGATGGAAAGAAGTTTGGTCATAAGATCGGTTGTTCCTCTTGGAAGATCCGCGACCAGCGTGGCGCTGCCATTGCGAATTACGGCTCCTAACATTTTCAGTTCCTCTTGTTTTGTTGTAATTGAATCCGTCTGGAAGTAAAAAAGCCCCGGTCGTTTTGTGATGTTTCTTCCAAAACGACCGGGGCCGGGTATGAAAAAAGCAGACATACTCCAGAGAAAAAGGTTCTCAAAAGTGCCTGCAAATTTCCGTATTTTTGGTATCGTGAGAGTTCGGGTCCTGCTAAAAGGCGAAAAACGGGGTTTGGTATCTACGGAAAAACCTTGTACTTTTTCGCCCCCCAGAGAGCCAAAAAGCCCAGGAATTTCCTGGGTTTTTGGGGTCGGAATCTTTTTTTATCAACCCTTCTGGAAGGGTTGATAAAAAAAGATTCCTCCTTTTGAATCATGCTGCCTCGGCAAAACGGGACCCACAAATCCGCTGTGAAGCAGATTTGTGGGTCCCTTAGTTATGGCTTACTCATTTTTGCCGATAGCAGCATACAGGAATGTGACGATCTGGCCTCTTGTGCAGGTTCTGCCGACGCCGAACAGGGTGGAGCTGACGCCGCCTGTGACGCCGTTCTCCACGGCCCAGAGTACGGCCTTGTAATAATACTTGCCCTCCTTGACGTCGGTGAAGGGATTGGTGGTGCTGGTGGGATTCGGGGATCCCACGGCCTTCCAGAGGAAGGTCATGGTCTGTTCGCGGGTGCAGGGTCTGCCCACGCCGAAGAGCGTGGAGCTGACGCCGCCGGTGATGTTGTTCTCCACGGCCCAGAGCACGGCCTTGTAATAATACTTGCCCGCCTTGACGTCGGTGAAGGGATTGACGGTGCTCGTGGGTTCCGGGGCGCCGGCGGCCTTCCAGAGGAAGGTCACGATCTGCTCGCGAGTGCAGTTCTTGCCGGGGCCGAAATGGGTGGCGTCCGTGCCGCCGGTGACCTGGGGGTCGTGGTAGTAGGCCCAGAGCACGGCTTTATAGTAGTACTTGCCCTCCGTGACGTCCACAAAGGGGTTGACCGGGGTGCCGTCGGTCTGGGTCTCTCCGCAGCGGGCGCAGCTTCGCTGCTTGACGTCGTTCACAGTCTGCCAGGGGCCCCAGCTGTGGCCGGGCGCGGCGATCGGCAGCTCCGCCTGTGTCACGGTGACCTGATCGCCCTGGTGGGCGAAAAGCTTGCCGCAGCGGTCGCAGACGTAGTGCTCCAGACTGCCGCTTACGGTACAGGTGGCGGGGGTGCCGGTCACGCGGCGGTAGGAATGGCCCGTGGCCTTCCACTTCACCAGCTCGGGGTCGGCGCTGCCCTGGGCGACCTCCTCGTCGGTGGGAATGTGGGCCTGGGAGCTGAGACCGCAGCGGGTGCAGACCTCATAGGCGGGATAGCCGTCGGCGGTACAGGTGGGCTGCTTCGCGGCCTTCTTCTGCCAGTTGTGGCCGGTGGCGGGATAGTAATTGCGCCAGTAGTAGTTGCAGACGGCGCAGGAGCTGTAGGCGTCCCAGCCGGGCAGGGTACAGGTGGCCTCCCTTCCGGCGTGGGATACCGTCATGCTGTGGCCGGACATGGTCTGGGTGTAGGTGCTTGTCCCCTTGGCGCCGCAGGCGCAGGCGTAGTAGAAGCGGCACTGCCCGCCGCCGGAGACACAGCTTCCGGAATACAGGTACTCATAGGCGGCCACCTTCTGATTGAAGGTATGGTTGGGGGTCAGGTGGACGGACTTTTTGCTGGTTGCGGAGAGGGCGGCGTATACCTCGGTGAGGAACTGGTCGACTGTGTAGTTGGCGGAGTTGCCGTTGAGATCCGTCATCACGATCGTCAGGTTGTGTACTCTGCCGCTGAGATCCAGCTTGTTCGTTTGGTAGAGCGGAATGAGGTTTGTGACCGGGAAGTCCGTAGTACCGTAGTTTTCCGCATGGGTGGTAAAATCGATCTCGCCGTTCTGATAGAAGACCTTGCCGTTTGGCACGGAGAAGAGGAAGCCCTCTTCCGCAGTCAGCAGGCCGCCCATTGCTACGGTAATATTTCCGGTCTCGCTGTAGAGCAGATCATCGTGGTAATTGCCGCCCCGGAGCGTCAGATTGCCGCTGCCCTTCAGGGTCAGATTGCCCTTGACGTAGATGCAGTTGTTTTCGATCCACTCCTTGGATCTCGGGATACGCTCGATCCAGTTTTCTCCCAGGACGGTCAGCGTCAGATCATGGTCGGCATAGATGACGGCCTTATGGTCCAGCTGGATCCACTCCGAATAATGCGCGCCGCAGAAGCCGCCGGGCAGGCACAGATCCATATTGCGGAGGGTGAGATTCTTCGTCGCCGGGTCGTACTCCCAGCCGTAGACGTCCAGATTGCCGCAGTTGGCGTCTGTGATCGGCGTGAGACCCACCCGGACGCCGTAGTCCACGCTGCCGGTACGGAAGAGCTTGGAGTAGACCTTGCCGTCGATGCCCTGGCGATAGTAGAGCATATAATTCGTGTCGGGTTCCAGACCGTCCAGATAGTTCCGCTCCATAAAGTGGACGCCGTCCACGGAGATCTGGATGTGGGGCAGGGGGGCGCCGCTGTCGTCGTCCATGGTTACGACGTAGACGTCGTTGACGCCGGGCCATACCTCCACGTTGCCTGTCGCAGAAACCGTCAGGATCTCATAAGTGCCGGACTCCGGCGCTCCGATCCGTCCGAGACCGTAGCTGGTCATCAGATCGTATTCCACCCCGTCCTTCCGGATGGCCCAGACGAAATGATCCTCCAGCTCGGGCAGGGACAGATAGCCGCTGCCGCCGGTGTAGCTGCGGGTGACGGTGTCGACAAGCTCCCAATCCGAATTATAGAACTTGAAGGTATAGCTCCTGGTCTGCGCCGCCGGCACCGAGGAGGTGTAGTAGAAGCAGTTGTCGTGGGTGATGGGCAGGGTGTAGACCTCCTGGAGCTCCGGCTTGCCGTCGCCGTCCTGGTCGAAGTTCGCGGTCATATCGATGGCAGCTCCGAATGTTCTGCCGGCGTTGCCGGCGACAACGGGCTGCACGACCAGGGTCAGCGCCTCCGGGTCAAAGCTCAGGAAGCTGTCGACGACACTTTGGGTCGTATCGGCGTTCGTGGGGTAGGGTGCGGAGAAGCTGAAGCTGACGCCGGGATCGTCACAGGTGTAGAAGGCCGTGAGATCGTTGACGTTCAGATTGCTGGTTGTGCCGGTGACCCAGTTGACGGCTTTTAGCGGGTAGACCTTGGGCATGGGCTCCACGATCTTGCCGTCCACAACCTCGAGCGTTTCCTTCAGGTTGATGTAAACATGGTTGCTCTGCGTCATGCAGCCGTCTGTGACCTTCTCCCCGTTGAGATAATAGTCCACATAGTCGGCAAAGCGATCCTGATACTCGCTCGTATCGATTTCCAGCTCCAGATAGATACCGGTCTGCACGCCCTTCAGGAAGCTGGCTCTGCTGCCGGTCATATTGCTGCTGATCTTAAACAGGCTTCCATGGGCGTTCAGTACCGCTTCGGCGGTGTCGGCGTAGGTCGGATAGGCCTTGATCGTGTAGTGCTCGTCATAGCCGTCGCTTGCCACCTGGAGACTGTTTGCGATCCAATCGTCCCAGCTGGTGCCCTCTGCGACCTCCGTGGGATAGCTGATATGGACCTCGTGGATCGTCGCTGACGGAACGTCCGCGCCGATCATGGGGAAGGTGTAATAGAAGTAATACACACCGGTCTCCCATTCCTTGACGTCCGGATTGTCGACGCAGACGCTGTTCACGGTCCTGGCTCCGCCGTCCGCCTCGTTGATGGTCAGTGTGTAGCTGCCATGCTTAAAGTTGAACCAGTTGCCGGGCTTGGCCTTGACCTTGATGCCGATGGTATAGGTCTCAAAGTTTTCAGCCGTCAGGTTCTGATCCACGTTCTCATCCCGCCACCAACCGTTGCCGTACATCCAGTTGACGGACTGGACGGTGTAGGGGGCGTCGTCGGGGACGCTGACGTTGAAGTTCAGCTTCTGCCCGCGGGCGGGCGCCTGGATCTCTCCGATCTCAATATGGTCGAAGTCGTTTATGATCGTGACGGTGGCGGTTTTGGTGACCTTGTCCTTGCCCTTAATGGTAACGGTGGCGGTGCCGCACTTGCCGCCGAAGACCAGATAGCCGTTGGCGTCCAGGTAGGCAATATTCCGGTCCGTGGTAGAGGAGTCCTTTACGTAATCATAGCCCACGGTGGCACGGCTGGGTACCTGCTTGAAGGGATGGTACTGCCCGTCGGCCTTGCCGTTCTCCACCTCAGAGCGGTTAAAGCTCCAGGAGCTGCGCTGGATCCGATAGCCGGTGGCCTCGATCTCATAGTTGAACGGGACGATCGGGGCGGAGAAGGACCGGCCTTTATTGGTCTCATAGTAGACCCAGGCTGATTTCTGACCGTTGCGGATCTGGGTATAATCATACCCGTCTGCGTAAAAATCCTTGGGATAGCTCAGGGTTGGAAGCTGAGAGGCCGCTGTGACGTTGAGATTTTCATAGCCCTTGACAGTCGCGCCAACATAGTACCAGGCCTCGGTGATGTACTCGTCGTCGCCCAGGCCGCTGAGGCCGGTAAGCTTGACGGTCATGGGCCGGTTGGGGGCGGCGTAGTTAACGCCGGAGGCGTAGCTCAGCTCCGTCTTGCCCTTCAGAGGCTGGGGGATGGAGGGAATGTGATAGACGTGGGATTTGAAGGTCTGCTTCTTGTCGTAGACGGCGGGCCACTTGTAGTTCAGGACGATGACCTTGACCTGGATATACTTACCTGCCAGCTCTTCCGGGATGTAGCAGTTGTCGACGCCGGTCTCAAAGACGTCGTTGTTGCCCAGGCAGAGGTTCAAGCCCTTGTCCTTCTTGTAGCGCGCGGGGTCCGTGGTCTCGCGGGAATAGAGATGGATCATCTCCGGCGTCCAGGCCTCGGGAATTGGGGTGGTGGCGGTGCCCGGCAGGCCGTGGTACTTGTAGGAGGCGGCATTGGGGTCGTTGGGGTCCACGGTGTTCACATAGGTCTTGCCGTCGGTGCCGATGGCCCAGCCCATGGGCCGGTGGTCCCACTTGAGATCGTCGGTGGGACGGTTATAGACGTTGTCGGTGCCGGCGATCAGGCGGGGGTTGTTGCCGTCCTTGTCCACCTCGTACCACTGGTAGTAGACGTCGAAGACCTTGGAGTCGCCCCAGTAGTCGGTCATGCCGGCCTTGGCGTTCACCAGGCGCACGGAGGCGGTCTGTCCGGCCTTGGGCTCGTTCAGCCACTGAACGGGGGTGTAGTCATGCTGCAGGTAGGGAGTGCCGTCGTTCTGCTTCTCTTTCACGGACAGGCAGCGGAAGAGAATGGTGGATTCCGCGCGGGCCACCGGAAGCTTCTGGCCGTAGAAGCCGCCGCCCAGATATCCGGCGCAGAGATATTCCTCCACCTCCAGCACGATGCGGTACAGACCGCCGGATTCATAATGGAAGTCCGGGTATTCCTTCTGGATCTGGGCCTCCGCCTGGAGCAGGGGCAGCTTGCACTTGAGATACTGCTCGTCCGCGGAGCCGTAGCGCACCGTCAGCAGGGGCTTGTCCACGCCCCATTCGCCGGATTCGCTGATGCTCTCCCGGGTCAGGGGATCCACCCGGTAGAGCTTGTAGGTGAAGTACTTCATGGTGGTGCGGATCCTGTCGTTGCGTTTGAACCGATAGTCCACCTGACTGACGTCCACCGTGTTGCGCAGGTGATAGTCCCAGGAGCTTTCGGTGAGCTTCCACTGGGAGATCCGATAGCTGGTGCTGCTGCTCTTGGAGGGGGCTTCATAGTAGTACTCGCCATAGGGAGTATCCCCCAGGGAAAGGTTGTCGCCCACCATGGGCTGGGGATAGTACCAGACCTCGGAGTTGTTCAGATACTCGCCGTAGGGGTCCATGGCTGCCAGCTCGTTGTGGTCGTCCGCGGGATGGTAGAAATTGGGCATGACGGACCAGGCCGCGGCGCTCTGGGGATCGTCGTACTCAAAGTCGAAGAAGTTTTCCGTCTGCCGGGAGGCGGCGCGGATATTGTCCTCGTTGTTGACCCAGAGGGAGGCGGCCCGCTTGCCCGAGCCGTAATAGGTGGCAAGCTGCATGGAGTAGGCCGCGTTGGTCCGGGCGGTGTTGGGCGAGACCTCCAGATAGTACTTGCAGCGAAGCTCCGTGTCGCCGCAGAAGAGGCGGTAATGGTACAGGCCCTCGGTGTAGGTCTGACCCGCCGCCTCGGCCGCATTCTTTTCCTCGGTGCGGTCGTCCAGCAGCACCAGGGCGCCGGCGCCGTAGCGGTCCACGATCTGGATGCGGCCGTCCTGGATCAGATTCTCGCCGTAGGACTCCACGCCCAGGTTCACACAGCCGGAGGTACCGGGGAACTTGGTGAAGTGCTCGGTGTCCCCCGTCTGCTTCAGGGCCACGTTCATCATGTCGTAGAAGCAGCGGAAGGTGCCGCCGCGGACCTGGACGTTGGAGGTGTTGATCATCTTGTGCTCGAAGCCGGGCTGGTTGATCTCATCCTGCTTCTCGTAGTAGAGGACCTCCACGTTGCCGGTCTCGCTGGGCTCCAGCTTGACCCGCTGATCCCCGCCCAGCTCCACGCCGTTGCCGGCCCTGGTCCGCTGGATGGCGTACTGGTCCGCCTCGGTGATATTGATCATATTAAAGATGTTGGCGCCGTTGTAGCCCTCGAAGGTGCCGCCGTAGATGTAGACCAGGCCGCCCTGATACTTGCGGTGGTCGAAGCTCTTTTTGCCGCTGGTCTGCAGCACGCACTCCACCACGGCGTTGCGGGTGTTGGGCGTGGAGCCGTAGCCAATGAAGGTGCCGCCGTAGGCCACGAAGGTGCCGTTGCCGCCGACCCGGACCACAGTGCCCTTGATGGACTGGGTGACGCGGGACTGCTCGTCCTTGCCGCACATGCCGATGATGCCCTCCACCAGATCGAAGGCGCCGTCCACGATATTGCCCAGGGCGGATTTGTTGACGATCTTGTCCACGACGTCCTTCTGGGCCTTGGCGACCTTGGTGTTGGAGTCGTCCTTGGCCTTGCCGTCGGCTGTGGCCTTGTTCTCCCCGTCCTGGGTACCGGAGGACGAGCCGCTGGCGATTTTGCCGTCGGTCTCCACCTTCCTCTCGTCCACGGTCTGCTCCCGTCCGGAGCCGGGATTGGTGGAGTCCTCGTTGGCGGTATCCAGCTTGGTGTCCTTGGTTTTGGCGTTCAGGTTGGTCCCGTTCCGGTCCACCATGGTCTGGCTGCTGCCGTCCGTGCCGTCGTCGTCTCCGGTGTCGCCGGTTTCATTGAAGGCCTTCATGTTGGTCTCCTTTTTGAGCTCGGAGTTGCTCTGTGCGGAGGCATAGGCCGCGGAGGCCACGTTGATGCCGGTGGCGTACTCCGCAATGTTGACGCCCAGCTCCACCGCGTTGCCGATGACGGTCCGCAGCTTCCGCCAGGAGAAGTTGGACTTGAGCTGGTCCTTCTTCCGGCCGGCCTGGAACTCGCCGCCGTAGATGACCAGATTGCCGTTGTCTACGTGGAAGAGGTCCCGGGTGGTGTAGTAGTTGATGTCGTAGCTGTAGGGGTCCACCATGTAGCCGGTAAAGCTGATCCGGCCGGTGCCCTTGCCGCCGTTGGCCCCCCGCCAGGCGGAGGAGTCGATGATGGTGAGGGTTGCGCCGTCCTCGATCTCAAAGGCTACGCAGTTGTGATATTCCTCGTGGGTGGTCTGGGCGGTGGAGTCGTTCTTACGGTTGGCGTCGTAGTGGATGTTCAGGGTGTGGCCGTTCAGGTCCAGGACCTTGTCTTTCCTGATCGTCATGGGCTCCCAGACAGACTGCTTGTGATACTTGCTGTTGTCGTCCCAGTCCAGGACGATATAGGTGTGCTCATCTTCCGTGGAATTCAGATAATACCGCAGGGAGCCGGGGGTGTTGTCCTTTACCTTCCAGGCCACGGTGACATGATTCCAGCGGTACTGGCTGTAGAGAGATTGGTAGTCCGTCGGATTCACCGAATCGTCGAAGTAGGCCTCGTCTCCCTTGCGCCACAGGGTGCTGGCCGCGTCGGTGACGTGGTTGTTCTTCTCAAAGTCGAAGTCGATGGTCATGTCGGTGTCAACGTTGGGGTCGTCGGCTGCCGGGGGAGCGGCTGCGGGGTCATCGGATGCCGGCGGAGCGGCTGCGGGGTCCGCCTCCGCCGCCGGGGGTTCCGGTTCGGCTGCCGCCGGAAGCTTCAGCTCCGGGCCAAGGGACAGGAGCATCAGCAGGGCCAGCAGCAGCGACAGCGTGCGTGTTCGTGCTTTCATGGTCTTCCTCCTTTTCAGCAGGCAGGCGGCGGAGCGGGAATGCCCCGCCGCGGGATCGGGAAATCCTTCCACCTTGATTATAGAGGAAAGGCCGGGAGCGCGCCCCCCCATTTTTGGTAGTTTTTTCAAAAAAACGAAAAATCTTGCAAAAAAATTTCATTTCCTACCATTATTGGGGGGTACAAATCCGGCTCGGTCGTGTATAATGAAGACAGAACAGCGGAAAGGAGGCGCGGCTGTGGGCGGCATCCAAAAGCGAGTCCTCTGTGCGCTGGCGGCGGCCTACGTCCTGTGCGGGCTGCTCCACGTACTGCTCTACAGCGCGGAGTATTTAGACGGATTCTCCGACTGCTTCTGCTGCGTCCTGGCCCTGGTCTGGGCCATGTCGGTGCGCAAGCGCGTGACCCGGCGGCAGCTGCGCAGACTGCTGATCTGGGTTGCCTGCCTGCTGATCGTATATCTCTGCCTGCAGCTCTGCCGCTACCTTTTGCTTCTCCGCCCCCTCTGGGCACGGCGCTGGCTGTGGTATGCCTACTACATCCCGGCGAACAGCTTCCCGGTGCTGCTGCTGGCCCTGGCCCTGTGGATCTATCGGCCTGCGGACAAGCCCCTGAGCCCTCTGTTCTGGGCTGCGGCCGCGTTGTTCGCCCTGCTGACCGTCGGCGTTCTGACCAACGATCTGCACTTCTGGTTCAAGTCCTTCCCCAGCGGTGTTCTGGACGACGACGGGCGGGAGGTCAGCGGCTGGCTGTTCTACGTGCTCAGCGTCTGCACCTACGGGACCTATTTTCTGAGCTTTTGCATCATCCTGCATAAAAGCCGCCGCTTCGGCGGCCAGGGCCTGCGCTGGCTGCCGCTGGTCCCGCTGGGCGTGGGGCTCCTCTATTTTCTGCTCTACCCGTTGGATCTCGGCCACCGCTGGTTCGGCGCCAGGGTGTGGAATATCGCCCAGATGGAGACGCTCTGCCTGATCTCTGCGCTCGAGTGCTGCATCCAGACCGGGTTGATCCCCGCCAACACAGACTACGACCGGCTCTTCTCCCTGGCAAAGCTGCCGGCTGTCATTCTTGACAACCGGGGACAGCCGAAGTATATCACCGCGGCGGGCAGCTATCCGCTGCCGGATTTGCCCGACTTGCAGAAAATGCGGCATCCCATTCCCGGCGGCAGCATCGAATGGACCGCGGACCTGGGGCCGCTGCTGCGGCTGAACCGGGAGCTGGAGGAGGCCGCCCGGACCATCGAGACCAGAAACGCCTATCTTTCCGAGCAGACAAAGGTGCGGGCCCAGCGCACGGAGCTGGAAACCCGCAACCGGATTTATGACCGTATTTTCCGGTCCGTACAGCCCCAATTGGAGCAGATCCAAACCCTGCTGGACGACCGGGAGACGCCCTTTGATCAGCGGCTGAGGGCGATCTCCATTCGCAGTGTGTTCATTAAGCGGCGCAGCAATATGGAGCTTCTTTCCGAGGCCGGGCAGATCAGCGCCGCGGAGCTCCGTCTGGCGGTTTCGGAAACCGTCACCTATCTGCGGCTGGCAGGAGCCGAGGCAGTGGTCTACGCCGAGGGAGGCGGTGACTATCCCGCAGCGATGATTATCGCGGCCTATGAGCAGCTGCAGGACGTCATTGAGGCCTGCGGGAGTTCTCTTTCCAGGCTGCTGGTGTTTCTTCAGGCGGAGTCGGGGCTTCTGACCCTGCGGCTGCTGCTGCAGGCGGAGGATTTCGCCCTGGCCCAGAGCCCCGCTCCCGACGGAGGCTATTCCCGGACGGTTTCGGTGACAAAGAGCGGGCCGGATCTGCTTTTGGTGTTCCGCTATGAGGAAGGGGGCGGAAAACTGTGACAGAAGTGCCGACGATCCCTTATTTCTGGGTCGGGCTGGCCTCGCTGCTGCTGTTTTTGGCTGCGTGTGCGGTGCTTGTATTCGCCCTCTGGCTGCGAAGACTCCGATTGATCCCTCTGACTGCCGTGGCCGCAGGGATCAGCTTTCTCGTGATGCAGGGCGCGATCCTCATCATTTATGCTCCCGAGCGGGATTACCTGGTTTCCGACGACTTTCTGTCAAGCTGCCTCGCGTCCTTGCCGCTGGGCTTGGTATTTGGGCTGCAGATTGCGCTTGGGCTCCTTTTGGGCCTGTGCTTCCGGACCCTTCTCCGCCGCGAGCGGCAGCAGATCACCCCCATGTCGGTCAAGGCTGCCGCCGACAGCCTGCCCGACGGCCTGTGCTTCTATCTGCCCGGGGGACGGATCGTGCTGGTGAACGAGACCATGCAGCGCCTTTGCCAGACCCTCACGGGGGACTATCTGGCCAATGGCGAAGTGTTTCGAAGGCGCGTGTTTGAGGATGCGGCGCTGCCGCTGCAAAGACAGATCGCAGAGGACGGCGTTCTGGTGCTGAAGGGCGCCGATGGGACCGCCTGGGCCATCTCCGATGCACAGGCCGACTACCGGGGCAGTACCGTTATCATGCTGACGGCCACGGTTGTGACGGAGCTGCTGGAAAAGAGCGAATCACTGCGCCGGCTGCAGGACCAGCTGGCCGGGCTGAACCGCCAGCTTACGGATTATTACCGGGACATTGCCGCCCTGACCACACAGAAGGAGATGCTGGGCGCCAGGGTCCGGCTTCACGACGAGATGGGCGCGGACCTTCTGATGATGCAGCGCTATCTGCTGCACGGCGGGGGAGAAGCCGAACAGGCGGAGCTGGAAGCCAGACTGCGGCGGAATCTCAGCTTTCTCAAATCCGAGCATTTCCCCGCCAGTCGGGATGAGCTTCAAATGATCCGGGAAACGGCGGAAAAGCTGAAGCTTCGGATCGTCATTGACGGCACGCTGCCGCACTCTGCGCCTGCACGCCACATTCTGGCCACAGCCCTGCACGAATGTATGACCAACACCCTGCGCCATGCCGGGGGCGACGAGCTGAGGATGGTGCTCACAGACACCGGGGATCGGCTGCTGGCACGGCTGACCAACAACGGAACCCAGCCCACGACCCCTATTCGGGAGTCCGGGGGCCTGAAATCCCTGCGATCGCTGACGGAGCAGGCCGGCGGCACCATGACTGTCACCGTTTCGCCCGTCTTTGCCGTCTGTCTGGAACTGCCAAAGGAGGGAGACCATGCCGTATCGGGTTTTGATCGTGGATGACCAGATGATCCCACGCCAGCTCTTTGAAAACACCGTAACTGCCTCTGACCGCTATACCCTGGCTGCCGCTCTGGACAGCGCCGCGATCGCCGACGCCTGGTGCGCCGGGGGACAGGTGGATCTGATCATCATGGATGTGGTGATGGACGACGGGCCCACCGGCCTGGAGGCCGCCGGACGGATCAAGGCGTCCTATCCCCAAGTGAAAATTATCGTCGTGACGTCCCTGCCCGATGCGCTGTTCCTGCAGCGGGCCAGATCCATCGGCGTGGACTCCTTCTGGTACAAGGAACTGCAGTCTGCACCCCTTTTGGAGGTCATGGACCGCACGATGGCCGGGGAGCAGGTCTGGCCGGACCATCCGCCCCGAAAGCAGCTTGGCCTGGCAGACAGCAGCGAGTTTACAGACCGGGAAATGGACGTGCTGCGGCTGCTGGCCAAGGGCCTTTCCGACAAGGAGATCAGCGAGCAGCTGCATTTAAGCTTCAACACCGTCCGCTACCATTTGGACAACCTGATGGCCAAAACCGGCCAGAGTTCCCGCACGGGTCTTGCCGTCACGGCAGTCATGAGCGGAATCATCTTTCCGGGGCTGGACTAGAGCGGGCATGCGATAAGCGCTGCCCATTTCTCCGGAGCCCCGGGCAAAAAAGGCAAACATGAGGAGCTGTGATATGCTCCCTCTATGAGAGACAGTGAAATAAAAATCACTGTCATCATAGGGGGAGCATATGCTTTATAGTAAACTGCCGGCTGCTTTATATATTAGAGTTAACAAATTCTTTACAGAAAAATTAGCACTCTCTCTTGACAAGTGCTAAAAATAGTGGTATAACATACTCGCAAGAGGGAAAAAGATCCGGAACTAAGGTTCCGGGTTTTCTCATCTCCCTTGCGGCATATACCACAGCAACAGCCCTGAACAGCATCCAGGACCGAAAATAAAAGGAGGTTTGACTTATGTTGTACATGCCTGGTATTTTTGGTGAGGATCTGATGGATCGTTGGTT
>CACXJE010000039.1 GCA_902767915.1 Oscillospiraceae bacterium | reverse complement strand
GCAGGACCCGGCTCAGAAATACCGCCGCCTCCGCCCCGGTCACCGGACGATTGGGGCGGAAATACAGGCCGGTATCGTTCCGGCAGCCCTGGGCCAGACCCCGGCGCATGGCGGAGCCCAGATAGGGCCGGATCCAGCCGGGGGCCTCCGCCTCATCCGCAAAGCCGGAGGACTGGAGCCCGATCTCCGGGTCGATGCCCTCCAGATCCATCAGCATGGCCAGAAACTCCCCCCGGCTCACCGGCAGATCCGGGCCGAAGCTCAGACGGTCCGACACCCGCTCGCCCCCGAACAGGCCGGTCTCCCGGAGCCAGAGGGCCGTGAACTGGTCGTCCCGGTCCAGATCCGCGAAGGTCTCCGCGTCCTGGGGCGTCAAAATGTTGATCCGGACCGTGGCCGGCGCCGACTCGTTGCCGGCTTCGTCCGTCACCGTATAGGTGAAGCTGTCCTCCCCCACCTTGTTCTTCTTTGGCGTATAGGTGAAGCTGCCGTCGGCAGAGAGCTCCACGGTGCCGCGGGTGGGCTTATCCTTCAGCTGAAAGGTCAGAGGGCCGTCCCCGTCGTCCTTGGCCCGCAGCACCGCGCTGTTGGGCAGGTTGCGGTAGGTTTCCAGCTTCATGTCCCGGGCCTCGGGGGGCTCGTCCGAGGATTTCTGTACGTGCATGGTAAAGACGGCCTCCTCCCCCAGGCCCTCGCCGCAGATGGGCAGGAATCGGACCGAGGCTTCGGCGTCTTCATCCGCCACAGGCCGGAGCCGCAGCCGGGCCAGGTCCTCGCCGGCGATCACGTCGCCGGGCAGGATCACCCGGTTCCCCAGCAGGAGCCGGAACCGGCCGTCGGACAGGCCGGTGATAAAAATGCCGCGCAAATCCTCCCATTCGGAGAATTCCTCGCCGGTGAAGGTATATTCCTCATCGCTTCGGATCTCTGTCTGTGCGAAGACCGGCAGCGCCAGGCTGAAGATCAGGATCAGCGCCAAAGCTGCCCGGATGCAAAAAAAACGCTTCCGTTTCATGGTATTACCTCCTGTAATTTGCTTCGGAGGTAGTATTTGCACGGAACGGCAAAATATGCAAAAATCAGGCAATCGTTAAATAGGCAATAGGCAATCGGATAGATACGTCATCGCTCTCCTGTTGCCTATTGCCTATTGCCTGTTGCCTGGTGCCTGGTGCCTGATGCCTGTTGCCTGTTGCCTAATAACGCGGCTGGATATACGGTGACTTTGCCTCCGGGTCCGGGCGCATGTGGATGCCGGACACCACGCCCATGGCCAGGAACATGGTGATGATGGAGGAGCCGCCGTAGCTGATGAAGGGAAGGGTCAGACCGATGACCGGAAACACGCCGATACACATGCCCACATTGGTCAGCACCTGGAACACCAGCATGGCAGAAATGCCGAAGCAGATGGTCCGGTACATGAAGTTGGGGGTCTTGAGCCCCACGTGGATGCAGCGGACGATCACCGCCACCAGCAGCAGCACCGTGAAGCCGCAGCCCAGGATGCCCAGCTCCTCGCCGATGGCCGAAAAAATGAAGTCGGAATACTGGGAGTCGATGGCGTGGCTCTGGGTCATGGCGCCGCGGAACAGGCCCTGGCCCGAGATGCCGCCGCCGGAGACCATGGCCACGCTGCGGTTGGTATCCCAGCGGACACCCTCGCCGGTGGGGTCGATGGTGGAATCAAAGAACATCATGATCCGTTCCTTCTGGTAGGGCTGCATCAGCTTATCCCAGAACACCGGGAAGGCAATGAAGACCAGCACAGCCGCCAGCAGGAACCACCAGCTCCGCACGCCGCTGACGTAGGCCAGCACCAGGAAGATAAACAGGAAGACCATGGCCGAGCCCGCGTCCTTGGAGATCACCAGAATCAAACCCACCATATACAGGGTGATACCCGCCACCGAGGCCACAGCGGGAATGGAAGAGATCCGGTCCCGATGCTTGGAAAACAGCTTGGCCAGGATGATCACGAAGGTGATTTTGCAGAGCTCCGCCGGCTGGATATTGACCGGCACCATGGGGAGATGGAGCCAGGCCCGGTTGCCGTTTACCTCGATGCCCCAGCGGAGCAGCAGCAGCATAAACAGGGTGTTGAACAGCCACAACAGCAGCCAATGCTCCGCAACGATCTCAATATCCAGCAGAGAGACCGCGATATAGAGCATCACGCCCAGAATCAGGGCCGCCCCCTGCACCACCAAAAACCGGGAGGAGCCGGAAAAACGGGTGGTACTGGCAATGATCAGCAGGCCGAAGAGACTGGCGATCACGCAGAACAGCAGCAGCAGCAAATCGCCGTGCCGATAGAATTCCTTGAGGCCGTTCCAAAGCTTTCGCATGTCCGGCTCCTCCTTTCACAATTTTATCAGACTGCGTTTCGGTTCGGTTTTCCCGCTTCGCGGCACAAGCGAGCCGAAGCGGTATTACGGGGCGACAACCACCAGAACGGATCTGGCGGGAACCTCGGCGGTACCGGAAACCGTCTCGCCGCCTTCGGGGATATAGGCCGCGCCGTCAAAAATCACTCTCCCGCTGCCCACGGACAGGCCGCAGGAGGCTGCGTCCCCATTGGGGTTGCAGAGGGCCTCCGCCACGGTCTTGCCGTTCATTTCGTAGACCACCCGGATCACGTTCCCCTCCAGGAGCTCGCAGTGCACGTCAGCCTGGGTGAAGAAGGCGTTCTCCTGCCGCATCCGGATCAGATCCCGGTAAATGTCCCGCATCTGCATCTGGAGGCTGCCTTCGGTCAGGTCGTCCCAGCGGATGTTGTTGATCTCGTCGGAGGACTTGTAGGAGTTGTGGTCTCCCTGCTTGGACCGGAGCATTTCCTCACCGGCCAGGAAGAAGGGAGTGCCCTTGCCGATCATAATGATGGAGATGCCCAGCCGGTTCATGGCGAAGCGGACCTCATCGGAATCGTCGGGATTGGAGGCCAGGAGCTTGTCCCAGATGGTGTGGTTGTCGTGGCAGGCCATGTAGTTGATGACCATGTTGTTTTCCACGCTGAAGTTGGCGCCGGCGGACTTCACGCCGCCCTCGATACCGAAGATCACCTTGGCTGCGGTGCCCTGGCTGGCCTTGCCGTTGATGTAGCCCTGGTCCTTGGCATCGAACACGCTGCCCTTGAGGCCGTCGCGGATGGCGTCGTTGAAGACTGCCACAGCGCCGATGCCTTCGCCGGTGGCGGTAATCTGGCTGATATTTGCCTGGTTGGCCTGGCGGTTGTCCCGCAGCTCGGAGGTGCCGCCGGTCCAGCCCTCGCCGTAGAGGATGGCGTTGGGGTTGATGGCGTGGACAGCGGCCTCAATCGCCTGCATGGTCTCCACATCGTGGAGGGCCATCAGGTCGAAGCGGAAGCCGTCGATATGGTACTCCTTGGCCCAGTAGGACACGGAGTCCACCATGTACTTGCGGAACATGACCCGCTCGGAGGCGGTCTCGTTGCCGCAGCCGGAGCCGTTGGAGGGCGCGCCCATGCCGTTGTAGCGGTAGTAGTAATAGGGCACCACCCGGTTCAGGTTGGAGTTGATGTCGTAGGTGTGGTTGTAGACCACGTCCATGACCACGCCCATGCCGTTGGCATGGAGGGCCTGGACCATCTGCTTGAACTCCCCGATCCGGACCTCGCCGTGATAGGGGTCGGTGGAGTAGCTGCCCTCGGGGGCGTTGTAGTTCTTGGGATCGTAGCCCCAGTTGAACTGGGCCTCCTCGGAGCTTTCATCCACGGTGGCGTAGTCGTAGACCGGCTGCAGATGCACGTGGGTGATGCCCAGGTCCTTCAGATAATCCACGCCCACGCTCTGACCGGCGGCGTTCTTCAGCCCGGTCTCGGTGAAGGCCAGGTACTTGCCGGGATAGGCGGAGCCTTCGATGGTGTTGGAGAAGTCCCGGACATGGACCTCCCAGATCACCGCCTCGTTATAGGCCTGAATGCCCCGGTAGTAATCGTCCTCCCCGAAGCCCGCCGGATCCGTCAGAGACAGGTCCACCACCATGCCCCGGTTGCCGTTGACGCCCACCGCCTTGGCATAGGGGTCCACAGCCTCCTCGGTGCCCAGGGCCGTGGTGACGGAGTAGGTATAGTAGACCCCGTGGCCGCAATCCGGCACCGTCAGGGACCAGACGCCCTTCTCGCCCCGCTCCATATCCAGCTTCTGCAGGGCTTCGCCGCCGTCGCCGGCCTCAAAGAGGTTCAGCACCACAGCCGCAGCCGTGGGCGCCCAGAGCTTGAAGGTGGTCTCCCCGTCGCCGGGGATGGCGCCCAGATCGTCCCCCTCATAGGTGAATTTTTCCACGAATTCCGGACTGTCAAAGACCTTGGTGGGCACGGCGCTCTGCTGGCCGTAGCCCTCGATGGAGACCGTGTAGACCTTGGAGAAATCCAGCTCCTCGGCCAGGGTAATCACGCCGGTGATAACTTCGTTGTTCAGGCTGGAAAGCTCGGTGATCTCCAGCTCCCGGTCCCCCTCCAGCACCTTCACCTGGTCCAGAGAGGTGAGTCTGACGGCGGGGGTGATGAAATACTGAATCTGGTTGAGGCCGGTGATGGCCGCCAGGGAAAAGTCTTTGTTCTGGGTCAAGGTTTTCCCTCCGTCCGTGCTGAAATACTGTCCGGCGTCGCCGGACTTGAGATAGATTTCCGTGTTCGGACCCGTGATGACCGCAAACCGGTCGTCCTCATAGTCCTTGGTGGCGTCGCCCCAGCTGCTGCCGCCGGGAGCGGAGCAGTCGCGGCGGACAATAAAGCCCACCTCGGTGATGTCCTCCGGCACGTTCAGCACCACCTTGCCGCCGTATTCGCAGCGATGGAACGGATAACCGCGGCCGTCGGCGTTGGGATACCAGATCCACATGTCGCAGGTATCATAATCCACGCCTTCCTTGGTCCAGTAGAAGGTCACCTGGTTGGTGCCGGGCTCCGGCGCAAGGGAATAGTCCTCATATTCCACCGCCTGCTCTGCGGTGGAGGCGGGCTGTTCGCTTTCCGCGGGCTCCGACGGGGCGTCGTTCTTTTTGCAGCCGGCAAAGAGGCTCGCCAGCAGCAGCGCCGCCAGCAGCAGGGCTGTCAGTTTCTTCCACATAGGGATCCCTCCTCAATTTGATCGTTTGGATACGCGGAGATTGCAGGGATTTTGCTCCCCTCTATTATAAAAGCTGTTTTCCGATTTGTCTACAAGAATTTCATCTTGCGCAGGCTGTCCCGGTGTGATACAATTTAATTATCCTTTCCGATTCTAAAGGAATGCAGAACATGAACAACGACACCCTTATTCTGATCCCGGCCTATGAGCCGGACGCGCTTCTGCTGCAGGTTCTGGAACAGCTGCAGCGGGAGGGTCTGCCCTGCCTTGTGGTGGACGACGGCAGCGGCCCGGCCTACGCGGAGGTCTTCGAGAAGGCCGGCGCGCTGGCTGTCGTGGCAGGCTATCCCGAGAACCGGGGCAAGGGCGGGGCCCTCAAATACGGCATGGAATACATCCGGAAGCAGATGCCCCAGTATCGCTTCTTCATCACCGCCGACGCCGACGGCCAGCACGCCGTGGCGGACATTCTCCGGGTGCGGGAGCTGCTCCGGGCAAAGGGCGGCATGGTGCTGGGCTCCCGGGGCTTCCACGGAAAGGTGCCCCTGCGGTCCATCATGGGCAACGGCCTTTCCCGGTTCAACTACGCCGTGGCCGGCACCTATTACCTGCGGGACAATCAGACCGGTCTGCGGGGCTTTGAGACAAAGGACATCCCCTGGCTCTGCTCGATCCCCGGAACCCACTATGATTACGAGCTCAACGCCCTGATGTACGCCGCGAAGCGGAGCTTCCCGATCCACGAGCTGGAGATCCAAACCATCTACATTGAGGGCAACTCCCGGTCCCACTTCCGCTCGGTGGTGGACACTCTGCGGCTGCATCGGAAGATTTTCCGGGCCTCGATCCCTTCCCTGCTGGCGCTGGGGCTGCGGATCCTCTGCTTCTTTTTGCTGCTGCGCTGGCTGCCCTGCAGCCGGGCACGGCCGGATCTGGCGCTGGCTCTCAGCGGTCTGGCCGGGGCAGGGCTCAGCTTCCTGCTGAACGCCGCCGTCTATCAGCTGCCGGCCGGCGGTCCCCTCCGGGTCACATGGCCGCGGCTGGGAATGACCCTGCTGCGGCTCTGTCTGCAGCAGCTGCTCTTCGCGCTGCTGTTCCACCTGTTGGGCCTGCCGGTGGTCTGGGCTTTGATCCCGGCGATCCTGCTGACCGCCGCTGCCGAATACTGTATCCTCAAGCTTCTGGCCCAGCCCCGTTACCGCGTGATCAATCAAACAAGACTATAATATAAACGGAGGAATCGATTATGGAAGAACTCTACGAATTTCTGAAGCAGGCGCAAACCTACTACCTGGCCACCGTGGAGGGTGACCAGCCCCGGGTCCGGCCCTTCGGCACCGTGGACCTGTTCGAGGGAAGGCTCTACATCCAGACCGGAAAGAGCAAGCCCGTTTCCAAGCAGATCCATGCCAATCCCAAGGTGGAGCTCTGTGCCTTCCAAGGCGGAACCTGGCTCCGGATTGCCGGCGAGCTGGCCCGGGACGACCGTCTGGAGGCCAAGAAGCACATGCTGGACAACTACCCTTCCCTGCGGGCCATGTACGACGAGCATGACGACAACACTGAGGTGCTGTACTTCACCCACGGCACCGCCACCTTCTCCTCCTTCACTGCAGCCCCCAGAACGATCACATTCTGAACACGCAAACCCCGGCAGACGCTTCAAGCGGCGTCTGCCGGGGTTCCTTTTTGCTCCAGATCAGCGGTCCGCCTCGGCGTCCAGAAACAGCTGGCCCCGGAGCTCCGAGATCCGGTCGATGGGGATCAGGGTCCGGTCCTCCAGCTCCAGCAGGCCGAGGGACGGGTCCACCCGCCGGACCGTCACCGTCTCGGTGCGGTATTCCCCGCCCAGCTTCAGGCCGTCCGGCTCAAACCAGGTGAGCTCCACCGAGGGTCGGCTGCCGGCAGCCTCCGCCAGCAGGGCCAGCCGGCGGTTCAGCTCCGCCTGACTGTCCTCGCCCAGGGTAATGGGCTGGGCCGTCAGCCGGGCCGCCTCCCGGATCACGGCCTCGTAGCCGGTCAGGGCCGCGAAGGGAGAAAACTGGGCCGCCCGCTCCGACAGGGGCATGGGGCTGTGGGTGGCGGAAACCGGCCGGTCCAGGCCGATGATGTCGTCATATTTTCCGGGCATGGTCCCTCCTGTGAAAAAGGACCGCGGCAGATGCCGCGGTCCTTGTGTTCGGTTCTCTTACAGCAGGTTGGAGAAGTGCTTGATGGTGCGGACCATCTGGCTGGTGTAGGAGTTCTCGTTGTCGTACCAGGACACGACCTGGACCTGATAGGTGTCGTCGTCGATCTTGGAGACCATGGTCTGGGTGGCATCAAAGATGGAGCCGAAGCGGCTGCCGATGATGTCGGAGGAGACGATCTGGTCCTCGTTGTAGCCGAAGCTCTCGTTGGCGGCGGCCTTCATGGCGGCGTTGATGCCCTCCACGGTGACATCAGCCTTCTTGACCACAGCGATCAGGATGGTGGTGGAGCCGGTGGGGGTGGGAACACGCTGGGCAGAGCCGATCAGCTTGCCGGCCAGCTCGGGGATGACCAGGCCGATGGCCTTGGCAGCGCCGGTGGAGTTGGGGACGATGTTGATAGCAGCGGCGCGGGAGCGGCGCAGGTCGCCCTTTCTCTGGGGACCGTCCAGAGGCATCTGGTCACCGGTGTAGGCGTGAACAGTGGTCATGATGCCGGACAGGATGGGGGCGTACTCGTTCAGCGTCTTGGCCATGGGGGCCAGGCAGTTGGTGGTGCAGGAAGCAGCGGAGATGATGTTGTCCTCGCGGGTCAGCTTCTCATGGTTGACGTTGTAGACGATGGTGGGCAGGTCGTTGCCGGCGGGAGCGGAAATGACGACCTTCTTGGCGCCGGCGTCGATGTGCGCCTGCGCCTTGGCCTTGCTGGTGTAGAAGCCGGTGCACTCCAGGACAACGTCCACACCCAGCTCGCCCCAGGGCAGATCAGCAGCGTTGGGCATCTTGTAGATGACGATCTTCTTGCCGTCGACGACGATATAGTTGTCTTCGCCTTCGCCTTCGTTGAACTCGACCTTGTGGGTCAGAGCGTAATTGCCTTGGGTGGAGTCGTACTTAAGCAGGTGTGCCAGCATCTTGGAAGAGGTCAGATCATTGATGGCCACGATCTCGTAATCGGGATCGCCGAACATCTGACGGAAAGCCAGACGGCCGATGCGGCCAAAGCCATTGATAGCAACTTTCACAGACATAGTGATTTCCTCCGTTTCATGCGCAAATGCGCAAATAATATGATGGAAATGTGATTTCCAAATCATTGATAGGATTATATACTAATTTCTTCCGCTTGTCCAGTATTTTCCTGAGAAAAAATGAAAGGTTTTTTCCGGAATCTCCCAAATGCAGTTGAAATCTTGTAGATTGTGTGTTATTCTAAAGTATAAAGATTATTAGAATGGGGATGTATGGGGTATGATGCCCCATACGCGGGTCTGATTATGGTGGATCTGCACTGTCATATTCTGCCGGGTCTGGACGACGGCTCCGACTCTCTGGACACCTCCTGCCGGATGGCGGCCATTGCCGCCCGCAGCGGCGTCCGTTCTATCGTCGCCACGCCCCACTGCAACACCAGAAACGAGCTGAAAAACTATCGCTCGGAGGCCTTGACCCGGGCCTTCCGGGATCTGCAGGCAGAGCTGGACCGCTGGGAGATTCCCGTGAAGATTCTGCCGGGCGCCGAGATCCTGGTCCGAAGCAACTTCGCCTCCCTGCTGGAAAAGGGCAGTCTGCAGTCCATCAACGACAGCCAGTATCTGCTGGTGGAGTTCTACTTCGACGAGGCTCCCGCCTTTATGGAGGCGCAGCTTTCCGCGGCGGAGGGCTTCGGCTTTGTGCCGGTCGTCGCCCACCCGGAGCGCTACTTCTGCGTGCAGGACAATCCCTCCCTTGCCGCCGGCTGGTTTGAGCGGGGCCGGGTGCTGCAGCTCAACGCCGGCAGCATCCTCGGCACCCTCGGGGAAGGCGCCTACGACGCCGCCTCCCTGCTGCTGCGCTGGGAGCTTGCCGGGGCTGTCGCCAGCGACGCCCATGATTACCGTCGCCGCAGCCCCGACCTTCTGCCTCTGATTGACGCCCTGGAGCGTCGGTTCCCGTCCTTGGATCCGGAGCGGCTGCTCCGGACAAACCCCCAAAAAATCCTGCAAAACAAACCGCTCCGATAATCCTGTGTCGGCCCGGTTCCGAAATTAAGAAACGGAGTCCTTCTATGCTGAAAACGATTCGCGTTCTTCTGGTTCTCTTTTTTGTCGCCGCGCTGATCGGTGCGGGGGTGCTGTTCTATGTGAACTACACCCGGACGGATATCTCCAAGCCCACCATTGTCTCCGACGTGGATCATCTGGAGCTCAGCGTGACCGCAGACAAAGCAGAGCTGCGCAAGGGCCTTCGCGCCTACGACAATGTGGACGGCGACATCACCGACCGGATCATGGTCCGCTCCATCTCCCAGTTTACAGACCCGGAGCAGGCCGAATTCCGGGTGCCCTATATTGTGTTTGACAACGCCTCCAACTATACCACCTATGAGCGCACGGCCCGCTACACCGATTACACCCATCCCAGGTTCCACATGAGCAAGCCCCTGGTGTTCAACGTGGGCGAAACCGTCTCCTTCCTGGATCGGATTTCCGCCACCGATTGCATCGACGGCAACATCACCGGCCGGATGGTCCTGACGGAATCCAACGTCTCCAACAACGTTCCCGGCTCCTACCGGGCGCTCATCTCCGTGACGAACCGGATGGGAGATGCGGTTTCCCTGCCCCTGACGGTGCTTGTGGTGAACCAGACCGCCGCGGCGCCGAAGATCGTCCTCAAGGATTATCTGATTTACGTCTCTGTGGGGGACTCCCCGGATTACCGGAGCTATCTGTCCTCCCTGAACGACCCCCTGGATGACAGCGGCAGCAGCATCCCGCTGCGGAATGCCAAGATCGCCTCCTCCGGAGTGGACACCTCCACCCCCGGCGTTTACGACGTCTACTACTACTTTACCGGTCTCTCCGGAGAAACCGCCACGGCCATTCTGACCGTGATCGTGGAAGAATGAGGATCTACCATGGAACACAAAACAAAACGTTCCTCCGTATGGGCGGAAATTGAACCCTACTGTCTGCTGCGTATCATCTGGAAGAATCTCTGGATGGTGCTGCTGTCTGCGGGCTTGTTTGCGCTGCTGGCCTACATCGCCACGTCGTTGATGATGAAGCCCTCCTACACCTGCAGCACCACCTTCGTGGTCACCCCGAAGTATTCCAGCACCGCCGGCAGCACCGGCGTCACCACCAACACCGCCGAGCAGTTCGCCTCCCTGCTTTCCAGCTCCATGCTGCGCAAGCGGGTCGTAAAGGACTACGGCGCCCTGGTGGACGGCGTCACCGTCAGCACCTCCGTGGTGAAAAACACCAGCATGATCAATCTGAGCGTCACCGGCCGCTCCCCCAGCTCTGTCTATTACATGGCCACCGGCATCAACGAGCACTACGAGGAGTTCTCTCCCTTCCTGTTCGACTCCATGATCCTGGAATCTGTGACCGCGCCGAACATTCCCGGCAACTCCCAGTTCCGGGCCAGGCAGGAGCGGCTGATCCTTGCGGCGGCTGTGCTGGGAGCGCTTGCCATGGCCGTGCTGCTGGCTGTGGTCAATATCCTCTCCGGTACCCTGCAGACCAACACCGGTGTCCGCAGGCAGGTGGACGGCAATTTGCTGGTCACCCTGAATCACGAGCGCAAGCACCGCACCCTCAAGGGCTACCTGACCCGGCGGAAGACCTCGCTGCTGATCTCCAACCCCACCACAGCCTTCCTCTATACGGAATCCATCCACCAGCTTCGGGCAAAGGTGGAGCACGAGCGGAAGCACCATGGCAGCAAAACCTTCCTGGTCACCAGCGTGGTGGAAAACGAAGGAAAATCCACCGTCGCCGCCAACCTGGCCCTGAGCCTGGCAAAGCGGTATAAAAAGGTCCTTTTGGTGGACTGCGACCTGCGCAAGTCCGCCCAATATCTGATCTTCGGCGCAAAGCCCGAGAAAAACAACACGCTCAACGCCCTGCTGAAGGGGGAGCTGGAGCCCTCCGCGCTGGTGGACGCCCTGCAGTACCGGAAGGCAGACAATCTCTTCTGCCTGTTTTCCTACGGCATGCGGCAGCGCTCGGCGGACGTTCTGGGCTCCGCGCAGATGCGGCAGCTGATGAAGATCCTCCGCAGCAGCTTCGACTATGTGATCGTCGACTCCTCCCCCATGGGGTACTTCACCGACAGCGAGGTGCTGGCGGATCTGACCGACGCCTCCATGCTTGTGCTGCGGCAGGATATGGTCACCGATCTGGCGGCCAACGACGCCATTGACGCGCTGAGCCGGGGAAAGGCCCGTTTTATGGGCTATGTCTTCAACGACGTGCATACGCTCAACCTGTTCGCAAGACTGATGGGCAGCAAACGCGGTTACGGCTACGGCTACGGCTATGGCTACGGCGGATACGGCTACGGTTACGGAAAACGCGGCTACGGCAAGCATTACGGCTACGGCTACGGCTACAACTCCGACAAGACCAAGGTCGACTCCGACGGCGAAGAAGTGCAGAAGGAGGATTGACATGGACGAGAAACAGCAATCCAGAGGCCTGAACATCTCCGTCCTCTGGCACAACTTCCTCCGGGTACTGCCCAGAATGATCTGGCTGCCGCTGGTGCTCGGCGCTGCTCTGGGCTTCTGGCGCTACCGCCAGCTGACAAAAAACTATGTGCCCGTCTATTCCGCCTCCAGCATCTACCGGGTGATCGCCAACCGCGGCGGCAAAATGGATATCACCTCCTATGGCTTCTATCTGGATTCCAACGCCGCCTCCAATCTGGCCTCCACCTATCCCTACGTGATGAACTCCGACCGGGCCCGCACCCTGCTGCGGGAACGCACCGGCAGTCCCTCCCTCCCCGCCTCCGTCTCCTGCCGCTCCGAAACAACGCTTCTGATCTTCCAGTCCACCGGCGGGAACCCCGAGGCGGTTGTACAGGCTCTGGAGCGGGCCGCGGACGTCTTCCCGATCGCCGCCAAGGGTCTGACCATTTCCTTCTCCCTGGAAACCTTTGAGGAGCCGGACCGCCCGGAGCATCTTAGGCCTATCAATTTCCCCAACGCGGAATCCTCCTCCACAAAATACGCGATCCTGGGCTTCGGCATCGGCTTTGCCATCATCTGCCTGCTGGCCTATTTCCGGAAAACCATTCATAATTCCGAGGATCTGAACAAGCTGCTGAACATTCCCTGTCTTGCGGTTCTGCCAAAGGTCCGCTTCAAGGCCAGAACCAAGAAAAATGCCGCGGTTCTGCTGACGAATCCCTATTTGGAGGAGGGCTACGCGGAGTCTGTCCGAAGCCTTCGGTTCCAGCTGAAAAAGCAGGAGGAAAATCAGCCCGCCAAGGTCATTATGGTCACCAGTACCAGCCCCGGCGAGGGAAAATCCACCGTATCCGCCAACCTGGCTCTGTCCCTGGCTGATCAGGGGCTCAAGGTGGCTCTGGTGGACTGCGACCTGCGCAAGCAGACCCTGAAGGACCTGTTTGCCGTCAAGGAGAAGACCCTGGGCCTGGTGGATCTGATCCCCGGCAGGAACCGGACCCCTGTCACCGACGCGTTGGTTCAGGTGCCGGACTCCTCCCTGCTGCTGCTGAGCGGCGACAAGGTTGCGGAGCATCCCCAGAACTTCCTCTCTGCCAACAGTCTGCAGACCATCATCAACAGTCTGCGGAAGGCCATGGATTATGTGATCGTCGATACCCCACCCAGCGGTCTGCTCTCCGACGCGGCCACGCTTTCGGAGTGGGTGGACGGCGTCATTTATGTGGTCCGCCAGGACTATCTCTCCCACTCTGCCATTCTCGACAGCGTCCAGCGTCTGAGCGAGGCGGATATCCGCTTCCTGGGCAGCGTGATCAATCAGGCCGAACGCAATACCAGCCGCAGCGGCTATGGGTATGGGTACGGCTACGGAAAAGGCTACGGCTATGGCTACGGCTATGGTTACGGCAATAAATACTACGGAAGCCGGAAGAACGACGATACTTCCGAAAGCTACCAAAAATAGGAGGCTCCAATGAAACTTTCTCAAAAAGCACAGCTCTGCACCCTGTCCCCCATGCGGAAATTCACGCCCTATGCCATGGCTGCAGAAGCTGCCGGCAAGAAAATCTACAAGCTCAACATCGGCCAGCCCGACATTGAAACCCCGCCGGAGTTCTTTGACGCCGTAAGAGGCTTCTCCCAGAAGGTCCTCGCCTATGCCAATTCCCAGGGCACAGAAGTTATGCTGGACGCTGTGGTCAATTACTACAAGCGCATCGGTGTGGAATATACGAAGGAAGATATCCTCATCACCACCGGCGGCAGCGAAGCGCTGCAGATCCTCTTCCTCTGCATCCTGGACGAGGGCTGCGAGGTCATCGTGCCGGAGCCCTTCTACTCCAACTATAACACCTTCATCCGGGCCGCCGGCGGCGTGATCCGCCCCCTGTCCACCTGCCCCGAGGAGGACTACAACTACGCCAATCGGGAAAAGCTGGAGGCCCTCATCAACGAGAAGACCCGGGCCATTGCGATTATCAACCCCCAGAACCCCACCGGCAACGTGCTGACGGAGCAGGAGCTGCGGCTGATTGCCGACGTGGCCAAGGCGCATGATCTCTACCTGGTCTGCGACGAGGTCTACCGGGAATTTGTCTATGATTCCGACGAGGTCCAGTGTGCCGGCAAGTTCCGGGACGTGGATGACAACGTGGTGATCATCGACTCCGTTTCCAAGCGGTTCTCCGCCTGCGGCGCCCGGATCGGTATGATGATCTCCCGGAACAAGGCCCTGATGGCCGAGGCCCTGAAGTTCTGCCAGGGCAGACTCTGCACCACCACCCTGGAGCAGGTGGGCGCCGCCGCCCTCTACTCCGTCGGCCCCGAGTACTTTGCCAAGGTCCGGGACGAGTACCGCCGCCGCCGGGATCTGTGCTACGAAAAGCTCACCGCCATTCCCGGCGTGGTCTGCGCCAAGCCCATGGGCGCCTTCTATGTGATGGCCAAGCTCCCCATCGACGACGCCGACAAGTTCATGAAGTGGATGCTCACCGATTTCGAGGACCACGGCGAGACCGTCATGTGCTCCCCCGCCGCCGGCTTCTATGCCACCCCCGGCAAGGGTCTCAACGAGATCCGCATCGCCTACGTCCTCAAGGAGAAGGACCTGGCCCGGGCGCTGGACCTGCTGGCCATGGGCATTGAGCGGTACAACAACCGCTGATTGTTCTCTGTCAAACATCAACCCCCGCACCGGAGTGATCCGGTGCGGGGGTTGTTTGCACCCGCCGCGATGATGATCTGCCTTCCGGCGGCGGCCAGGGGTCTGGCCGCCCTACGCAAGGCCCCTGCAAATCGGGGCTTGTTGATCTCAATTCGTAGGGGCCGATGCCCACATCGGCCCTTCCCCGAATCAGCGTGAGGGCCGATGTAGGCATCGGCCCCTACGGGCGTTTCCGCTCGCCAAATCTCGATTTGATGAGCCTCTACGAAAGCATTCATACAAAGCAAAGCCCGGCAGCGGACGAGTCCGCTGCCGGGTTGCGTTTGTTTGTCGTTGGCCGGTCAGA
>CACXJE010000038.1 GCA_902767915.1 Oscillospiraceae bacterium | reverse complement strand
CGGAAGGAGAAACACCTGTCCCAGGCGGAGCTGGCGAAGCTGGTGGGCGTGTCCCGCAACACCGTCAGCTCCATCGAGACGGGCCAGTTCAACCCCACCGCCAAGCTGGCGCTGATCCTCTGCATCGCGCTGGACAAGCGCTTTGAAGACCTGTTTTATTTCGAATGAAGCAAGCCCGGCGAAAGTCGGGCTTGCGTTATTGCGGACTTTGTGATATTGTAAAAACCTGCAATCCGTATTCAGTCAGAAAAACGAAGAAGAGGCGTGCCTATGGTATTCAGCTCCCTGATTTTTCTCACGGTATTTTTGCCGGTTACGATAATACTGTACTATGTGATTCCTTCCATCCGCTGGAAAAACTGTCTGCTCCTGGTGTGCAGCCTGTTCTTTTACGCCTGGGGAGAGCCGAAGTACGTGTTTTTGATGGCTGCGTCCATCATTGTGAATTACAGCTTCGGTCTGTTGATTCATCGGATCCGAATCCGCTGTCTGCGGCGGAAGCTCCTGCTGATCGCGGCGGTGCTGTTTAATCTGGGCCTGTTGGTTTATTTCAAGTATTTCGGCTTCCTGGGGCAGATCGTGAGTACCGTGCTCTCCCGGCCCCTCACATTCAAGGAGATTGCTCTGCCCATTGGGATTTCCTTCTTCACCTTCCAGGGCCTGTCCTATGTGATCGATGTGTATCGGGAGGACCCTTCCGATGCGTCTACCTATGTGGTCCAACGAAATTTCCTGGATCTGGCACTGTATATTTCCATGTTCCCCCAGCTGATTGCCGGCCCCATCGTCCGGTATCACGACATCCAGCCCTATCTGCGGGGCAGAAAACACAGCGCCGCACAGTTTGCCAGGGGCGTGGAGCTCTTTGTCTGGGGCCTGTCCAAGAAAGTGCTGCTTGCCAACCTGCTGGGACAGACCGTGGACCGGATCATGGTGGAAAACGTCCATATGATCAACGCTCCGATTGCCTGGCTGGGTTCCGTCTGCTACAGCCTGCAGCTGTTTTTTGACTTTTCCGGCTATTCCCAAATGGCCATCGGCCTGGGTAAGATGTTCGGCTTTGAGTTCCAGGAAAACTTCAACTATCCCTACATCTCCACCAGCATCACCGAGTTCTGGCGGCGCTGGCACATCTCCCTGTCCCAGTGGTTCCGGGATTACCTCTATATTCCGCTCGGCGGAAGTCGGAAGGGCAATGTCTATTTCAACCTTTTTGTGGTTTTCCTGGCCACGGGCCTCTGGCACGGCGCAGCCTTTGGCTTTTTGATCTGGGGTCTATGGCATGGGTTGTTCGTCCTGGTCGAACGGTTCCTGAAAAAGCATCCTCTCGGGCGCTTTCGTCTGCCGAAACCGATCATGTGGCTCTATACGATGCTGGTGGCGGTGTTGGGGTGGACCCTGTTCCGTCTGGTCAGTCTTCGGGATACCTGGAACTATCTGGGCATCCTGTTTGGCCGGAACAAGCCGGCTTTTCTGCGGTATGGTTTGAGCTGGTATTTAGACACCCGGACAACAGTTGTGCTGATTGGGGCAGTGCTGCTGTGCGTGCCCTGGCTGCAGCTGCTGAAAAAGCCGTTTCCGAAGCTTGACAGTGCGTTGGACAGCGTTCCGCTCACGATTTGCCGCCGGATTTTCGCCGTGGCTTTGCTGGCCGTGTGCTTCCTGTTCATCTCCAACAGCACCTATAATCCCTTCATCTATTTCCGATTCTGAGAAAGGCAGGCGTGAAAATGAGAAAAATTCTGGACATTCTGTTTTGCCTGCTTTTTGTGGTCCTGTTGGTGATCCCCCTGGCGCTGACGAATTTCAAAAAGAATCAGGCTTCGGAGCGGGACAACGCCTATCTCCCGGAGATAGATTGGGAAGAGAATGTTTCCGTTCGAGAACGCATCGAACAGGTGGAGGAGTATTACAACAAGCGTGTCGGCCTTCGCAATGAAGCGCTGGATGCCTATGTGCTGCTGAATGACAAGCTCTTTAGCTTAATGGACCATCCCACCTTTATGTACGGCAAAAACCATTACGTATTCTTTGACCTGGACTATTATATCGCGGATTATCAGCATCTGAATCTGAACGAGGAATGGGCGGAGGAGTATGCCGGCTGGATGCAGCGCTTCAGCGATCTGGCGCACACGCACGGAGCGGCCTTTTATTACACCCTGATTCCGGATAAGAAAACCGTATATGAAGAGTATTTTCCCAGCGGGTATAATAAGCTGGGCAGCGTTTCCCGCACAGATCAGCTTCTGAACGCCTTGTCAAAGACAGATGTGACGTATGTCTACGTGCTGGACTGGCTGCTGGAGGCAAAGAAAACAGAACCGGTAGCCAATCAGAAATACGATGCCGGTCACTGGAACCAGAACGGTGCCTTTGCCTATGCGCAGAAGCTCATAGAGCTGCTGCGGGAAACACATCCCGAAATCCCCCGGCTGGAGAAGGCGGAGTTCGACATCAGCATGCAGCTCCAGAAATACCTGCCGAATTCCGAATTTCCCATCAATGAACTGGTTCCTGTGTATACCCGGATCACGACAAAATCGGTGAACGAAAGCAAATGGCTGCGAGAGAACGCCAGTTTCCGGATCGAAAAGCCGGAGCCTGTGCATTATGTGAACGAGGAACATCCGGAGCTGCCGAAGCTGCTGATTTTGCATGACAGTTATTTGAACGGAGAAGCAAAGCTGTTTCTGGACCACTTCAGCGAGGTGACGCTGATTCACAGAGACAATGTGAAGGGACCCCACGACTATGAAGCCTATCTGGAGCTGCTCCGGCCGGACATCGTAATCTTCGAGAACCCGGAGCGCAGTCTGCAGCGCTTTGCGTTTACCGAAGAGGATTGATCTGAATAGGGGCCCCATCGAAGTCCAGCACAGCGGGTCGCGTGGAGAAAAGAAGGGGACCCGGAACACAGCCGAAGAAAAGGCAGACGCAACAAGCGCCTGCCTTTTCTGAGCCGTGGGTCGGGATCTCCGACGTGAAAGGGTTGATAAAAAAGATTCCGGTCTTCACTGCTGCAATCAATCTGTCTCGCGTTCAAACAACTTGCGCTTTTTCCCGTTCTCGTCAATTGCATAAATGGTGATCCAGGTATATGCGTCCGAATAATTTGCATAATCGCATGCAATTCCGGTATTCTGCTGAAACTCCTCGAGGTTATCATCATATTCGAGCTGAACACACAACAAAACCGGAAGCGTGTCTCGGCGTCTCTTTTGCCTGAAATGCGGGACATACTCTTTTTCAGAGTTGGTTGCAGCATTACCGTATTTACCGCTGTATCCATGGTATCTGCTGTCAAACAGAATATGCTCTTTCTGACATTTGCTGCATTTTGCCTTGATTACTTGAATAGAAGAAAACACCGGAGGCTCGGGGACAAATACCTCTTCTTTCGGCCCGTTGAGATCAGAGGAAAATAAAACCCAATGATGTACCGTGCCGTCTTCGTCAATGGTACAGGTCGAGGCGTGTCCTCCCGTGTAAAGCTTGTCCAGTGCGTCGTAGTATGGCTTACACGCTTCCCGTTCAGCCTTATCGAGATAAGACTCGAAGACGTCAAACAACATAGAACCGCAGGAGCATTTCACCTTTAGGACAGTAAAGGAGCCTTTCCTGGTTTCATCAAAGGTAATCGTTTTCAAGTAGTTTGGAATTGGCATTGCATGCGAATCCTCCTGTTATTTGATACTAAGCTCCCATAGAAATCTTTAACCTGTTCCGGCAGAAATTGTGCCATACTTCGTTGTCGTCCTTGCCGGGCGTCAAGCCCGCCTGCGTCCTCCGCCCCGTCTGGCGCAATTTCTGCTCGAATCAATTTTCAAGCTTTCTATGAGAGCTTAGTATGAGCTGTTTCTTTCGTCATGATAGATAATAGATAAGAGATAATGGAGAATAGTGAATAGCACAAAAGCGCCGCATTGCCGCATTCTATATCTATTCGTTCTTATCTATTCTCCATTATCTCTTATCTTAGCCGCACAAGCGGCGCTTTTGGTGCGGGCAACAGGACTCGAACCTGCATGGTTTCCCACTGGAACCTAAATCCAGCGTGTCTGCCAATTCCACCATGCCCGCGGTTGTTGATCGGTGCTTCATACTTTATCACAGCCTCGCTGGTTTGTCAATCCAAAACCGGACGGGCCGATGGGTTTGTCTATTGACAATGACGGGAAAATGGAGCATAATATTCCCAACAAATTCAACCGGGAGAAGATCCCTTTTTCGGAGGAACCGAACATGAAACGCTTGCTTCTGATTATGAATCCCATGGCCGGAACCAAGAAGGCCAATCCCCATCTGCACGAGATTCTGACGGTGTTCCGTCGTGCCGGCTACGAGTGCCTGACCTTTATGACCCTCAAACGGGGCGACGGCACGGAGCTGGCCGCCAAGTATGCCGATTCCGTGGACCTGATCGTCTGCATCGGCGGCGACGGCACCTTCAACGAGATCATTTCCGGCGTCTGCAGCGTCAATGCCAAGACGCCGATCGGCTATATCCCCGCCGGCTCCACCAACGACTTTGCCTCCAGCCTGAACCTGTCCAAGGACGTGGTCCGGGCCGCCCGGGATATTGTGGAGGGCCGGCCCATCAACTATGACGTGGGCCGCTTCCAGAACAGGTTCTTTACCTACGTGGCCTCCTTCGGCGCCTTTACCAAGACCTCCTATGCCACCTCCCAGAGCGTGAAAAACGTCCTGGGCCACATGGCTTACCTGCTGGGCGGGGTCAAGGAGCTTACCTCTCTGCACCGCTGCCACGTGGAAACCATCCTGGACGGGAAAACCAGACTGGAGGGCGATTATATCTTCGGCGCCATCAGCAATTCCACCTCTGTGGGCGGCATCCTGACCCTGGATCCGGAGATCGTAGACCTGAACGACGGCCTGTTCGAGGTCATGTACGTCAAATATCCCTCCAATATCAGCCAGCTTACCGAGATCATCCGGGCGATTACAACCCAGGATTACAATTCTCCTATGCTGAGCTTCCATCCTGCCAGCCATGTCATTGTCCACGCAGATCCCTCCATGGACTGGACGCTGGACGGGGAGTTTGCCAAGGGTGAGGCAACCCTGGAGATCGAGAACCTCCGGAGTGCCATCCGGCTGATGGTGAACGACTGATGCAGAATACCACCCTTTGTTATATCGTCCGGGACGGCCGCTATCTGATGCTGCACCGGATGAAAAAGGACCGGGACGTAAACCGGGATAAATGGGTGGCCGTGGGGGGTCACTTTGAGGAAAACGAGAGCCCCGAGGACTGTGTCTGCCGGGAGGTTCTGGAGGAGACGGGCCTGACGCTGACGGATTACCGCTACTGCGGGATCATCACCTTTGTGTCCGACCGCTGGGAAGGGGAGTATATGCACCTGTTCCGGGCGGAGGGCTTCACAGGCAATCTCCGGGACTGTGACGAAGGGACCCTGGAGTGGATCACGGGCGCACAGATCAACAACCTGCCGCAATGGGAAGGGGACCGGATCTTTTTCCGCCTGATGGAAGAAAACGTCCCCTTCTTCTCTCTGAAGCTCCGCTACGAAGGGGAGACCCTGCGGGAGGCAGTCCTGAACGGAAAGCAACTGCCTGTGGGAAACGTCCAATCGTGGGGTACGATCATGCCCCGCGCAGCGGGGACGATCGTACCGCCGCCGCAAGGCGAGGAAGCGCAAGGGTAGGGGCCGATGCCCGCATCGGCCCGAACCACCGCCCAAAAAGTACCCGAATCCCCGGCCCCACAAGAAAAAACCCGGAAGTACAAAGAAAAAACCTTGACAATCACGGGAACTTGTGATAATATTTTAGGGCTGATTGTGTCAGGAAGCTGCGGGTGTAGTATAACGGCTAGTACAACAGCCTTCCAAGCTGTGGGCGTGGGTTCGATTCCCATCACTCGCTCCATACGCGCCAGTAGCTCAGTTGGATAGAGCAACTGCCTTCTAAGCAGTAGGTCGGGGGTTCGAGTCCCTCCTGGCGTGCCATCAACATAGTTGATGCCCCGCCCATCCAAAATATGAGTTCATAACGATTTTTTTGGACTGACAACCGGCAAAAAACAATTGTCAATTGAATATGGTGGGTGTAGCGTAGTTGGCTAACGCGTCAGATTGTGGCTCTGAAGACCGTGGGTTCGAGTCCCATCACTCACCCCATACAAAAGACGCCTTCCCCGGTGCCACAGGCCGGGGAAGGCGCAAAATCAAAATGCACAGGTTTTCGCCTGCATGCCGGATACATTGGGATGTCGCCAAGTGGTAAGGCACCAGACTTTGACTCTGGCACTCGCAGGTTCGAGTCCTGCCATCCCAGCCAAAAAGCAACGCCGCAGGCGTTGCTCATGACGATCCGTTAGCTCAGTCGGTAGAGCAACTGCCTTTTAAGCAGTGGGTCCGGGGTTCGAGTCCCCGACGGGTCACCAAAGCGAAGCTCCTGTCGCGCAAGCGGCGGGAGCTTCGCTTTGGTGTATTCTTCATTTTTCGTTATTCATCATTCATTCTTCATTAAATTACGGCGCGACAGGAGCTTCTAAATGAATATTGAATAATGAATGATGAATAACTGTCTAATACTTGATAATAACGGCTGTTTCCATTATAATAAAGCTGGCGATAAACACGAGAGAAAACACGCTTGTCGAGAAATCCATAGAGTTCGGTGCCAGGATCGCAAAGCTTGTGCCCCGGCTGCGAAAATGCAGCGTTTGCAAACAATGCAAGCAGTTCAACGTCCGGATCGGCTTTGACCGCCGGGAAAACGGAGACGTCCGTTGGGTCTACGAGGGCGAACGCTGTGTAAACTGCGGCACCCTGGGCTCTTTTCTGGATTGGAAGATCGACTACGGGCCGACTGCTGAGATGGAGCAGAATCTATAGAACGCGTGTAAATCGAACTACCACTTCAGGAGGGATTATCATGGGACTGAGCACTGCGAGCCTGCACCTTTACGGTGCGGATCGGGAAAAGCTTGCGCCGCTGCTGCCGGATTCCCTGCTGCTGCGGGAGCAGAACGCACCTTGGCTGGAGCTGCTGCTGCCGGAGACGGCGGAGGGCGGCGGGGCAGAGCTGGAAAAGCTCGCGAAGAAGCTGACCAAGGCGGACCCGGAGGCCGCCGCCCTGCTGTTCATATATTTTGACGATGAAATGTTCTCCTGCAGCCTGTACCGAGGCGGGAAAAAGGCGGCGGGCTGTCTCAGCCAGGAATCCTGGGCCAAGCTGGGCAAGGCCCTGGACGCCCTCTTTGGGGACAAGCTTGCGGGGAAGGCCTTCCGATACGCCGCCCGCTGCGTGGACCTGGAGGAGAAGGTCCGGCTGCTGGAGGAAAGCGTGGGGGCAGCCCTGCTGGACTGCGCCGAGTTTGAACCGAGGACCGTTCCCAGGGGAGACGGGACCCTGCGGGCCGTTAAGGCGCGGGAGGCCGCTCTGAAAAAACGGCCCAATCAGTGCGCTCTGACAGAGCTGCCTGTCGAGGACTGGCCCGTGGACTGGCAGGCCCAGCTGGGGCTGTACGAACGGATCCGTCCCGAATGGCGCAGATACGACGCTGCCACGCTTCTTTTCGACTTTGGCAGCGGCCGATATTCTGTGCCCCGGCGCCCGGATCTGGCCTTTCATCGGGTTCTCTTCGGCGACGGCGGAGACATGGCAAGGCGCTATTTGCTCTATTCTCTCCCGGATGGAACGTTGGAGGATCGGAAGGAGCCGGCGTTTGAGGTCTTTGGCCCTCTGTGGCTCACGAAGCAGGGGGATCCGGTGCTCCTCGCCTGCGAGTACGAAACCGTCCAAACCCCGTTTGGGTCCAGAAGAGACTACGGCAAGCCCCTGGTGGTCTGTCTGGGGCAGGACGACAGCGTCCGCTGGAGCGTTTATCCCGCCGGGGCGGAGCGTTCCCCCGACAGCTTCCACGCCAGCCCGGAGGGGATCCTCACCCTCTATTCCCGGGGCAACAGCTATACGGCCACAGACGCCCAACTCTGCTGCATCGACGGGGAGACCGGCGCGCTGCTTGTTTCCCGGGTCGTCCCGGCGGCGGAGAATCTCGACGCCTTGCTGCCGGTGGAAGCGCTGAAGGCCTTTGCCTATATCGCCAATCGGAAGGAGATCGTCCTGCTGGACGAGAATCTGGAGGAAATCCGCCGCTGGCCCTGCCCGCGGCCTGTCCTTGGCCCCCAAAAGAAGAATATCGTGGGCAATACCCTCTGGGATCAGGATATTTCTACCCGGGCGCTTCGCCTCTACGACCTGCGCACCGGCGCCTGCCGGGAGATCGCCCCGGAGGTCCCGACCTTCGTTCGGGCCCTGCTGCCGGACGGGCGTTTCCTGGGCGGCAACGAAAGGGGCACAGAGCTGACGGTGTTTGACGCCGCGGGCCGGGTGATCTCCCGCCACAGGGCCCAGGGCGACGGCGCGTTTACCAAGGTCCGGGCCGAGGCGGATGGGATCTGCATTCTGGAAAACCGCTCCCCGGACACCCACGGCTTTGTCTCGGATGAGCTTTTTGAGCAAACCAGCTTCCACGTCTGGCGGCTGGATTACGCTTAAGCCGGCATCTTTTTTGCACAACCCTTCCAAGAATCGTCAGTCCCCAATTGGGGGCTGACGACCCTTTTTTATTTCTGCGAATCGCTGCTCTATGGCAGAACTGCAGATTGTCCCGGAATCAGCGATTTGACAATGTACGGAAAAGCGTGTATAATCAATAAAAAACAGGAGGTATTTCTCATGGCATTGAAAGAGGATTGGAAGGGCACCGGCAAGCGTCTGGGCGAGGCGTTCTCGGGACTGGGGAAGACCCTGATCAAGACCGCTAAGATCGGCGTGGACAAGGCGGACGCCTGGGTCGACGGAAAGGACCCGGCGGAGGCTGTGCCGCAGAAGAACGTGACCAACGACGGCAGCTGGCGGGAAACCGGCAGGGATCTCAGCGGAGCCTTCCTGGATCTGGGGAGAACCCTGATCCATACCGCGGAAGCGGGCGCAGAAAAGGTCGAGGCCCGGAACGCGGAGAAAGCCGCCCCAGAACAGGATCCGGACCAGGAGAACCGATAACAGCGAATCCGCAGAGGGAGATCGGGCCGATTGAGGTGAGCATATGGGCTTTTCAACTGCAACGCTGCATTTTTACGGGGCAAATCGAGAGGAAATCACCGATCTGCTGCCGGACAATTACCTGCTGCGGGAAAACAACCTGCCCTGGACGGATGTCCTTCCGGGGGCAAGCACAGAGATTGAGGAGGCACCGAGTCTGGAAAGACTGGCAAAGCGGATAACCAAAACCGATCCCGCCTGTGCCGGGCTGCTGTTCTATTATTTTGACGACGATGTATTCCGCTGTGTTTTGTACCGGGGCGGCAGGCGGATGGCTGCCTGTGACAGTGAAGGCTCCTGGGCAAAGCTGGGCAAGGCATTGGATCAGTTGTTTGGAGACGGCGCAGCGCCAAAGGCATTCCGGTATGCTTCTCACGGCGTGAATCTGGAGGAAAAGCTGAAGCTGTTGGAGGAGAATGTCGGAACGGCCCTTCTGGATGCCGCGGAATTTGAACCGCGGACTGTGCCCCGGAGTGAGGATACGCTGCGGGCAATCAAGGACCGGGTATCAGCCCTGAGAAAACGGCCCAATCAATATGTGCTGACTGAGCTTCCCCGGGAGGATTGGCCCTTAGCGTGGCAAGCGCAGTTGGGACTGTATGAAGCCATTTTGCCGACCAGATGGGCGGATGATGCCGGAAAACTGCTGTACGAGCTTGGGCAGCCCCATCTGTCTGTTCCCCATGCCCCGGAGCTTGCCGCATTTCGTCCGATCGTTTTCGATGATGCCGGTCGTTCGACGGATAGAATTATCACACGGTCGTTTTTTGCCGGAACGCTGAAAAGGTGGACGTGTACAGAGGCGGCACTTTACCGGCCCCTTTGGCGCACTGAACAGAGTGAGCTGGTGGGCCTGGCCTCCATACAGGAGCCGATTCTGACCCCCTCCGGCATAAAGAACAATAGCCAAAGTGCCTTGGTTTGCCTACGTGGCGATGGTAGTACTCGCTGGAAATTCAAGTCGCCTGTAAAAGGCGTGTGGTTCTCCTTCGCTGATGTCGCGGCTGACGGGACCATCACACTTTATATCAATGGCGACTGTTCCGTCTCCCGGTCAGGGTTCCTCTATCGCATCAACGGCGAGACCGGTGAGCTGCTGCGCTCCCGGATAATCTCTGCAGAGGAGGGGCTCCGGGACCTGGTATACGTTGCGGAGCTGAACGGGTTTGTGTATAATACCTCAGACGGGCAGGAGATTGTCCTGCTGGATGAAGCTCTGGAGGAAGTTGAACGGTGGCGCTGCGACAAGGCCGTATTTTCCCTGGATTCTGCGCATATCACCGGCAGCATTTTGTGGGATCAATGGTATCAGGATAAATGCCTCCACTTGTTGGATCTCCGAACCGGCGCCTGCCGGGAGATCGTCCCGGAGATTCCGGTTTCTGTTACATCCCTGCTGCCGGACGGACGCTTTCTGGGCGTAAATGACAGTATGGAGCAGTTGACGATTTTCGACTCCCGGGGACAGGTGATTTCCAGACACAAGGCACAAAGTCTCGGACGCTTTTCCCGGATCTGCTGGGAGGCCGGACGAGTGCTTTTGCTGGAAAAACGTATGCCTAAGGTCCCGTTCATTTGCGAGGAGCTGTTTGCAGGCTTTTCCGTGCACGTCTGGCGGCTTGACCCCGCGTAGGCTTCGGAACCGGAAAACGAAGACAAGCAGAAACCTGAGAGGGGAGGGGACCGGCCTTGCATATTACCGAAGCGAAGACCCTGCTGCACCAAAACGGCGGCGGGCTGGGCATGAATGTTTACCGGGGCTGCACCCACGGCTGCATCTACTGCGACAGCCGGAGCCGCTGCTACGGCTTCACCCATCCCTTTGAGGACGTGGAGGTAAAGGGAAACGCTCCCGCCCTGCTGGAGGCTGCCCTGAAGGCCCGGCGGAAGCCCTGCATGATCGGCACCGGGTCCATGTCGGATCCTTATATGCACTGCGAGGAGGCCCTGGGCCTCACCCGCCGCTGCCTGGAGATCATCCGCAAATACGGCTTCGGCGCCGCCATCCAGACCAAGTCTGACCGGATCCTCCGGGATCTGGACCTGCTGGCGGACATCCATCGGGAGGCTAAGTGCGTGGTGCAGATGACCCTCACCACCTGGGACGAGGACCTGTGCCGGATTGTGGAGCCAAAGGTCTGCACCACCCGCCGCCGGCTGGAGGTGCTGGCCGCCCTTCGGGACCGGGGGATCCCCACGGTGGTCTGGCTGACGCCGATTCTGCCCTTCCTCAACGACACCGAGGAAAATATTGCATCCATCCTGGAGGCCTGCGCCAAAGTGGGCGTAAAGGGCGTCATCTGCTTTGACATGGGCCTGACGCTCCGGGAGGGAGACCGGGAATACTATTATGCGGCCCTGGATCGGCATTTTCCCGGGCTGAAGGAACGCTATATCCAGACCTACGGCAGCGCATACCTGCTGCCCAGCCCGAACCGGGACCGGCTCATGGCCCTGTTGAATGAAAAGTGCGGCCAATACGGCATGCTGTCCCGGCCGGAGGCCTGCTTCCGGTGGATGAACGAGCTGCCGGAGCGATACGAACAGACCCGCATGGAGCTGTGAAGGAGAAAGAACATGGAACAAATGCTGACGGTCTGCGGAACCCCCTACCGGCTCCTGCGGCTGCTGGGCCGGGGCAAGGGCGGCTACTCCTATCTGGCGGAGGGCGAAACGGGGCAGGTGGTGCTCAAGCAGATCCACCACGAGCCCTGTGCTTACTACAGCTTCGGCAACAAGATCGAGGCCGAGGCCCGGGACTATGACCGGCTCCGGGCCGCCGGGATCCGGATTCCCGCTATGCTTACCCTGGACCGGGAAGCGGAACGGATCGTAAAGGAATACATCGAGGGGCCGACAGTCATGGAGCTGGTCACTGCCGGCACAGATGTGTCTGCGTGGCTTCCCCAGGTCCGGGAGATGGCTGCCCTGGCAAGGTCTGCAGGGCTGAACATCGACTATTTTCCCACCAACTTTGTGGTGCGGGAAAACCTGCTCTGGTATGTGGATTACGAATGCAACGGCTACATGGACCAATGGAGCTTCGAAAACTGGGGCGTCAAATACTGGTCCCGGACCCCGGAGCTGGAGGCCTGGCTCCGGCAAAACCAATCCAATACGTAACGGCAAAAAGCATGCTTGCTGACAAAAGCAGAGGTGACCGACATGAACATCCGATTCGCAAACGAGGCTGACCTCCCCGGGGTAAACCGGCTGCGCAAACAGGTCAACGATCTGCACGTGGCGGGGCGGCCCGAGACCTTCAAGCCCGGCTTCGCGCCGGAGCTGGAAAACCATGTGTATACGGTCTGGAACGACCCGGACCAGGACATCCTGGTGGCAGAGGAGGCCGGGGTGATCCTTGGCTTTGCGATCCTGCATGAGATCCGCAGGCCGGAAAACCCCTTCATGTTCGAACGGCATTTTCTGGATATCGACGAGTTCGGGGTGGACGAAGCCGCCCGGCGGCAGGGAATCGGCAGAGCCCTGATCGACCGGGCCAAGGCTGTGGCGAAGGAGCGGGGCTTTGACCGGCTGGAGCTCAACATGTGGGAGTTCAACCGGGAGGCCCTGGCCTTCTACGAGACGGCGGGCTTTGAAACCTACCGCCGATACATGGAAATCAAGCTGTAGCGGCGCACATTGTGCGCCGCGCTGGAACCGCAGAAAGGAGACCGTTAGATGATTATCCATTCCTATGACGAATCCGAGCCCATCATCGGTCCCGGCACCTTCTACGGGCCGCAAAAGCACCTGTGCGATACCTGCGTTCTGACCTTTTCCCACGTGATCCTCTCGGAGCTGCGGCGGCTTCTGCCCTTGCAGGAGGCCGGCGTCGTGGGCGGTGTGGACGGGTCGAAGCCCATTTACCTGCTGGAGCACGGGGGACGGAAGATCGCCGTCTTTCTCTGCGGCCTCGGCTCCACCCTGGCCGGGAACAATGTGATCGAGCTCAACTGGCTCACAGGCGCGACGAAATACATCATGTTCGGCTCCGCCGGCAGCCTGAACCGGGCCGCCACCGAGGGAAAGTACGTGATCCCCACGGAGGCATACCGGGACGAGGGCATGTCCTACCACTACGCCCCGCCCGCGGACTATATCCGGATCCAAAACGCGGACCGTCTGGCGGAGTTGTTTTCGGAGCTGGGATTGCCCCATGTGAAGGGACGGATCTGGACCACGGACGCCTTTTATCGGGAGACCCGGGCTCTGACAGAAGCCCGAAGGGCGGAGGGCTGCATCGCTGTGGAGATGGAGCTGGCGGGGGTCCAGGCGGTCTGCGACTTCCACGGCTTCGAGCTTTGGGACTTTCTGGTGACCGGCGACGTGCTGGACGCCCCCAGCTATGAATATGACGCCCTTGCATCCGCCAACCATGACCTGGACAAGCTTTGGATCGCGCTGGAGCTGGCAAAACGGATCTGATCCCGATGCCTGAAAAAACGGAGGACTGACTATGTGGTTCCGAAAAGAAAAAAAGCCCGCCTATGATGCGGAAAAGCTGCAGCCGGCGGTACGCAGGAGCTATTGCAACCGGGAGCTGACCCTGGGCTTTCTGGACCGGGAGACCGGGAAATTCCAGGCGATCTGCGCAGCCAACTCTCCCCGGGAGCTGGCGGAGTTCTGCCGGCAGTACGGGCTCCGGGAGGAAGATCTGAAAACCGTCTATTGACGGCATCCCCGGCGGCTGCAGCCCGAAGAAGCTGCAGCGGCCCCGCGCAATGATTGTACACAGGAGGTATCGCAATGCACACCCTATGGATTTGTCTGTTTATTGTCCTGGGCCTGCTGGCGGCCGTCTTTGGACTGGGCTGCCTGCTGGCTGCCATCTCTATGCGGATCCAGCGCCAGAGCCTGCAGGAGGCCTGGAGCTGGCAGGCGGCCCACTATGACCTGTCCTGGTACGGCCCTCTGGAAAAAGAGGATTACCAGGTCAAAAGCTATGACGGCTACGCCCTCCATGTGGAGCTGCTGCGGAACCCCAAACCCACGGACCGGTACGTTCTGATCTCCCACGGCTACACCGACAACCGGTACGGCGCCCTGAAATACGCCAAGAACTACCTGGACTTCGGCTTCCATGTGCTGATTTATGATCTCCGGGGCCACGGGGAAAACGAAAAAACCTTCTGCACCTATTCCGTCCGGGAAGGTCGGGATCTGGACGCGCTGGTCCGGGACAGCCGGGCGCGGTACCCGGATGCGAGGCTGTTCGGCCTGCACGGGGAATCCCTGGGAGCCGCCACCTCCATTGCCAGCCTGAAATACGACCCGCCGGTGGATTTTGTGGTGTCTGACTGCGGCTTCAGCGAGATCAAGAGCGTGCTGCAGGTGGGCATGCGGGCCATGCATCTGCCTGCCGGTCTGGTGAATCTGGCCTCCCCCTGCGCAAAGCTTCTCTATGGGTACAGCTATCGGCAGATGCGGCCCATCGAGAGTCTGCCCGGGACGAAGCTTCCGATTTTGTTCCTCCACGGGGCGAAGGACGATTTTATCCTGCCGGCCCACGCCGAGGCCATGCACAGGGCCGCCGCGGACCACAGCGAGCTGCATCTGATCCCGGAAGCCCCTCACGCCATCTCCTGCCTCACGGACCCGCCCTTGTACCGGCAGTACCAGGAGGATTTCCTGGCACGGCATCACTTCTTGAATGAAAAAATGAAACTATGAAAGAATGAAAGAATTTCGGTGTCCCTTCGGGACGGATTGAATTCATTTTCCATATTGGAAATATGGAAAATACCACAATTTTTTCATATTTTCATTCTTTCATTCTTTCATTCACAAACAAGCGTCACGGGAGACCCCGCAAGGGATCTCCCGTGACGCTTGTTTATGCCTCTACCCCGGCGTGGCGGTTGAACCAGTCGGT
>CACXJE010000037.1 GCA_902767915.1 Oscillospiraceae bacterium | reverse complement strand
CGGTATATGCGGTCTCGTTGAAGGTGACCGTGGCGATCAGCTTCTTCTCGCCGGCCACGTGAGGCTTGGCCTCGGTGAGCACGGTCTCGGTGATGACTGCATCCAGGGTCTGGACGTCGCCACAATTGGCGCAGGTGAACTTGGCGGTGGCGGCGGTGTTGTCCGCGGTCCAGGTCCATTCGGGGGCGCCGTAGGCGTGACCGGTAGCAGGAATCTCGGTATGCTCGCGGCTCAGCTCCTCGTTACAGACGGAGCAGTAGACCACCATGTCGTAGCCGCCGGCAGTGGTGCAGGTGGCAGCGGTCTCGTTCTCCTTCACAGCGGCAGCGGGGGTATGGCCCAGGGCGGGAACGGTGACGGTCTCGCGGGAGATCTCCTCGCCGCATTCAAAGCAGTAGACCACGGAGTCGTAGTGGCCGGCCTCGGTGCAGGTGGGATCCACGTTGTTCTCGATCACGGGCTCTGCGGGGGTATGCGCGGTCTTCTCGATGGTCTTGGTCTCACGGGACAGCTCCTCACCGCAGCGCTGGCAGTAGACGACCTCGTCGTAGGAGCCTTCCGCGGAGCAGGTGGCGGGAACCTCGTTCTCACGGACGGGCTCGCCGGGGTTGTGGCCCAGGGCCGGGGTCTCGTTCTCAACGCGGGTCTCGCCGGTGAACATGCCGGTGTAGGTGGTGTAGCCGCCCTCGGTACAGGTGGGATCGGTGACAACGCCGGGAGCCGGCCAGATGTCGGTGCCCTGGGAGGCCTGCAGGTCATTGCCGTTGACGCCGTAGATGTAGTAGACCACGTAGTTGTTCTCGCCGGCGTCGGAGGCGACGTTCAGGGTAGCGGTCTCAGGCTGGCCGTTCCGGTTGAAGATGATCTTGTCGTAATCGGCAACGTCCAGATCGATCTTGTAGTAGGGATGGTTGCCCTTGTCGGTGCCTACGGCAGTCAGCGCGTGGCCGGGCCAGGCGGCATCCAGGTTGCCGGCATCGCCCCAGGCCCAGGCGTACACGCTCTCGCCGTTGAGCTCGTCCACCACGTAGACGGAGATAGTCCGGGAAGCAGCCTTTACGTGGCCGCAGAGGGTGCAGACGTTGTTCTCGTCGTAAACACAGGCCTCGGTGACGGTTTCCAGATCACCCCGCTGGCAGGAAACGGTGTGGGTGTTGCTGCCGGCATAGGTATATTCCATGCTGTGGCCCAGAGCAGGAACCTTTACGTTGTTGACCACATCGTCATACCAATCGGAATTGATCTGGCTGCAGTTGCAGACCTTGTATCCCTCCCCTTCCTGGGTGCAGGTGGGTTCCTTGCCTTCATAGTAATAAAAGGTGTAATTGTGGGTATGCACGGGTCTGCCGTTGTCGGTATACAAAGAAGAAGCCGTGGAGAAGGCCGTATCGGGATCTCCATCCCGTTCCAGAACCGTCTGAATCAGGTAATAGTTCTCCATATAATGGGGATCAATGATCTTGGTGGCGTAGCTGGTGATCAGGCTGGTCTTCCCAAAGTCGAACCGATTCGCCAGCTTGTAGCTGGTCAGGAAATCCCAACCGGCGCTGAGACCCAGGTTGCCCATGGTGATGGCAAGGATCTGCATGGCGTAGGCCGGGGTCTGGCAGCAGGAATACTTGTTCCCAAGACCCAAAAAGCCTCCGTCCTTATCTTTTACACAATAGCTGTATTTCTTCGTATGCTCGTTGTAGCCGTTCCAGTTGCTGTCGGTGCCGAAATCCATTCTGGAACCGGAACGGAATTCTCCGATTGTTTCGCCGGCATGCAGGTGCATTTCATCGTGGTCGACACCGGAGCCGCCCTTACAGTGATAGACATAGACGTCCCGCCAGCCCTCAATCTTACCGGCGTTATTCTTGGTCATGTTCACGAATTTGTTCACCAGCGTCTGCAAATCCGAGGAATAGCTGTAGGAGGTGTTGGAGAGCAGGCTGGACCGATCCGAGGAGCTGACGCTGGAGGCATAGACCGTGGCGCTGCGGCCGTAACGGGTGAAGCCCCATTCCGGCATGGGCAGCATGGGAACGAAGTCGTCGCCGTTGACCAGGTTGAAGATGCAGTCGTACTTTTCGGCGGAGGCCTCGGTGTTGGCGGTGGTGTTGGGCGAGGCGAAGGTATAGGCAAAGACCTTTTGCGTCTCGTCAACCAGGTAAGAGGAAATAATGTTGGCGATGGCAGCGCCGCGGGAATGACCGGTCAGCCAGAAGACCGGGGTGGCCTCTCCGTCCAGATAGGTGTCCATATAGGTCTGCAGCGCCACACGGATCCGGTTGCTGCAGACGTCGAAGCCCCGGTGATTGCTCTTCCGGTTCCAGCTGCCGTTGAGCTGACGGGGGGACTTCCCTTCCACGCAGTCGTACTCGTCGCCGAAGCGGTTGAGATCGCCCACGTCAAAGTTGGAGCACCACTCCTTCTCGGTGGCGTTGGTGCCCCGGACAAAGATGGCAATGACCTCAATGGTCTCGCCGTTGTAGGTGACGTTGTGGTGACCGAAGAAGACTTCGGTGATGTCGTCGTCGGCGTAGGCGCCAAGGGAAATGGAGTCGTCGAAATATCCGTTTTCCAGGCGGTAGTCGATGACGTCCTCCATGCCGTGGGCCCGCATCAGCTCGTCCACATGATAGACTTTGGAGATGGTGCTGCCGTCAGAATCCTGCAGGGGCACAGCGGGCGTATAGGTGACCCGGTCGGATTCCTTCTCCTCAATCTCATAGGCGAACTGAGCCGCCCAGGTGGAGAAGCCGGCAATATCCTCGTTGTACACCTTGTTGTTGCCGAAGAAATTCCGGTAGTCCATGGTGTAGGTCATGTTGATGGTATAATTGCCGCTCTTGTAGGTGCCGGAGAAGGTGTTGCTGTTCGGATCAGCGTCCACAGCATCGGGAATGCCGTCGTAATCGGAATCTGTGACTGCTTCTGTGACAACGGCCGGTGTATCCTCCACAGCGTAGGTGACGGGTACGACCGAGACCAGGAGCAGCACAATCAGAAGCGCGGATAGGAGCCGTTTCATGGCAGTAACCTCCAATAGATAGTATGATTATCTGAGTATTGCTTTATGATAGACCTTCTTACCTTTCCGGATCTTGATGCCTGCCTTTGCGTCGTCCGCAGTATAAGCAGCATCAATATCCGTAATTTTCTGCTCGTTGATAACCAGACCGCCCTGCTGCACCAAACGTCTGCCCTCAGACTTTGTGGCAATCAGGCCGCAGGCAGTCAGAAGCTCCAAAACCTTTACGGTGCCGTCGGCAAACAGCGCCTCGTCAAGCTCGGTAGTGGGCATGTTGGAATCATCCGAACCGCCGGCAAACAGAGCCTTGGCGGCAGTCTGGGCTTTCTTGGCCTCCTCTTCGCCGTGAACCATCTTGGTCAGCTCATAGGCCAGGATCTCTTTGGCCTTGTTCAGCTGCTCCCCTTCCCACTTGTCCATCTCGTCGATCTGCGCCAGCGGCAGGAAGGTCAGCATCCGGATGCACTTGAGTACATCCGCGTCGCCCACGTTGCGCCAGTACTGATAGAAGGCGCCAGCGGCAGGAAGGTCAGCATCCGGATGCACTTGAGTACATCCGCGTCGCCCACGTTGCGCCAGTACTGATAGAAGGCAAAGGGAGAGGTCTTGTTGGGATCCAGCCAGACAGCGTTGCCGGCGGTCTTGCCCATCTTTTTGCCCTGGGAATCCGTCAGCAGAGTGATGGTCATGGCATGGGCGTCCTTGCCCAGCTTGCGGCGGATCAGCTCCGTGCCGCCCAGCATGTTGGACCACTGGTCATCACCGCCGAACTGCATATTGCAGCCATAGTGCTGGAACAGATAGTAGAAGTCGTAGGACTGCATGATCATATAATTGAATTCCAGGAAGGACAGGCCCTTCTCCATCCGCTGCTTGTAGCATTCGGCCCGCAGCATATTGTTGACGGAGAAGCAGGCGCCCACGTCCCGCAGCAGCTCCACGTAGTTCAGGTTCAAAAGCCAGTCGGCGTTATTGACCATCTGGGCCTTCCCTTCGCCGAATTCAATGAACCGCTCCATCTGCTTCTTAAAGCAGGCCGCGTTATGGTCGATGTCCGCCTTGGTCAGCATTTTCCGCATATCGGTGCGGCCGGAGGGGTCGCCGATCATGGTGGTGCCGCCGCCGATGACGGCGATGGGCTTATTCCCTGCCATCTGCAGACGCTTCATCAGAGTCAAGGCCATGAAATGTCCTGCGGTCAGGCTGTCAGCCGTGCAGTCAAAGCCAATATAGAAGGTCGCTTTTCCGGCGTTGATCATCTCCCGGATCTCTTCCTCATTGGTTACCTGTGCAATCAGCCCACGGGCTACAAGTTCTTCATAAATTCCCATTTTCGTATACCTCGTAATTATAAATAAAGCATTTCTTCCGCGCTTTTTAATGTGGTATCTGTAATTTCGGCGCCGCCGATCATGCGGGCAAGCTCCTGAATACGGCCGCTGCGATCCAGAGGCGTAACCTCTGTATAGGTTCTCCCCTGCCGTTCGGATTTTGAGATCAGAAGGTGGTGCTCCGCCAGGGCAGCAATCTGAGGCAGATGGGTCACGCACAGGACCTGCCTTCCCTCAGAAACACGGCGAAGCTTCTCCGCCACCTTTTGCGCGGCACGACCGGAAACACCGGCGTCCACCTCGTCAAAGATCATCGTGCCCACAGCATCCTGCCGGGCCATGACGTTTTTCAGAGCCAGCATGATCCGGGCCAGCTCACCGCCGGAGGCCACCTTGGACAAGGGCTTCAGGCTTTCACCTACGTTGGCGGACATCAAAAACCGAAGGCTGTCCATTCCGTTGGGACCCAGGGCAGTTTCGGTGAATTCGCAGAGGAAACGGACCTTTGGCATGTTGAGCTCTGTGAGCTCGCGACTGATCTGGGTCTGCATCTCCTCAGCGGCTGCCCGGCGGACCTTCCGTAACCGCAGGGCGATTTCCTCGGCCGCTGCTGTTGCCGCAGCGAGCAGCTTTTCAGCCTGCTTGATTTTTTCATCGGCAAATACGATGTCATCCAGCTCCTTTTTTGCATTCTCCAGGAATTGGAGCATGTCGACGCAGGTTGCACCGTATTTTCTGCGGAGCTTATGAATCAGATCCAACCGAGCGCCGATTTCATCGAGCTCTTCGTCGGAATCAGACAGGCGATCCCGATAGTCCCGCAGAGATTCTGCAGCGTCATCCAGCTGCAGAGAAAGGTCCCGAAGCCGATCGTTCAACGGGCTCAGGCTGTCGTCATACCGCAATACGCCGCCGAGGCTTCGCAGGGCCAGGGACAAAAGCTCACAGGCGCCGTCGGCGTCTTCATCTCCGAACAGACGCCCGGCGCACTCATTAAGCCCTTTCACAAGCTTTTCGGCATTCATCAAGCGCTTCTGCCGCTGTTCCAGGGCCTCATCCTCCCCGGGCTTCAAAGCGGCCCGTTCCAGCTCCCGGATCTGATACTGGAGCATCTCCTGGCGCCGGGCCTTTTCATTCTCATCCACAGACAGATGCTCCAGCTTCTGACGACAGGCCCGGACCTTCTCGTAGGCGGCGTAATACTCCGCCAATAACGACTCATCCCGGGCAAAGCTGTCCAAAAGCGCGATGTGCCGCTCCTCATCAAAGAGCTGCTGGGAGTCATGCTGGCCGTGGACCGTGATCAGCTGCTGGCCCAGAGCCCGCAGCACAGAAACCGAAACGCCCTGTCCGTTCACACGGCAGACGTTCCGACCGTCCAGGAAGATTTCCCGTTGAAGCGTCAGCTCCGGCTCATAGGGAACATGCATCTGCTCGAACCAGGGCAGCTCAGGCACGCCGGCAAAAACTGCGCTGACGAAGGCCTTGTCGCAGCCGGTTCGGATAGATTCACGGTAGGCACGCTCCCCCAAAATGGCGGAAATCGCGTCGATGATAATGGATTTACCCGCGCCGGTTTCGCCCGAGAGGACGTTGAAGCCCGAATCGAAGCTGATATCCGCCTGCTCGATCACCGCGATATTCTCAATATGCAACAATTGCAGCATGCGTTTACCTCCCCCGACACTTTGCCGGAAACGGGACGCCCCTCATCCGTCAGCCCTTAAGGGCTGACACCTTCTACCCGTTAAGGGCACAATGCCCACCGGGGGGAAGGGTTTAAGGAGGTAGATTTAATCCAGCAGCTTCTTAATTTCAATGCAGAAGCCGATGGCGGCCTGCACGTCACGCATGATGATCAGAAGGGTGTCGTCACCTGCCAGCGTACCAACCACCACAGACATATTCATGGCGTCGATGGCACGACCGGCAGCCGGCGCAAGGGTCGGAAGGGTCTTGATAACCACAATATTCTGGGCATAATCATAGCTGATCACGCTCTCCTTGAAGATCGTATTCAGTCGGTTGGAGAATGCGCCGGAGGTCTCCTTCGTACCAATGGAATACCGGTATGTACCCATGGCTGTGAGATCCTTCAAAATGCGAAGCTCCTTGATATCGCGAGAAATGGTTGCCTGTGTGCTGTGGAATCCGGCTTCCCGCAGCTCCTGGAGAAGCTGCTCCTGTGTTTCGATGTCCTTAGCGGCGATGATTTCCAGGATCTTGGTTTGTCTTTGGGATTTCATAGTTACCTCTCATTCTTTATACACAGTCTTCTGAAATTCTACTTATTGAGCTTTGCTTTAATAATATCAAAGAAAGATGTATCTTTCAATTTGATCAGTTTTATCTTCTGCCTGCCGGTTTCGATCTGAATGCTGTCGCCGCCGTAAACCCGCAGGGCTTTCCCGCCGTCCACGGACAAGAAGGCGTTGCGCCGGTTCACTCTGCCGATCTGGATCTCAATTTTTCGATCCGGAGAGGCAATCAGACTTCTGGGCTGCAGATTGTGGGCGCAGATGGGCGTCAGAAGAATATTGTCGGCCTGGGGCTCCACAATCGGCCCGCCGGCGGACATGGAGTAGGCGGTGGAGCCGGTGGGCGTGGCTGCAATCAGCCCGTCTCCGCTGAAATTCATGGCTTCCACGCCGTCTAAAAAGACTGAGGTCTGGATCACCCGAGCAACGGCGCCCTTTGTGATCACAGCGTCATTCAAGGCGGTTTCCCGATAGATCGTTGTGCCCTCGTGGATCAATCGGACAAACAGCGTCATGCGCTCGTCGATTTTATAATCGTCGTTGGCAAGCTTGGAAAGCAGCTGCATCTCTCCGCTTTCCAGCTCCGCCATAAAGCCGACGGTTCCGATATTCACGCCGAGGATCGGAATATTATATCGGGCCGCAGCCTTGCTGGTGTGCAGAATGGTTCCGTCTCCGCCAAAGCAAATCACGGCGTCGGCAGTTCGGATTTCCTCCTGCAGGGGATGCAGCTCTACGCTGCTCGGAAGCTCAAAGTTTTTATCCACGTCAAAGGTCAGACAGACCTTTGTCTCGATTCCTGCCTGCTCCAAAATGCGTTTTGCTTCTGTGACACAGGAAAAGTTCCGATCACGATACGGGTTCGGGGTCATGACGACCTTCTTCATTCGGTTTCCTCCCTATGGGTCAGGGTCTCGTGGGCAAGGGCGACAAGCGCCGTCAGATCCGGTTCAATCGACTGTCCGGAGGCTTTTGTCAGATGTGCTAAAAATTCAATGTTCCCCTCCGGTCCGCGCACCGGGGAAAAGGTCAGATTCCGCAGCGTGAAGCCGATTTCCCGGAAGGTCTCCAGCATGTGTTCCAGGACCTCCCGATGAATGGCGGGATCCCGGACCACACCCTTTTTCCCAACCTTGTCCTTCCCTGCTTCAAACTGGGGCTTGATCAGGCAAAGTACCTGCCCCTCCGGCTTCAGCAGATTCCAGATCACCGGAAGCACCAGCTTCAGAGAGATGAAGGACACGTCCACAACGGACAGATCCAAGGGCTCTCCCAGCTGTTCCGGGGTGACGTTCCGGATATTGGTCCGCTCCATGCAGACCACCCGGGGGTCATTGCGGATCTTCCAGGCAAGCTGCCCGTAACCGACGTCGATCGCAAACACCTTCCGGGCACCCTGCTGCAGCAGGCAGTCCGTAAAGCCGCCGGTGGAGGCCCCGGAGTCACTGCAGACATAGCCGGTGGGATCCACTCGGAAGTCCCGCAGCGCTTTTTCCAGCTTTAATCCGCCGCGGCTGACGTAAGGACAGGCGGAGCCATGGATCGTAAGTTCCGCCTCCAGCTCCACGGTGGTGCCGGGCTTGTCAACCTTCTGGCCGTTTACAAACACGATGCCGGACATGATCATTGCCTGCGCCTTGGAGCGGGATTCCGCCAGTCCTTTTTCGGTCAGCAATACGTCCAGTCGTTCCTTATGCTTCATCTCGCCCCTCCTTTACAATCCTTCGGGCAGCCTCCGCCACGCCGGCGGCATCCATGCCGGCAGCGTGCAGCAGCTCGCCGTTGGAGCCGTGCTGGGGGAAGCCGGCGCCGAGATCCAAACCGGCCTTTTTGACGGAAGCAGCCGCAGGATCCGCCGCAAGCTCGTCAAACACACCGCAATGGGGCATGCACTCCTCCACCAGAAGGAGCGCGCCGGTTTTTTGTGCAGAGGCCTTCCAGGCATCCGACAGAGGCTTGATCCGGCGAAGCTGAACAACCTCAGCGTTTATCCCCTGTTCCTGCAGCAGATCGGCTGCGTCCAACAGCGTATTCACTGTAGTACCGTAACCGCAGAGCGTGAGATCCGTTCCGGTGCGCAGCACGGGAGAAGCGGGCACTTCCTTCCACCGGCCGTCCCCGCCCCGGGGATAACGAATCGCCACAGGGCCCGTCGTTTCATAGATTGCCTGACGGAGCATTTCCTTCAACTCGGCGGCATTGGCGGGACAAAGGATCTGCATACCGGGAATCAGCCGCAGATACCCAATATCGAAAATTCCGTGATGGGTTTCTCCGTCGGCCCCTACAAGTCCTGCACGGTCCACCGCGAAAACTATGTGCAGACCGAGGATCGAAACGTCGTGAATCAGCATATCAAAGGCCCGCTGCAGGAAGGTGGAATAGATGGCTACCACCGGGATCATGCCCTGCTTTGCAAGGCCGGCGGCCATGCTGACAGCATGGCCCTCCGCGATACCCACGTCTCCGAAACGGCGAGGGAATCGTTGGGCAAAGGCGTCAAGACCGGTTCCGCTTTGCATGGCGGCGGTAATGGCGCAAATCCTTTCATCGGATTCGGCCAGCTCCACGAGAGCGTCGCCAAAGGCATCGGAAAAGGTCTTCTTCCCGGAAGCGCAAACCAGGCCGGTTTTCGGATCAAAGGGGCCCACGCCGTGGAAGCGGTCCGGCGTCTTCTCGGCCGGCTCATAGCCTTTTCCCTTCTTCGTCAGCACATGGAGGATCACGGGCCCGTTCATGTCCCGGGCTTCCCGCAGCAGATAGGTCAGCTTTTTCACGTCGTGACCGTCAACCGGCCCGATATACTCAAAGCCCATATCGTTGAACATATTGGAGCCGATCAGACGGCGCTTCAAAAATTCCTTCAGACGATGGACCTTCCGATAGAAAAATCTGCCGACCCTGGTTCCGCGGGTCATTCCGCGCCAGGTTTTTTTGATGCGGAAATAGCTTTGCCGGGTCCGGATATTGGACAGATGTCTGGCCATGCCGCCTACGTTGGGGGTGATGGACATGCCGTTATCATTCAATATCACGATCAAGGGCTCCCGACTGGCGCCGGCGTCATTCAAGCCCTCATAGGCCAGGCCGCCGGTCAGAGCGCCGTCACCCATCAACGCAAGGACGCTGTAGTTTTCCTTCTGCAGGGATCTGGCGCGGGCCATTCCCAGGGCTACGGAGACGGAATTGGAGGCGTGGCCGGCAATGAACGCGTCGTGGCAGCTCTCGTTCGGCTTGGGGAAGCCGGCAAGGCCGTTAAACTTACGAAGGGTCGGGAACAAATCTCCCCGGTCGGAGAGCAGCTTATGCACGTAGGACTGGTGGCCTACATCAAAAACCAGACGGTCTTTGGACGTGTCGAAAACCCTGTGGATTGCAACAGTCAGTTCAACCACGCCTAAATTGGAGGCAAGATGCCCCCCCGTCTGGGATACGTTATCAATCAAAAAAGATCGAATTTCCGCGCACAGCGCCTCTGTTTGCGAATCTGTCAGCGCACATAAATCAGCGCGGGATTTCAAATCGTGTAAATAGCTCATATCTGTCTGTTTTGATGCGAACCGGAACGACCGGTTATTTTGTTTTTTTCTTTCGGTGGAAAATGCGCTTGAACCGATAAATGATTTTCGCAAAGCCGTGCACAATGGCCGTGCTGTTCTGCAGCGCAATCTGCTTACAGAAGGCTTTGCCGCAAATCGTCAGCGCGGCGACAAATGCGGAAAGAAGAATCTGCAGGATCCGAAGCGACAGGCTGTGGAAGTAGAAAACGGCCTCCATTGCCACTGCCGCAGCAGCTGCGCCGGATATAATGCCGCAGATATCTCCCACCACGTCGTTGCAGATCGAGGAAACCTTGTCCGCGTTGCGAAGCAGCCAGATGGACTCCGACGCGCCCCGCACCTTCCTGGAGGACATGGAATGAAAGGGCTTTTCTTCGGCGGCAGTGACCGCTATGCCCAAAAGATCGAAGAGGATGCCGGTTACAATAATCGTAAACAGCACGATAAATGCCCCGAACAAAGAAGCCGCCACAAGGAGCTCCTGAGACAAAAATGAAAAAACGGCGGAGATCAGCAGCGCCATCACAAAAATCGTGATCAGCCACTTCACCCGTGCGTTTCCGGGCTTTACGGGGTGCGCGGTTTTCTTATGTTTTACCGGGCTTGGGTCCGTTTTCATGTACAATCCTTGCCTTACTGAATATTAAAAATGAATGGTGGTAATTAACAGGGTAAATCTTGCGGCTTAGGTCGGGTTGGCTTTCCCCGCAGGCAACCTCCCGTCGCCGGAGAGGCAGTTCCCTTTTCATGCCTGCGCTGTGTCGTTGCCTGTACACAGTACCCGATTGCCACTGAGTCCGCACTGTAATCCCCTGTTAATCCGAAATGACTGCCTAGGTGATTTCCACTCCGAGTCTCAGCGATTCTTAGCCTCTTTTGCAGATACGGTTTCCAGAGAATATCGTCTTCACCTGTGGCCACAGGCAAGTACGCATGACTCCTCTTTCCCCACGGATCCACGCAAGGCAGGCTACACTGCACACAGCACACTATCTGCACCGCAATGCAGGTTCATCTCCTGTCCCGTACGCCGTCCTTGTCCACGGGTCGTGCGGCGGCCGCACGAAAACAGGTCTCCACGGTAACCGGGTCGTAACCAATATGCCATTATTGGCCGCCCGGAAACCTTAACCCCCAGCACCCACCCGAATCTGGGCGAAACAAGCAAGCACCAGGGACTTCACCGATATGCCCTTCAAAGGATTTTTAGGCCCTTCCTGGTAATCGTTGATCCCGACTAGGATACAGCACCACCAATTGCATTATAACATATTCGTGATGAATATACAATAGTATTTGAATATTTTTTCTGAATTTATTTTTGTAATTCAGTGATTTCGCTCCGTTAGGAACGCTGCCAGCTCCGAAAGCAATTGATGCTCGGAGAATACTGACAGGGCGTCAAGGGCTTCCTTGGTATACGCAGATACGAGCCTGCTGCATTCCTCCAGACCATAGAGCTTCACAAAGGTGTTCTTGTTCGCATCCACGCCCACGGCTTTTCCAAGCGCAGCCGCGTCACCGATGACGTCCAGCATATCGTCCCGGATCTGGAAGGCCAGACCGATCCTGTCTGCATAGACGACGGCGGCTTCGGATTGTTCCGCGGTTCCGCCGGCGCAGATGACACCCATCAGGCAGGCCGCACGGATCAGGCAGCCGGTCTTTCTGGACTGAATATCCAGAACCTCCTGTTCTGTGCATTCCCGTTCTTCGGCCTCAATATCCAAAACCTGTCCGCCAACCATGCCAAAAGGCCCCGCGTTCTCCGACAGGACCCTCACGCAGCGAACGGTCTGCTCCGGGGAGAGCGTTCCGCTGCAGAGCACGCGGAAGGCGTCGGTCAGCAGTCCGTCACCGGCCAGGATCGCCAGGCCCTCGCCATACACCTTGTGGTTGGTGAGCTTGCCCCGGCGATAGTCGTCGTTATCCATGGCGGGCAGGTCGTCGTGAATCAGGCTGTAGGTGTGGATCATCTCAATGGCCAGGGCCGCATTCCACGCGTCCTCCGGTCGACCGCCGCAGGCCTGGCAGAACAGATGCACCAGGAAGGGGCGCAGACGCTTGCCCCCCGCGTTCAGACTGTAGGACATGGCTTCAAAGAGCCGTGCCTGGGGCTGGCCGTGGCCCAGATACAGAGCTTCCAGCTTCGACCCAAAGCGGGCGTTGAAGGCCGCCCAGGTTTCATGCAAGGTCATCATGGGCAAAGGGCACCTCCTGAATGGTCCCGTCGGGACCCTTGGTCAGCTTTACGATCTCCAGCTCGGCTTCGTCCAGCAGCTTTCCGCAGGACGCGGCCAGGCCGGTGCCCTCCTGAAAGAGCTTCATGGACTCCTCCAGGGGCAGCTCGCCGGATTCCAGCAGCTTCACGATCTCCTCAAGGCGGGAAAGATCCGCCTCAAAGCTTTTAGATTTACGATTATTCGGCATTTTGGTCCTCCTGTTGAGCGGAAGTTTCAAATTGGGAGTTGGCGAGGAGAATGAAAAAATGAAATGATGAAAGCATGAAAGAATTTCGGAGTTCCATATCGGAGATATGGAAAATACCATAATTTTTTCATTTTTTCATAGTTTCATATTTTCATTGATTTGTCGAGCGGAGCTCGACAAATCCCGATTTACACACCTGTGATCTGCGCGGAAACGCTGGCATCCCGGAATGTGATCGTAATGTTTTGGCCGGGGACGGCATCGGCAGCGTGGGTGATCGGGGTTTGATTTTCGTCGGACACAATGGCGTATCCCCTGGAAAGGACCTTCAGCGGGCTCATGGCGTCCAGAGCGGCCGTCAGACGGGAAAACGCCGCCCGGTCTCTTTGGACCCGGCTGTTTTGAGCGCTGCACAAAGCCTCAGAGGCCTGGTCCAGCCGCAGCCTCCGGTCCTGGATCATTCGGGTGGGATCCTTCAATACCGGGCGGCTGCGCAGGGCATCCAAACGACTTCTGGCAATTTGCGCCCGTCGCTGCAGGGCGGCGGCCATGTGCTTTTGCAGGGCCTCCAGACGGGCTTTCAGCTCCGCCTGATCGGGAGCAGTCAGCTCTGCCGCATTCGAAGGCGTTGCAGCCCGCAGATCCGCCACAAAATCCGAGATTGTCACGTCCGGTTCGTGACCGACTGCGGACACCACCGGAATTTGTGAACGATAGATCGTCCTGGCGACAAGCTCGTCGTTGAAGGCCCAAAGGTCCTCCAGCGAACCGCCTCCCCTGCCCACGATCAGCACGTCACACAGGTTGACTGCGTTGGCATAGTCGATTGAACGGGAAATCTCTTTCGGGGCTTCCTGCCCCTGGACCCGTACCGGGAGCAGAATGACCTTGCTCAGCGGATATCGCTTTCCGAGGATCCGCAGCATATCGTGGACTGCCGCTCCCGCAGGCGAGGTAACGATGCCGATCCGATGGGGATAGGACGGCAAGGCTTTTTTATGGGAGGCATCGAACAGTCCCTCCCGGAACAGGGCTTGCTTCAACTGTTCAAAGGCAAGATTCAGATCCCCCGCGCCATCCGGAACCAGCCGCGAACAATACAGCTGATATACGCCGTCCTTCGGATACACGGAGATCCGTCCCACTGCCAATACCGCCATGCCATTCTGAGGCCGAAACCGCAGAGAGAAGGCGTTTCCCTTGAACAGGACGCACTTCAAGCTGCCCTCGGCGTCCTTCAGCGTAAAGTAGTGGTGTCCCGAGGGATAGAGCTTGTAATTGCTGATCTCGCCGCGAACACAGACGTTCTGCAGAGCCGGAACATTGTCGAAGGCGGCCTTGATCAGATTGTTCAATTGTGTGACGGAAAGAATGTTATCCATTATGGTATTTCAGATAGGTGAGCACCGCGACGCCCATGGCGTTGTCGGTGGAGTATTGCGGCGCTCCGAAGACAGCCTCCGGCATCATGCGTCGAAGCATGGCATTGGAGGCCACGCCGCCGGAGAAAATGACGGGAAGAGGGTATTGCTTTTGCGCGTTTTTGGTGGCCTTCTTCACGGCCTCAATGACAGAGCGCAGGGCGAAATAAGCGGTTTCTGCCTCAGAGGCCCCCTTAGTCCTGTAGTTCTGTACCTGATTCTGCACCCCGGACAGGGAGAATTCTGTCCCGTTGACCTTCACCCGGAAGAAATCAAGCCGCGTTTCGGCCGCAGGCGGACAAGCAGGGCTTGTCCCTACATGCTCTGATCCCGGCTCCCGGACCCCTGCAGCCTCATTTGCCAGGGCGTCCAGGGCCTTCCCTGCCGGGAAATCCAGCCCGAGAAGCTGTCCCGTCCGATCAATGAGCTGACCGGCGGAAATGTCGGTGGTGCCGCCGATTTTTTCACAAACGGGGCCGTCCGGTCCCCCGTGAACCAGCAGCAGCTCCGTGGTGCCGCCGGAAAGGTGCCAGGCCAAAAAGGACTCGCGCAAAAGCTCCAATCTGTTTGCAGACCAGAGCACTGCGGCGATATGCCCCTGCTGGTGAGAAAACCGGTACAGCGGTACATGCAGCGCTGAGGCAAGCACCGAGGCCTGGCAGTCTCCGGCCAAAAAGCAGGGCATATAGGATCCCTCCACTGCCCTGGGCCGATCGGAGACGCCGATTGCGCGAAGCTCATTTGTCCGGATATGCGCAAACAGCCTGTCGGATAACTCCGGCAGGCGTTTGATGTGGGAAAAGAGCGCGTCTGATTGGCGCAAACCAAGCTCGCCGGGCTTCACCGGCAAAAGCTGAGAAACATTGGTTCCGTCAATGCCGTCAAAGGCAGCGCAGGAGGTGGTATAGTTGCTGGTATCGAAACCGACGGTGATCATTGGGCCGTCTCCTGGGACCGGGTAAAGCTGCCAAGCACGCCGTTGATAAAGGCAACGGTTTCCGGCTCCTCATACTTTTGGGCCAGCAGAACAGCCTCATGGACAGCCACGTTGACGGGAACATCCTCCACATAGAGGGCCTCGTACATGGCCAGCTCCATGATCGCCTTGGCAAGCTTCGAGATCCGATTCAAATTCCAGCCGATGGAATAGCGGGAAATGGCAGCCTCCAGCTCCTCCTGATGGGTGATCACACCCTTCACAACAGCCGCAATGTAGCTGCGCTGCCGCTCGCTGGGCCGCTCGGAATATACTTCATTTTCACCGGCAAGGCAGTCGTAATACGCCTGCTCCAGCCGGGATTCCAGCACGACCTCCACCGGTTCGTCGCTGTACTGGGCCGCATAGATGAGATGGACGGCGATTTCCCTTGCGTTTGACCGTGTCATAGTGGCTCTCCGTTTCTCAGGTCCGCTCAGGCCTTGGCCATACTGATGCCGCTGACGTTCACGTTCACGTTGGTCACGCGAAGACCGGTCATGGACTCCACAGCGTTGGTGATGGCGTTCTGCACATTCCGGGCCACATCCACAACAGAATGCCCGTAGAGCACCACAAGGGCACAGTCGATTTCCACGGAATCCTCACCCAGGACAATATGAATCCCCTTATTATCGTTCTTCCGGCTCAGCAGGCTGGAATTGCCCTGCAGGCCGACTACGCCGTCAACGTCCTTGACCGCGGTGGCAGCGATGGTGGAAATGACGTCCTCGTTGATGTTCACGGTTCCGTTCTCCAGCGCGCTGGTAATATATTCTTTATGATCTGCCATGGTGAATCCTCCTTTTGATGCATCCATAGTTTTGTCTATTCTAACACAAACGGAGGAAAATAACAACAGGTTTTTCTTAATTTACTTCGATAATTCGAATTTGCGGCAAATCGTAATCCGTCTGAGACAGGATGATATCCGTCAGAAGGGCGATGTCTGCTTCCTGAAGGCCGTCTTCATCCGCCACAGCCACGGAAATGCCCTCCTCCGTCATGTAGGCCACACAGTCCTGAAAGCCCTTGGATACGATCAGGCTCTCAATGGAAGCTTCGGAAAGCGCCATGTTTACGATCTGCTCCAGCTGAACAGATCCGGCGGCGAGCTCCTCGTTTCCGTCCGCATAAGAAAAGGTTTCCTGCAGAAGATGTACCGCATTGTCCCGGCTCTGCTGACGGCTCAACCGCATTTTTGCGAAATAGTCGGCTCTCTGATCCGCGGAGGGCTCGCTGCTGGCCAGGGCCTCCAGCAAATCCTCGTCGGTTTGGATCACCAGCGTAGCGTCGTTCATGATTTTGTCCTCATTCAATGTAGACACAAGGTCCGTCTTTTTCTTCTCCTCAAAGCGCCAGTTCAAATAGATGCCCGCGCAGACAAAAACCAGAACCGCCGCAACAATCACATTACGTTTCCAGATTTTCAAATTGATTCCCCCATCATTTCATTTTTACCACCGTGATCTGATCCGTTCCGATGCCCAGCAGAGCAGAAACCGCATTGACGATTTGATACCGGACTGCGGCATTGTCTCCCCCCTGGCTGACGATCAGCGCGCCTTGAAAGACCGGATAGACCTGTCTGATCACGGCTGGTTCATTATATGAGCTGCCCCTGGACAAAATCACCGTTTCCGTTCGCTTGGAAGCATTGATTTTTGAGCCGTCATTCTGTGTTTGAGATTCCTCATTTGTCTGATACTGGGCGGTCTTTGAGTATCGGAGCGTCAACATCACCCGCACCTGCCCGGCCCCATCGATCTCAGACAGAATCTTTGCCAGTTCTGTTTCCATTCGTTTTCGATAACCGGCTTCCTCATCCTCCGATACCTTTGTCTGAACGGGAAGGGCCTGTACAGGCTGATCCTTCTCCTTGCTGTGGAAAGGCCATAGCATCAGTCCGAGCCCCAGCAGCAGAATTAAGGCCGGATAGCGATATCGCTTCAAAAAAACAGGCAGCTTTTTTGCCCAGTCCAAATCCACCTTCAAGCGATCCTCCACCTCTGCCTTTCTCCCGGTATATTCAGCGCTTCCGTCATATAAGCGCTGAGCGCCTGCCTTTGCTCCGCCGTGAACACGCCGATGGTTTCTACGGCCCAGGGCACAAACTGCCCGGACGCCTCGTCTTGGATCAATTCCACCCGGAAGTCCGCCGAAACGCCAAGCTCCGCTGCCTGTTCTTTCAACAAATTGACCGTTTGCGTCTCGATCAGCTCCTGCATGATTTCCTGATAAGCTTCTTCCGCATCGGCTTCCGACTGGGCAGCGCTCCATTCGTCGGGGAGCCAGCGATCCGGCAAGAGCGCAAAGTCCGCACCGATCAGGGGCCGAAGCACAACCAGAATCATAATGCAGCCGCCGCACAGCGTCACAGCACGCTTTACAGCCTTCTGCATTGGAATCGCCCCGGCAAGACTGACAAAAAATGCACAAAATACGATCCGCAGCAGATAGGTGCGCAGGCTGTTCATGGCGCGACCGCCCGCACACATAAGGTCAAAATCAACAAGGCCAGAATACAGCACACCCCCGTAATTCCCAAAAGAATGCCGAAAGCCTCCGACAGCTTTTCCGTCAGATTCGCCGGCTTGCTTTTCCCGAACACACCGCAGACAGCCGCGGAAAGCTTCAGCAGGAGGTACTGCAGCCAAAGACGCAGAAAGGGCCCAAAGCAGATTCCGAGCACCGACAGCATCCCGTATACGCCCACAGAGGTTTTCAGCATCCCGGCTGCGTTCAGAACCGTCTGGGAGGCTTCTGAAACCATCCCCCCTACTACGGGAACCATTCCGGAAATGGCAAATCGAACGGATCTCAGCTTTTGGGAATCCACGGTGTCGGAAAAGAGCCCTGTCATCGTCAGAAACACCGAAAAGCCCCACAGCGTCCATTTTATCAGCTTCACGCAGATCCATTTTACAAAATCCCGCAGCTTTTCCAGAGAGCCGTTGGCAAGAATCGCCTCTGCCGCTGTCAGGGCGGTATAGACAGAAACCAAGGGTATCAACAGCCGCTCCATCAAGGCGATCAGCACGTCAAAGAACAGGGCCGCTGCGCCGGAAATAGCCCCGGCTCCTGTAAAGCCCCCGGACGCCGCCATCAGGGATACCATTCCGGGCAGCAGGATGCGCAGATAGGTGTGGAGCTTTCCCACGGTCTGGGTGCCCAGGCCGATCATGGCGTGCAGGTCACCGGCAACTGCGGCTGTAATTGCCAGGCAGGCGGCTGTGCCGGCATATTTGCCGAAGGGCGTATCCGGATCCGGCAGCCCCCCAAGCAATCCGGAGGCAAGAATCACGCCCATGGTTCGAAGCCCGTCGCCAAGGCCCAACAGCTCCCAGTTTTTCAGCCAGTAGCCGATCAGCTCCAGCAGGCGGCGGTCAAATCTGAGGGGCGCGTCCGTCGGAAAGCTGCCGATCCCGGAAATCACCTCCGGATCCAAACCATCTTCCGGATGGATCTCTTCTATCAGACTCTCCGATACATCCTCCGCAAAGACAGGTACTGTCAAAAGGATGATTGTCAGCACAAGCAGAATCATTCGTGAAAGAAGCTTCATAGCAGGCCCTCAATCAAAGATAAAACTGCATCCAGCAGAGGAATCGAAAGATACAGGCAGAGCAGCCCGCCTCCCAGCTCCAAAAGCTTTGCCATAGCAGACTGTCCCGCGTCGCTGCACAAAGCGGACGTGATCTGCGTCAGAAGCCCAATGCCCAGAACCTTCAGGAGCGGCTCTGTCAGAGACTCGTCCAATCCCGTTTTTGCACGGAGCCGGTGAAACAGCTCCAGAATCGGCTTCAACCAGGTTGAAAGCAGAAAAACCGCAAGCAGGCAGGCTGCCAGAGAGAGCAAAAGCCCAAGCTCCGGGGTTTGCTTTCTGACGGTTAAAACGAGCACCGTCGAGAGCAGGGCAAGCACAAACAGTTTGAAATAGGAGATGATCAAAAATGAAACAGATCCTTTACCAGGTCAAATAGGTCGGAGATTTTCTGCACAACCATCATCAAAACAACCACAAGACCTGTCAATGTCGTCATGGTTGCCTGCTCCTCCCTGCCGGAACGCACCAAAACCTGATTCAAAATCGAAACGATAATGCCGACGGCGGCAATCTTAAAGATCAGATCAATGTCCATTAAATCACCAATATGATAACTGCCGCACCGGTACAGATCCCGAGCAGCTCATAGGTCCTGCATCTGCTGTCCATATCTTCCCGATTCCGCGCCAGTTGCGCGGAAAGCTCCTGCTGCGCAAGCTCGATTTGCCGAAGCTGGCCGTCCAGATCATAACGTCCGAAGCCGTCAATCAGTCGTTCCAGCGCGAAAAAGGAGGCCGGCGGGAGGTTCAGCTTTGCGGCGTCCGAAGCACGTTTTGCTGCGCCGACCGGAGAGAAATCCTTTGTTCCAGCTTGCTGTGACAGCTCCCGGAAAAACGTGGAGACCTCTCCCCTCGCAGACTCTGACAGACGTCTGCAAAGAGGTTCAAAGCTGGTATTTGTAAAGCAAAGCTCATTTTTCATCAATTCCAGGCTGTCGCAGAGCTCCCGCAGACGTCTGTCAAGACGCTTGACGGAGCGGGAGGCGTGCAGCCCCACCCAGGTTGAGGCGCCGATAATCAGAATCGCGCCGAGTAATTTAACGGAAAGCATCCTTCATCCTTTCACAGGAAAGCGTTCGATCCGGCAGAATTTCAATCAAGTACGCAAACACTTCGGCCTCCAGCAGCCTGCGATAAACCGGACGGTATTGCAGGTCCGCTTTCTTCCACACATGGGCAGTCGCAAGAAAGCGTACCCCTGTATAGGAGGCCCGAATCAGAACGTCCGCATCCCATTCCGATGAGATCTCGTCCACCGCGATCCAATTTGGATTCATTGTTCGGACCAGCAGCTCGATGCCGACGCTTTTCGGACAGCCGGACAGTACGTCGGTATGCCTGCCGATCCGCAGCTGCGGGATCCCGTCCAGGCAGGCAGCCAGCTCTCCCCTTTCGTCTACAAGTCCCACGCGCTGAGAAAAACGGTCAGAAGTCTGGCGGATCAAATCCCGCAAAACCGTTGTTTTCCCCCTGCCGGGACTGCCCACAATCAGAGCAGAACCCGGTTCACTCCAGAGCAGATTTGTTGCCGGATCAGCCACACCGATCTTCTGATGGGCGATCCGCAGATTCAGAGACTGGAACTCTGAAATGCTGTGGATCCCGTTCTCATGCAAAATCACCCGTCCGCAGACGCCCAGGCGGTGGCCGCCGGGAATGGTCAGAAAGCCCTGCCGCAGCTGATCCTGCACCGCATAGGCCGAATAACGAGAGGCTCTCGTTACGACCTCTGACAGTAATTTCCCGTCCACGGAAAAGCCCGGCGGCTCTGGTTGAATCGGCAGCTCTCTCTGACCGTAAAGACAGGTTGGCGGAAAACCGTTTCGCAGACGGATTTCCTCGATTTCCCCGTTTTTCTCTGACAATCGCGCAGCCACAGAAGACCTTAAGGGTTCCGGAAACAGATTCGGAATCCCTTCCAATGTTCGTTCCATTTTCATCACCTGACACAGCCTATGCCGGGAATCGCTTTGCTATGCCGGGATTTTGCGATCAGCGGACAAACAAAAGCCCCGTCTGCGGCGCAAAAACGCAAACCGCAGACGGGGGGGTTCGATTGATTCAATTAAGCCTTTTTGTGACTGCCGCCGATTTTGACCATCTTATTCCAAAGCGGTCCGGAAATGCAGACAGAGGAATAACAGCCGCAGATGATACCTACGCAGATCGGAAGCGCAAAGTTCCGAATGGAGCTGACGCCGAAGATCAGCAGCATGACCATCACCAACAGCGTCGTAATTGTTGTGTTGATGGAACGGCTCATGGTGCTGTGAATACTGGCATCCACGATCTCCGCGAAATTGCCGGTCTTCATCACCTTGCGGTTCTCCCGGATCCGGTCAAATACAACGATCGTGGCGTTGATGGAATAGCCGAGTATCGTCAGGGCAGCAGCGATAAAGTTGATATTGAACGGGATCCGGAAAATCACGTATACGCTCAGCATCACCAGCAGATCGTGAATCAGCGCGATCACTGCGGCAAGGCCGGAGCGCAGCTCAAATCGAATCGCAATGTAAATCAGAATCAGCAGAACCGCGACGCCGGAGGCCAGGAAAGCGGCCTTGGTCAGATCCTTGCCGACAGAAGCGGAAACCCGGTCTACCTGATAGCCCTTCTCGATACTCACGTCGTAAGCGTTGGCGATCGCGTCACGGACAGCCTCAACCTCCTGGTCCGTCAGCTCCAAGGTTTTGATCCGGATGCCGGTGTCGCCGACAGAGGTAACGGAAGAGGGCTTTCTGCCCAAAGCTTCCGTAAAGAGCTCGGACGCATGATCCGTCACAGACTTGTCAACCTTGGTATTCAGTTCAAACTGGAAGGTGGTGCCGCCGACAAAGTCAATGTCGAAATTGAAGACGTTCTGCACGCCGAAAAGCGACAGGATCAAACCGATCAATCCGGCACTGATCAGAATGACAGAAAGGATCGTAAACAGCTTAAAATGCTTGGTGAAGGAAAATTGGTTGAACTTTTTCATCATTGCGCAACCTCCTTTTCATTCACGCAGTAGAGCTTCAGATTCGTGAGCTTCATTCCCACGGCGCAGCGCAGAAGAATCCGGGTCAGAACCAGCATCACAATCATGGACAGCACAACACCGATCAGCAGCGTTGTCGCAAAGCCCAGAATCGTGCCGGAGCCCTGCCACAGAAGCACAGCGCCTGCGATCATGGTGGTGATATTGGCGTCGATAATCGCAATCAGCGCCCGCTTGTAACCGGACTCAATGGCGTAACGAAGGGTCTTTCCGACGCGAAGCTCCTCCTTGATCCGTTCATAGATAATCACGTTCGCGTCCACGGCCATACCGATGGTCAGGATAATGCCGGCGATGCCGGGCAGGCTCAGATTTACATGGAACACGGAGATCGCAATGGCAAACAGCGCAGTATAGGCAACAAGCGCGATGCAGGACATGACGCCCATCAGCCGATAAACCACGATCATAAAGATCATGACCAGAATCAGGCCGATCAGACCTGCCAGCAGGCTGGTAGAAAGACTCTTTTCACCCAGGCTGGAGCCGATGGTCTGCTGCTTGGCAGTGGTCAGCTCAAAGGGCAGACGGCCGGCGGAAATGATATCTGCCAGGTATTTTGCCTCTTCCGCCGCATTTTCCTGCCGAACCTGAATGACGACGGAATCATCATCCAGCTCTTCTCTCACGCTCGGCGCGGAAATCTGCTCGCCGTCCATCTCGATGGCAAGATAGTTGTTTCCCTCATCGGCCTTTTTCAGCACGCTGACAGAGGCGTCGTGCAGAGCCTTCCGGCCCTCGGGCGTAAGCTTCAGCTTCACATGATGCTCGCTTAATCCGGACATGTCAACCTGGCCGTAGCTGTATTCGGCCTTCTCAATATCCTTGCCGGTGAGCCAAATCTTGCCGTCGGAATCCACAAAATTGACAACAGCGGTTCTGCCCAGCTGCTGTACTGCCTTCTCGGGATCCTCTACGTCGGGGAATTCCACAACGAGTCTGCGCTCGCCGGAGATATAGGCCTGGGCTTCGGTATAACCAAGGAAATCCAATCTCTGCTGCAGCATGGTCCTTGCGACCTCCATGCCGCTTTTCAGCTCAGAATCGGAAAGCTCCTCGGGTATGATTGCCTCATAGGTAATCTCCGAACCGCCTGCCAGATCCAGGCCCAACACAACGCCCTTGCTCACAGGCTGGACCACACCGGGAATCCCGAACAATGCGACGGCAACCATACCGGCAACAATCAAAAGGACGATCACAAACAAGATCGCACTTTTTGCCGGGCTGCCGCCGGACGCAATTTTTTTGTTTTTCATTTCTCTTCCTCCAGGTTGCCAAATTCAGTCGAAGGTTTTTCATCTGAATCGGAAAGGCTTACGCTTCAAAGGTCCCTTACAGAACATCGCCATCCCGCTTCCAGGCGCCCACCTTCGACGCTGCGCCATATATTCCGCCATTTTCCGCAAGAACTGCCTGCTTGCTTTCGTTCAGCGTCAGGCTCGCAAAGCTTCACAGATTTGAACCCTGATTCTGCAGTTCTGCCCGGAAGGCGGAATTGAACTGACTGAAAATGTATTATACATCAAATACTTTCATCCGTCAATCAAAAAACCGCCATTTTCCGGTAAAAAGAGAACCGCGGGTCTCTGAAAAAGCCCGCAGTTCTCGATGAAAAAATCCTTGATTGTCAATCCGAATCAAACAGATCCGAAAGACGATCTGAATTATTTTTTCTTTTGAATTTGATTTGCCAGGTCTGTCTTTGTTTGCTTTCTGGTAATACCCATGACCAGAAGGACAATGCCGCTGATTTCCACGAGATTGGAAATCAGAGCCATGATCGCGTAACGAAGAACCGGACGCTGAACGCCCCATTCCGCCGGGATCCTGCCGAGAAATGCCATCCGGAGCAGAATCATGGCGCCTAACAGCGCACCGCCGCCCAGAATCGCAAGGATGATACCGTAAACGATTTCGCCCATATCCTTATCCTGGGACTCACCAAGGATCCGTGCGATCGCCGGGGCAAGGACAATGTTAATCACAAGCTCCGTCACGAAATTGAGGCCGGCAAGACCGAGGATCGCGTAAGAACCGGCGCTCTTATAGCCCAGTCCCTCTGCCCAGGCGGTAATCGTGGGCCAGAAGAAAACTCTGCAGCCGATCAGGAAAATGCCGGTGTTCACAACCGGGCAGACCAGAGCCGCAACCAGCACGGCAGCGTATTTGTTCCAGCGCTTCACAAACCGGTAGGCAAGACCGGCGCAAAGACCGGCAAGGGTGCCCTTGAGAATGACCGTAACGAGGGTTCCAAAGACATTGACTGTCATAAACGGGGCCGCATCTCCGGAAATCAGGATTACGACTGCATTCACGAAGCCCAGCCAGGCGCCGTACCAGACACCCAGCATGGCGGCGCCGATCACAATGGGAACCAGAGCCAGATTGATAGAAAAAATACCGATGTGAATCGCACTGCCAAGAAGCTGCAGCACAACGACAATTGCGGTCAGCATAGCTGCCAAGGTCAGCTTGCGGATCTGCTCTTTTTCCAGCTTACGGCCGGAATTTGCGGAAACAGTTTTTGTTTGATTCATAGTAATTCCTTCCTGCTGCTGTTCCGCCCTGACGTCGGATACAGCGCATCTATAAAATAGCATATTCAAGTCTAAATGTAAAGAAAAATATACAAAAAATATATACAATACAGAAACCCCTCTGCCGAAAACGGCAGAGGGGATCATTCACAAGTGCGGAGAAAAATCAATAGCCTCTTCTCTTGTTCTTGCGGGCAGCCTCACTCTTCTGCTTGCGCTTCAGGCTGGGGCTCACATAGTGCTCTCTCTTACGAACTTCCTGCTGGATGCCAGCCTTCTGAACGCTGCGCTTGAAACGCTTAAGAGCATTCTCCAAGGATTCATTCTCCTTGACCCGAATTTCAGACATTGATTTCCCTCCCTCCGATGCGCCCGGTTCAATCCTTGACGCTTTCAGGGCCTTTTCTAAAAGGCGTGGTTATTATACAGGGCTTTTCGCCAATTGTCAAGATAAAATTCAAGAAATTTTGTATATTTTGTGTTCTGAAAAGATTATGTAATGAAGTTCTCGTAGATAATTGACAAATTCCAAATCTTGTGGTAGGATTATTTTAGTCAATTTTGCCTATTTGCTTTTCGGGATAGATCGGGCACGGATTGACGAAATTAAATAGGAGGCGTAAGTCATGAAAAAGTCCTTCCGCATTCTCAGCTCCCTGCTGGCGGTCCTGCTGGTCATCTCCATGCTTGTCGGCTTTAGCGTTGCGTCCGCATCTAACACGGTAACCTACACCAACGCGCCTGAGATTTACACTTACGTACGTGACGGCTACAACCAAGGCAGCCAGGGCCCCATCAGCATCACCAAGGGTACGCTGAAGTCCGGCCTGAGTTCCAAGACCGTCTATCTCGTGACGCTCTCCGGCACGGAGCTGGTGCTCAACCAGTCCACCGGCGTGTTCACGGATCTGCTCTCCGGCTTCAATCTCAACAATGTCTACTACGCCAACACCGTCGCCATCATCAAAGCCAACGTCCCCAAGAACGCCAATCTGATCATCGCGGGACACTCCCTGGGCGGCATGATCGCACAGCAGGTTGCCGCTAACTCAGACATCAAGTCCCGCTACAACGTGCTCAACACCGTCTGCTTCGGCTCTCCCCTGCTGGCCGCCGGTTCCCGGGAAGGCACAGTCCGCCGTCTGGGCGACGTCTCCGATCCGGTCCCATATCTGTCCGGCAGCCTTTTCAACAACACCCTCTGGGCCATCCTGGGTCTGAACCGGGAGGACGGCGGCTACGGCATCCTCGGCATCACCGCCCACAACCAGAGCTACTTCCGCACCGACCTCTGGGGCAAGTATGACGTCACCGGTACTAAGTACGGCGGCGCAAAGCTGATTCTGGATCTGGACACCCGGACCTTCTATCAGTCCCCTGTTATTGACTGGTAATCAAACAATTTGAAAAGCAGGCCGTCGGGAAACCGGCGGCCTGCAATATTTTACGTTTTTTACTTTACAATCAGGTTCACAAGCTTGTTGGGTACGGCGATCACCTTGAAAACATTGCCGCCGGCCCTTGCTACGGCCTTCTGAACCCACTCATCGTCCTGGGCGAAGGCCGCCAGCTCCTCCTTGCCGAGACCCGCGGGGGCCTGGATGGTGCCCTTGGTCTTGCCGTTGATCTGGATGGCAATAGTCAGCTCCTGATCCTTGCACTTTTCCTCGTCATACCGGGGCCAGGAAGACAGAGAGCAGAGGCCCTCGAAGCCCTTGAGCTCCCAGAGCTCCTCGGTGATGTGGGGCGCAAAGGGACTCACCAGCTGCAGCAGGGTCTTCAGCTCCGCCCGGTTGCAGCCCTTGTCCCCCAGCTGGTTCACCAGAGTCATCAGCTGGGCCAGAGCGGTGTTGGCCTTCAGCTGGTCAATATCGGAGGTGACCTTCCGGATGGTCTTGTGCATCAGGTTCTCGTTGGCCTTGGAGTATTCGGTTTCGCTGTCCTCCACGGTCTCGGCCAGGGCCCAGATTTTATCCAGGAAGCGCTTGCAGCCCTTGACGGAGTTGGCAGCCCAGGCGGCGGGTTTCTCAAAGTCGCCAATGAACATGATGTAGGTCCGCATGGTGTCGGCGCCGAATTCCTTGATGACGTCGCTGGGATTGATGACGTTGCCCCGGGACTTGGACATCTTGATGCCGCCCTCGCCCAGGATCATACCGTGGGAGGTACGCTTGGCATAGGGCTCCTTGGTGGGCACCACGCCGATGTCGTAGAGGAACTTGTGCCAGAAGCGGGAGTAGAGCAGGTGCAAAGTGGTGTGCTCCATACCGCCGTTGTACCAGTCCACGGGCGTCCAGCGGGCCAGGGCTTCCTTGGAGGCCAGGGCTTCGTCGTTATGGGGATCGGTATAGCGCAGATAGTACCAGTTGGAGCCTGCCCACTGGGGCATGGTGTCGGTTTCCCGCTTGGCGGGTCCACCGCAGCAGGGACAGGTGGTGTTCACGAACTCGGGAATGGCAGCCAGGGGGCTTTCTCCGTCGTCGGTGAGCTCATAGCTCTCCACCTCGGGCAGCAGCAGAGGCAGATCCTTTTCGTCCATGGGGACCATGCCGCACTTGGGGCAATGGATAATCGGAATGGGCTCGCCCCAGTAGCGCTGACGGGCAAAGACCCAGTCCCGAAGCTTGAAGTTCTTTTTCGCTTCGCCCAGACCCTTCTCTACCAGCCAATTGATGATGGCAGTCTTGGCCTTGGCCACGGACAGTCCGTTCAGGAAGTCGGAATTCACAAGAGTGCCGGTGGCCACGTCGGTGAAGGCGGCCTCGTCCACATTGCCGCCGGCGATGACCTCCACGATGGGCAGGCCGAACTTCTTGGCGAACTCCCAGTCACGGGTGTCGTGGGCGGGCACGGCCATGATGGCGCCGGTGCCGTAGGTGGAGAGAACGTAATCGGAAATGAAGATGGGGATTTCCTTGCCGTTGACGGGGTTGATGCCCATGACGCCCCCCAGCTTCACGCCGGTCTTGTCCTTATTGAGCTCGGTGCGCTCCATGTCGGATTTGGAGGCGGCGGCCTTCTGATAGGCCCGGACCTCGTCCAGATTCGTGAGCTTGTCCGCCCACTTCTCCACCAGGGCGTGCTCGGGAGAGAGCACCATGTAGGTGGCGCCGAACAGGGTGTCGGGCCGGGTGGTGTAGACGGTGATTTCGTCCCCCAGGGTGGTGGCGAACTTCACCTGGGCGCCGTAGGAGCGGCCGATCCAGTTGATCTGCTGGGTCTTGACCCGCTCGGGAAAGTTGACCTCGTCCAGATCGTCAATGAGGCGGTCGGCATAGGCGGTGATCTTCATCATCCACTGGCTCCGGTCCTTACGGATGACAGGAGAGCCGCAGCGTTCGCAGACGCCCTCCACCACTTCCTCGTTGGCCAGAACGCACTTGCAGGAGGTACACCAGTTCACGGGCATCTTGGTCTTGTAGGCATCTGCAGGAAAATCCACTGGGTCCACTTGTAATACTTGGGGTCGGTGGTATTGACCTCCCGGTCCCAGTCGAAGCTGTAGCCCAGCTCCTGGAGCTGCGAACGGAAGACGCCCACGTTCCGCTCGGTAACGGCCCTGGGATGCACGTGGTTCTTGATTGCATAGTTTTCAGTGGGCAGACCGAAGGCGTCATATCCCATGGGGAAGAGCACGTTATAGCCCTCCATCCGCTTTTTCCGGGCGATGACGTCCATTGCGGTGTAGGGGCGGGCGTGGCCTACGTGCAGGCCCATGCCGGAGGGGAACGGGAATTCGATCAGGCCGTAGAACTTCGGCTTCTCGCTGATATCCTCGGTGCGATAGGTCTTGTTTTCAATCCAATACTTTTGCCATTTCTTTTCGATTTGTTCGTAATCGTATTTCATATTTGCAGCCTCTTTTATTCAAAGCATGTAGGGACGAGCCTCGCTCGTCCGGCATTCGGAATGAATGCAATTTGCCGAAAGCATATCCATTGGTGCAATCGGCTGCGTGGGATCGCCCGCCGGGCGATTGTTTGCTGCGCAAACCGGACAAGCAGGGCTTGTCCCTACGTTCATTTTCTCAATCGAGCGCGACGGGACGGGCGTCGTTCCAAAGGCGCTCCAGATCGTAGAAAGCGCGGGTCTCATCCGTGAAGACATGGCAAACCAGACTTCCGAAATCCAGCAGCACCCAGGTGCCGCCCCGATGGCCTTCCCGATGCAGCAGGGGTTCCCCACAGGCTTCTACGGCTTCCTCCACCGCATCGCAAAGCGTATTGACATGGGTATTCGAAGTGCCGGTGCAGATCAGAAAGTATTCCGCAAGGGTGGTAACCTCGGCAACCTCTAAAAGCTTGACGCCGATTCCCTTCTTGCTTTCCAACGCCTTGGCAGCAGTCAGAGCAATTTCCAACGTAGTCATAGAATCCCTCTTTTCTGTTCTGAGTCAGTTCATAATCATTAAAATACCTTGCCAAAAACATCCATCATGACCGCGTAGAGCGTCATTCCGCTCAGAGCGGCAGACAGGATCAGCAGGAACAGGCCCTTCAGCCAGCCGGGAGCGCCGCCTTCTCTTGCGGCATTCTGAACAGGCTCCGAATCGACAGCCTCGCGGGCTGCATAACCGATGGGGTTCGGACGGATGGTGGGCTCGTCCATGCCCTGGGGCGCAGGGACAACCGGGGCGGCATCATCAGAAATGTGTACAGGAGCTTGTTCGTTTTCCCGATTCATTTCGGGAGCTGCCTGTTCGGAGGCCTCGGGTTTCCGGGTCCGATTGGTTTTCGGCGTCTCCCCCATCAAGGTGTAGATCTCTGCGAGCAGGGTCTCATCATCGATGGCGGATCTGGTTTTTCTGGTGGGAGAAGCAACGTTCAATCTGCCGGTCTGCTCCATGGCCTCCGCCATAGAGGCATAGGAAACAGAGGCAAAGCTCTTCGTATCGGAAACGGATTCCTTTTCCGGGGCTTCAGAGGACTCAGCCTCGGCGGGCGCTTCCTCAGCAGGCTCCTGCGTTTCAGCGGCAGGCTCCTCGACGTGGACAGGTTCTGTCGGCTCCGGGTCGGATTCCGTTTCTTCCTCGGCTGTCGGCGCTTCGACGGGCTCTGCTTCGGGAACGGGATCAATCGCAGCAGCTTCCTCGGATTCCGGCGCGGACGCTTCTTCTGCAGCGGGCTCTGCTTCGGGAACGGGATCGATCGCAGCGGCTTCCTTGGATTCCGGCGCGGACGCTTCTTCTGCAGCGGGCTGCGCCGCAGCAGGTTCGGGCTCCGACTCGCTCTTTTCCTTTTCGTCCAGAAGCGCATGAAGCTCTTTCAGAAAATCATCCTCCTCGTCAGTCGTATTCTGCTCGGGAAACGGCTCGGTATTCATGGAAAGCTGCACTTGCTCCTCCGGATCAGATTCCTGATGCAATCCTTCGATGGAGAGCACAAGGCCGCTGTTGGCGATAGCTTCCGCCTTTTCAAGGGCTTCTTCCCGAACTTCGGGTTCTTCCTGTTTCTGGGCGTCACGATTTCCAAAGAGTTTCATAGCTGATTGCTCCTCTCAGTGTATTTTTTATAGTATTCCCAAGCCTGCAGAGAATCCGGATCAATGATCCTTCCCTGCTTCCGCAAAATCCGGACAGACAGGTCCAGGCCTTGATAAAGGCCCTTGTCCAGTTCCTCCCAGACTGCCTGTCTGAGAGCTTCCACACCGGGGAAGTCGCGGTTCGGCTCAATATAGTCCGCTAAATAGATGATCTTTTCCAGCAGGGTCATTTGCGGCTTGCCTGTGGTATGCCAGCGTATCGCCTCACAGACCTCGTCGGATTCCCCGAAGATCTCCCGGGCGATCACTGCACCGGTCTTCGCGTGCAGGAGCTTTGGGTTTGCACGCTGCAGCTCTGTCAGCACTATACCATACTTTTCGCAAAGATGCAACTGTTCCGTTGGGCCGAGCGCCTTCGTAATATCATGCAGAATTCCCGCACGGGCTGCCAGGTCCGGATCGGCGCCGTAATGTTCGGCCAGCGCTTGGGCGGTCTCGCTGCAGCCCACAACGTGAGCCCTGCGCTTTTCATCATGCAGGGAGAGCGAACGCTCCTTCAACTCGTCGAACGGCAGGTTTTTCAGATCTGCGCCGGAAAGATACCAGCCCTTCGACCGAATCAGCTTCTCCGCAGAGGGTTCCAGATACCCCGGCGCACCCATGGCCAGCAGGCGGCGCACCGTTGTGGAGGAGATCTCCACGCAGCGGTTTTGCACCAGGACGATCTTTGCCTTCATGGCTTTGCTGAGCGCTTCAGCCTTGGCTCGCACCTGCTCCCACAGGGCCTCGTCATCCTCCCGGTGCATCACGGCAAGGGTCGCCATGGCTGCAATCTCCTCCGGGCAGCGCCACTGATCAAAGCTCAGCAGCATATCGGTGCCCATGATCAAAAACAGCTCATCCTCGGGATACAGTTCCCGGAGCTCCCGCAGCGTATCCACCGTGTAGCTGGGGCCCTGTCTGCGCAGCTCCAGATCACTGACCCGGGCCTGGGGTATGGAGGCAAAGCTCAAACGGCAAAGCTCCAGCCGCTCCTCCGCTGTGGGAGATCCTGCAGCCAAGGATTTATGCGGCGGTGTTGCGGCAGGCATGATGATCAGCCGATCCAGCTCCAGATGACGGACCATCTCCGCCGCCGCCAGACAATGGCCGATGTGAGGCGGATTATAGCTGCCGCCGTAAATGCCGACCCGCGCCATCAGGATTCATCCTGGCCGCCGCGGCGGCGCTGCTTGGCGAATTCAATGGCAGACTGCCGGAAATACTCGTTGCGACGCTCCCGCTCTGCCCGGGCAGCGGCACGACGCTTCTGAATGCCCACCCGAACAGGGTTCACCTTGACCTTGGCCTTTGCGGTACCGGTCTTCTTTGCCAGAGTCTCAGATCTGCGGTAGACCACAAACTTATTGCCGACGCACTGGACCCCTTCTGCGTTCAGTCTTTCGCAGAATTCGTCACAGACTTCTCTGGCGGTCATCAGGGCAGTTTCCAGCACCTTGCCTTTCACCAATTCTCTGGCCTCCAGCTGACGGTCCAGCTCCGCCACCAGATTATCAGTGATGCCTTCTTTCCCCACCATAAGGGTGGTATCCAATTCATTTGCCTTTGCACGCAGCTCAGCGCGCTGTTTACTTGTAATCATTCGGTTTCCTCCAACATACGGGAAAGTCGGTACAGGGCGTTTGCCCGATGGGAGATCGCATTTTTTCGATCCGCTCCCATTTCGGCGAAGGTTTTCCCCTCCCGGGGAACATAGAACACAGGATCGTAGCCGAAGCCATCGTCCCCGTGGGGCTCAGTCGTTATGAGGCCCTCACAGGTGCCGCGGGCAACGAGCTTCTTCCCATCCGGGTAAAGCAGCGTGATCACACACACGAACCGGGCGGTTCGTTCATCGGATCTGACGCCTCTCATATTCTGCAGCAGAAAGCGCAGCCGATCATAATCGGTCTGACAGGCTTCGCCGCCGTAGCGCGCGGAATAGATGCCGGGTTCGCCGTTCAAAACGTCCACGCTCAGGCCGGAATCATCCGCCATGGCGGGAAGCCCGGTGGCGTCCACAACCGCCTTCGCCTTGAGATAAGAATTTTCCTCAAAGGTGGTTCCGGTCTCATCCACGTCGATATGGATTCCCAGCTCGGACTGCAGCACCAGCTCGATGCCGTACTTCGAAACGATCGCCTGAATTTCCGCCAGCTTATGACGGTTCTGACTTGCCAATACTACCTTCATGCTTCCACCTGCAGTTTCAAATATTGTTTCTGAAGCGCACATAGCGCTTTGCATCCTTCCGCACAGAGCTTCAACAGCGCCACCTGCTCCTCGTGGGTAAAGGGTCTTCCCTCTCCGGTGGCCTGCAGCTCAATGATGCCGCCTTCTGCGGTCATCACGCAATTGAGATCCACGTCCGCCCGGCTGTCCTCCGCGTAGCAGAGATCCAGCATCGGTGTTCCGCCCACGATCCCGGCGGAGATGCCCGAAACGTAGGTTGACACAGGAAGGCGCTCCAAAAGCCCTTCCCGGACCAGCTTCTGCAGGGCCAGCACCAGGGCGATAAAGCCGCCGGTGACGGAAGCGGTTCTGGTGCCGCCGTCACCCTGCAAAACGTCGCAGTCAATGGTGATGGTCCGCATGCCCAGGGCTTTCAGATCCACCGCGCTGCGAAGGCTGCGGCCGATCAGCCGCTGAATCTCGGCGCTTCTGCCGGAAAGCTTCAGATTGGAAATGTCCCTGCGGGTGCGCTCCCGATTTGCCCGGGGCAGCATGGAATACTCCGCTGTGATCCAGCCGCCCTCCTTCACATGGGGCGGGACCTTTTCCTCCACGGAGGCATTGCAGAGGACCATGGTGTTCCCCATCTCGATGAGGCAGGAGCCCTCGGCAAATTTTGAAAAGCCGGTGGTGATTTTCACCGGACGAAGTTGATCAAGACTTCTTCCGTCGATACGGGTCATGTTGTTCTCATACCTCCTGTGGAGATTGCCGCGCCAGTGCTCGCACCGGCTTGCAATGACATTACGTGATGATAATCAGATGAGTTCGTCCACAAACTCCTTGGCCTGGAAGGGCATCAGATCGTCGATGCCTTCTCCGACGCCGATATACTTCACAGGGATCTGCAGGGTATCCGCCACGGCAATCACAATGCCGCCCTTGGCGGTGCCGTCCAGCTTCGTCAGGACGATGCCGGTGACGCCCGCAATCTCCTTGAACTGCTTGGCCTGGATCAGACCGTTCTGTCCGGTGGTGCCGTCCAGTACCAGCAGCACTTCCTTGTCGCTGTCCGGCAGCTCCCGATCAATGATCCGGGAGATCTTGCCCAGCTCGTTCATCAGATTGGCCTTGTTGTGCAGGCGGCCCGCCGTGTCGCAGATGATCACGTCGGTCCCTCTGGCCTTGGCAGCGGAGATGCCGTCAAACACCACAGCCGCAGGATCCGCGCCCTCATGCTGGCGAACGATGTCCACACCGGCCCGATTCGCCCAGATCTCAAGCTGATCCGCCGCCGCTGCACGGAAGGTATCCGCCGCGCAAAGCAGCACCTTATTGCCTTCGTCATGGAGCTGATTTGCCAGCTTGCCGATGGTGGTGGTTTTCCCCACGCCGTTGACGCCGATCACAAGAATCAGAGAAGGCTTCGTGCCGATCCGAAGGCTGGGATCTCCAACCTCCAGCATCTCCGTCAGGATCTCACGGAGGGCTTCCTGCACCTCCTCGGGAGACAGCAGCTCCCGTTCCTTCACAACCTGCCGCAGCCGTTCCACGGCCTTGCAGGAGGTCTCCACGCCGATATCGGCCAGGATCATGCTTTCTTCCAGCTCGTCATAGAAATCATCCGTTACGCCGTAGAAGCCGGAAAACAGATTTCCGAAGCCCTTCATGGCGTTCTTTGTCTTTGACAGACCCTTTTTGATTTTTTCAATAAATCCCATGTTGCACCTCGTTCCTCATCGGGATCAGTTTACAATTCCAAGTTCTTTTTCCATTCGGTCCAGATCCAGCTGCAGCAGCTTGGAAACACCCTGCTCCTGCATCGTCACGCCGAACAGCGCGTCGGCCTCCTCCATAGTGCCTCTGCGGTGGGTAATGACGATAAACTGGGTCTTTTTACACAGCAGCCGCAGATACTCCGCAAACCGTTCTACGTTGCGATCGTCCAATGCGGCGTCGATTTCGTCCAGCATACAGAAGGGCGTGGGGCGAACCTTCAAAATCGAGAAATACAGCGCAATGGCCACAAAGGCCTTCTCGCCGCCGGAGAGCAGGGTGATGGTCTTAAGCTGCTTGCCCGGAGGCTGGACCTTGATCTCAATGCCGCAACTCAGGGGCTCTGAGGGATCCTCCAGCTCCAGGGAAGCCTTTCCGCCGTGGAACATTTCCACGAAGGTCTCGCCGAAATAATGATTGATCCTGGCAAACTCCTCCGTAAAGATGTCCGTCATGTGACGGGTGATCTCCCGGATGATGCCCTCCAGCTC
>CACXJE010000036.1 GCA_902767915.1 Oscillospiraceae bacterium | reverse complement strand
CTGGGCATAGCCAAAGTCGAACTCATGGTTGCCCAGAGTGACGAAGTCGTAGCCCGCTGCGTTCAGCATGGTGACGGCGGCTTCGCCCTTGTTGGTGGAAACGTAGGTGGTGCCCTGGCTGTAGTCGCCGGCGTCCACCAGGATCACGGTCGCACCCTGGGCCTCGTAGTCAGCCTTGACCTTGGCCACCTGGGCAAAGCCCAGCAGCGCGCCGTGGGTGTCGTTGGTGTGCAGAATGATCGTCTTGCCGCTCAAGTCACCGGCGGGAGGATCAATGGGCTCTTCCGCTGTGTTCAGAACATAGAACTGCATCGCGAAGGCATCGCCGGTAGCGTCGTCCGTTGCGTAGGCGGAGAACTCAGAGTAACGGCTGTAGTACTCCAGGTACACAGGCTTGCTGTCCTTCTCTACCGTTGCGCTCTTCAGATTGAAGGTCTTCTCGGTACTGTTAATCGCGGTCACAATCCAGTTGGGGTCATGCCCATCGGCTGTGTTGGACAAATTCACATGGGTGCCGCTTGCATAGGCAGCCAAGGTGAATTCGCCCTGCGTGAAGGTGTAGCTGCCATCCTCGTTGACGGCAACTGTCCATACCACAGAGGCATCCGGATCAGTAATCGCGTCATCCTCCACAGTGGTATTCACCGGAGTAAGGTAATAATTACTCTTGACTGTGGAAGAAACGGCCGTCTTGCTGCCGGGGTTGTAGATGACGACCTGATCACCGTCCTTCAGCTCGGTGGCAAGGACGTACTCATCGGCTGCCGTTTCCTCGGCGAAGGTCATGGGCACCAGGGACAGGACCATGGCCAGCGTCAGAAGCAGCGCGAGAAGCCGTTTGGTGAAATGCTGTTTCATACGTCTAACTCCTTTTTTATGATATTTACCAAAAGCGCAGAGCGCTGTTCAGTACGAAATGACAGGGGCGCTTCGGGCACGGAGGCCTGCAGAAGCCGCCGGCAACAGTATACCACAAAAACGCGCCCCATACAATAGAATTCCGCAAAAGAATTCCGCAAAAAAAGCGAGCGCCGCGAAGCCGAAACCGGCTCGCGGCGCTTGATACACTTATTTTGCGACCTTGGTCTTCAGAGCCTGGCCGGCCTTGAAGGCGGGAACCCGGGAAGCGGGAACGGTGACGGTCTCGCCGGTGCGGGGGTTCTTGGCGGTGCGCTCGTTGCGCTCCTTGGTCTCAAAGGTGCCGAAGCCCACCAGCTGAACCTTTTCGCCGGCAGCCAGGGTCTCGGAAACGGTCTCTAATACGGCGCTCAGCGCCTTCTCGGCGTCCTTTTTGGACAGCGCGGTCTTTGCAGCAACGGCTGCTACCAGTTCGGTCTTGTTCATTACGAATACCTCTTTCTTTTTTTACTTTGCCGTGGAGTCCTCGCTCCCGGCGGCTGCGGCTTCCCATTCGGAGAAGTCGCGAATAAAACGCTTGCAGCTTTGGGTCAGAGCGGATTCCGGATCCACTCCGAGGCAGCGGGACAGCTCCGCCAGCGCAAACAATGCGCGGCCAAGCTTCTCCGCCCCAGCGGAATCGTCCTCCTTCAAATCCGCAGCGGCCCGGGCAACCTCCCGCAAAGACGAGGCCCGGTCCGGGTGATACAGACCGCTGCGCTCCGCCTTTTCCAGGAGCTTATCTGCCTGCCAAAGGGCGGGCAGAGCATGAGAAACCCCTTCCATGGCCTGGGTGACGGTTTGCCTGCCGCGCTGCATGCGCTTGAGCTCCTCCCAATCCATGGGGCTTTGACCCTCGGAAAACAGATGCGGATGCCGCTGAATCAGCTTCCTGCAGACCGTGTCGCAGACGTCGTTGATTCCGAAGGTTCCGGCGTCGGCCTCGATCCCCGCATGGAAAACCACCTGGAGCAGCACGTCCCCCAGCTCCTCACGCAGATGGGCCGGGTCGCCCTCGTCCATGGCCTCGCAGGCCTCGTAGGTCTCTTCAATAAAATTCCGCCGGATCGACTGGTGCGTCTGGGTCATATCCCACGGGCAGCCCCCCGGGCTGCGCAGCAGCTTGACCAGCTTTACCAGGTCGTCAAAGTCATACTGAGATTTCTCCGTAAAATCTATCATATTTTACTCGCTTTCGCAAGAGGAAATTCGGGAAAAGAAGGACTTTTTTTAATGAATTCTCAAGATTTTTGCGATTTTGTCGCCCTTGGGCAGAAGTTTGCAGTCGTCGGCAGTAATAATCCGCAGAGCCAAAACCAGGATCACGTAGATCACAACCGCCCCTACCATGCTCACGCCCAGCTGCAGCAGCACGCGCATATTCCGGGTCAGCCTGACCAGCAGCCAGGCGCCCCCGCCCATAATGACGGAAGCAATGGCGGGCTTATACAGGTTGGAGAAGATCCTCGGCGGCCGGGACAGCACCCGCCGCAGGGAGAAAATGTTGAGCACCGAGATCAGCGCATAGCAGCTCAGGGTACTGATGGCCGCGCCGGTGATGTTGATCTTCGGGTTGCCCGCCAGGATGAAGGTGACGATCAGACGGGCAATGCCGCCCACCACCATGTTGATGACCGGGATGTAGACGAAGCCATGGGCCTGCATGACAGCGTTCAGCACCAGCACCAGGGAGTTGAAGAAGACGCAGGCGCCCAAAATCTGCATCAGCCTGGCTGCCAGGGTCAGGTCCGCCCCGGAGTAGCCGCCCAGCAGCTGCATGATGGGTCTCGCCAGGACGATCAGACCCACAGAGCAGGGCATGGAAATGAGGCTCATGACCCGGATGGCGGATTCCGCCACCGTGTTGGCCGCCCGGCGGCGGCGCAGGGTCAGCTGCTCCGTGATGGCCGGGATCGCGCTGATGGTCAGGGGGGTGATGAAGGCGCAGGGCATGTTGAACACGGTCTGGCAGAAGTTATAGATGCCCTTGACGTAATCGGCGGTATCCGCCTTCAGCTTCTCCGGCACCGCCAGGCCCGGCCCCAGCAGACGGTGCATATACACGGAGGTATCCACCGCCGTAATGAGCTGCAGGCCTGCCGCGCCGATGGTAATGGGGATCGCGATGGTCAGCAGCTTCCCCACGGTGGATCTTCTGGAATACACCGTCGGATCCAGACATTGCTCCGACTGGAGCTCTGTCTCGGACTGCCGATGCTTGAACTTCAGATAGACTGCAGACAGCAGCGTACTGGAGGTGACGCCCAGAATGGCGCCGCCGGCAGCGTAGACCATGCTGCCGGTGAGCTTCTTCAGCACATAGGCCGCCACAAGACCGACCACCAGCTTGCACACAGCTTCCATCACCTGAGAGATGGAGGTGGGCATCATATTGGACTGGCCCTGGAAATAGCCCCGGTCCGTGGAGATCAGACAGATGAACAGCACCGACGGGCTCAGGCAGAGAATGGCAAACCAGCTGTTGACCTGGCCGAAGGCATGGGCCAGCGGAAGGCACAGGGCCATCATGCCGCCGGTGCCCACGGCGCCAATCAGCAGGAACACAATGGCCGACGTGCGGTAGATCTGGCGGATCTGCCGGGTCTGACCCAGGGTCTTGGCCTCGGAGATCATCCGGGACATGGCCACGGGCAGGCCGGTGGTGGAGATCATCAGCAGAATGGAATAGATCTCATAGGCCGTGTTGAAATAGCCGAAGCCCCTGGGCCCCAGCAGCCGGTTCAGCGGGATCTTGTAGATCGCGCCGATGATCTTCACCAGGGCTGTCGCTACGGCCAAGACCGCAGCGCCGCCCAGGAAGGTTTGTTTTTTATTGGAAGTAGCCAAATAATCAGTCCTTTCACGGAAGGCAAGTAGGCAATAGGCATCAGGCAATAGGAGCGTCAAAAACACATCTCGACCGCTCCCCTATTGCCTATTGCCTAATTACTATTGCCTGAATACTCATCAAGGAACACCAAGGGCATGGCGTGCTCCGCCAGCTCCTTCACCACGGCGTCCAGGTCGATGGTGTAATACTTGCCGGCGGCGTAGAGGATTTTGCCCCGGACCATGGTCATCAGCACGTCGCTGCCCCGGGCGGCAAAGCAGAGATGGGACAGCACGTCGTGGCAGGGCATCAGATGGGGCTGGGTAAAGTCCAGCAGAATCAGGTCCGCGTCCATGCCCAGCTTGATCATGCCGCATTCCTGCTCCCGGCGCTGGGCTCTGGCCCCGCAGACCGTGGCCATCATCAGCACGGCGGCGGCGGGCAGGGCCTGGGGATCCATATTCCGGCTCTTGGCCAGAAGAGAGGCGGTCTTGATCTCCTCGAACAGATCCAGGCTGTTGTTGGAGGAGGCGCCGTCGGTGCCCAGGGCCACGTTCATACCGGCCTTCACCATGGAGATCACGTCCGCCCGGCCAGAGGCCAGCTTCAGGTTGGACACGGGGCAGTGGACAGCGGTGACCTTCCGCTTTGCCAGAAGCTGCATGTCCTCCGGCTCCAGCCAGACGCAGTGGGCGGCCATGGCCGGGGCGTCGAACACATGGTGACAGTCCAGCAGCTGAGCAGGGGTCAGGCCGTATTTTTCCTTGCAGGCCTCATGCTCCTTCTCGGTCTCGGACAGATGCACGTGCATACCGATGCCCTCGTTGATGGCATATTCCGCCAGAGCGTCCCAGAGCTTGTAGTTGGAGGTGTATTCGGCGTGGATGGAGGCCTCCACCTTGATCCGGCCGTTGTCGTAGCCGTCCCACTTCTCCCGCAGGTCGCAGAGCTCCCGGCAGGCCGGGTAGGTTTCAAAGTCGAAGTCCTCGGTGAACAGCGTAATGCCCCGGGCCAGGTTGGCCTTGATGCCGGATTCCGCCACCGCCTCGGCAATGGCGCCGCAGTGGTCGTACATATCCGAAACCGAGGTGGTGCCGAAGCGCAGGCACTCGGCAATGGACAGCAGGGTGGCCGCCTTTACGGCCCGGTCGTCCAGCTTCGCCTCCCGGGGGAAGATAAAGTCATTGAGCCAGGTGTGCAGATCGTGGCCGTCGGCGTAGCCCCGCAGCAGGCTCATGGGCAGGTGGGTATGGCAGTTGATCAGGCCAGGCATCAGCACCATGCCCTCGCCGTTGATGATCTGCTTGGGCTGCTCCTTGGGCGCAGTCTTGTCGATCCAGGAGATTTTCCCGTCGGTGACCCCGACGAAGGCGGCGTAGTACACGTGCATTGCCTCATCCATGGTCACAACGGTGACGTTGGAGAATAAGGTGTCCATTGGTGCTCCTTTCAGTCGCAATGAAGGATCACTTCGTGAAATGAAGTATTCCTTGCGGAATATGAAGTATCGCTGAAGCGATATGAAGTATGCCTGACGGCATATGAAGTATTGCCTGAGGCAATATGGAGGTATCGGTTTATTTTCCAATAAACCGATGAACATTGAAAATATGGCGCAGCCGTACTTCATCTGCGAAGCACACTTCATATGCGGAGCATACTTCATACGGCACAGCCGTACTTCATATGCGAAGCATACTATCCCTTCGGCAAAAACTCTTCCCGCAGCAGGGAGGTTTCCGGAAGGGTCATGGGATCCAGCGGTGTGAAGGACTTCAGGCCCTCTAAGATCAGATCCACCAGCTTGGGCTGGGGATGCTCCTCCAGCTTCTGCAGCATGGGCTCCGCAATGGGCCGGAAGGCCGCCACCTCATAGCCGTGGGCGCTGTCGATGGCGTAATGGGCGAACTTCTTGTAGGGAGAGATGAAGCGCTTTTCCCCGTAGCGGACGTTCTTCCACATGCCCAGGGTCTCCTCGGCGGAGGAGGCGCGGTAGTTATAGTCCCGGACGATCCGCCGCAGCACCCGCATCCAGACCCGGTCAAAGACCTCCACATCCTCGTCATAGACCGAGGAGGCGGTGGATACGAACAGCCGGGTGGCATCCGGGTTTTTGTCGGTGAGGATCGGATTCAGACCGTGGATGCCTTCAAAGATGACGGTCTCTTGGTCATGGAGCTTCAACCGCCAGAAGTGCTCCGGAGCCTGGGACTGGCGCTTGAAATCAAAGTGGGGCACCAGGATCTCCTCTCCCCGGTCCAGCAGCTCCAGGTGCTGCCCCAGCAGGTCGATGTCCAGGGCGTCGGGAGCCTCCAGATCCGGGTCGCCCTTTCGGGTCTTGGGGAAGTCCGGGTCGTGCTTGGGCCGATAGTAGTCGTCCAGGCTGACCATGTGGGCGAAGACGCCCCGCTCCGCCAGGGCCTTCTTTACCCGGGAGGCCGTGGTGGTCTTGCCCGAGGAGGAGGGGCCCGCCAGCAGAATCACCCGGCTCTCATGGAGCCGGCTGATCACCAAATCGGCAGCCTTGGCAATCCGTTCGTTATAAAGGGCGTCGCATTGGGCCACGTAGCCCATGGGATCGGTCTCAATGGCGTGGTTGATTTCGGAAAGTTCAATTCGCATAGTAATTTACTCCTCTTGTTGTTTTGGAGGTTGCGCTTGTAAAAAGGGAACAGGGAATCGTGGCGATTACTGATCGCCGCTACCGGGCGAACCCGTTCCCAAGCGTGGATTACGAAAGCGCTTCGAGCAGCTCCCGCTTGGCCCGCAGGATGTCCTCGATCCGCTCCACGTATTCCTTGGGGTATTTGGGGTTGCACTGGCGTTCCAGCTTGGTTTCGGAGAGCATCCGCTTGCTGACGGCGCCGCCGCCCAGGGCCAGGATGCTGTGGAGCTCCTCCATCATATAAATATTGTACAGGCAGAGATCTCCGTCCCGGCACCAGCCCACGTTCTCCAGGCTGCCGGACATATACTTTTGCCGGTAGAGGTAGTAGGGCGCGTAGCCCCGGGCGGTCAGGGTCTCGTTGGCGTGGCGGACCATGGTCTCCACCGCCTCCTGGGAGGGCAGCCCGCCCCGGTTGGCAAACAGGTCTGCGCCCTTCTTCAACGCCAGGGTATGGACCGTGACGTTGGAGGGATTCAGCGCCAGGACCCGGTCCAGAGAATCGGCAAAGCCCGCCGGATCATCTCCCGGCAGGCCGGCGATCAGATCCATGTTGATGCTGGTAAAGCCGGCGGAAACAGCCTGGCCGAAGGCCCGCTCCACATCCGCCGCCGTGTGCCGGCGGCCCACGTTCTCCAGGACCCGGTCGTTCATGGTCTGGGGATTGATGCTCATACGGTTGGCTCCCAGGGATCGGATCAGGGTCAGCTTCTCCAGATCCAGGGTGTCGGGCCGTCCGCCCTCCACCGTATATTCTATCAGCCTGGACCGGTCAAAATGCCGGTTAATCTGTTCCATCAGCAGGCGAATTTGTTCGGCGGACAGGACTGTGGGGGTGCCGCCGCCGATGTAGAGGGTCCGGACGTGCTTCCCGGTCCGCCGCAGGGTCTCCCCCACCGTCTCAACCTCCCGCAGCAGGCAGTCCAGATAGGGAGACAGGAGCTTCCCTGCGCTGCCGGCGGTCTGGCTCACAAAGGAGCAATAGGCGCAGCGGGTGGGACAGAAGGGAATGCCCACGTAGACGGAAACGTCCCCGGGCTCCAGAAGCCGGGCAGCCTGCACCGTAAAGCCGCTGGCGGCCACACAGAGCTTTCGCCGCTCCGGGCTCACAAAGAAGGTCTGCTCCAGCAGCCGGTCCGCCTCGGCGGGACTGCCGCCGGACAGCAGGCAGCGGGTGGTCAGCTTGGTGGGCCGGACCCCGGACAGGGCCCCCCAGGCAGGGGGCGCCGGCAGATGGGGCAGGGCCGCCAGATAGTAGCTCCGCTGCAGGATCCGCCGCCGCAGGGCATAGGTCTCCTTTTCCAGAGCCAGCCTTTGGACGGCCCGGGTGGTGACTCCATTCCGGGTGATCCTGGCGGTGGCGGTCAGAAACCGTTTGCCCCGGCTGAGCCGGGACACAGCCCCGTCCCCCCGGAAGGGGGTCTCGCAGTATTCCATTGGCTCCAGCGGAAACAGACAGAGCTGGAGCTGCTCCAAGGCATAGCGGTCAGTGTGACCCGTAAGATAAAGCTTCATGGCAGTCACTCGTAGGGGTCGATGCCCACATCGACCCGAAATCATGTTCATGATCGGAAAACCGGGCGGATGTGGGCATCCGCCCCTACAATTACATCTCCATCGCCATTTGCATATAGGGGTTGCAGTTTCGTTCCTCTTCCAGGGTGGTGGCCTCCCCGTGGCCGGGATATACGGTGTAGTCCCCTTCCAGCTCCGCCAGACGGCGCAGGGATCGGAGCATATCGGCATGGCTGCCGCCGGGAAGGTCCGTGCGGCCGCAGGAGCCGGCAAAGAGGGTGTCCCCCGCGAAGAGCTTGTCTTCCCAGCGGAAGCACACGCTGCCGGGGGTGTGGCCCGGGGTGTGCAGCACGGAAAACCGGAGATCGGCAAATTCCAATGTGTCCCCGTCGGCCAGATCCTCGGTGTCGCTGAGGCCGTGGGTCAGCCAGGAGGGCAGGGCCCGGTCCGCCGGATGCAGATACACCGGCGCCCCGGTGCGCTCCCGGATCCGGGCCACGTCGCCGCCGTGGTCAAAGTGGCCGTGGGTCAGGAGGATCGCCTGGACCTGCAGCCCCAGAGCCTCAATCCGTGCCTCCACCAGGGTCGCTTCGTCGCTGGGGTCGATGACCACAGCAGCCTTTGAGGCTTCGTTGTATAGTATATAGCAGTTGGTTCCGATGGAGCCCACGGTCAGGGAGGTCAGTTTCAGGGCCGATGTGGGCATACTTCGTGACTCTTCGAGTTCGGCCCCTACGACCACACAAACCGCGATTTATGCCAGCTCTGCGGAATCCACCACAATCGTCACCGGGCCGTCGTTGACGCTTTCCACCTGCATATCGGCGCCGAATTCGCCGTGCTGGGGCGGGTAGCCCAGGCGGGCGCACTCGGAGAGAAAGAATTCATAGAGGGGAATGGCAACCGCGGGATCCGCGGCCCCGGTAAAGCTGGGCCGGCGACCCTTCCGGACGCTGCCGTAGAGGGTGAACTGGCTCACCACCAGCACCTGCCCCTCCACGGATTCCAGGCCCAGGTTCATTTTTCCCGCCTCATCGCAGAAAATCCGCAGGCCCAGCAGCTTTTCGGCCAGCTTTGTGGCGTCCTTTTTCGTGTCCTCCGGGCCGATGCCCAGAAGGATCAGGAAGCCCTTTCCGATTTTTCCGTTTACCCGTCCGTCAATCACGACGGAAGCTGAAGAGACCCGAGTCAAAACTGCTTTCATTTGCGTTCCTCCGGTTCCGGTTTTTCAGATCCCGCATTCTGTTCATTCCAACAAAGGAGGATCTTGGAAAAACGGTAATATTTTACGGTCAGTCTGCGGTCTTTCGGTGGTGCTTGTATACGATCTTCTTTCACCGCAGACCATTCCGCAAGAACCAGCAATGTAATTGTCTCACTTCCGGCCCGGTAAAACTTCCATGCCGTGTATCCCAACTGTCTCGGGAAGAATACGCCCGGTTCGGAACTCTGCGAGGAAAAGAACAGTTCCTTTGTCACACTCCCTGCCAGCAGATCAAGGGGCAGGGCAAGAACTCTCCAGCAGAAGCAAATCGCGCTGAAGCCGATGAGAGCAGCAGCAAAAATTGCAGTCCCAGGATCATACAGATGGAATCCGAGCATGACCAAGGTACAACAAAGCAGGATAAAGGCGATATGATATAAAACGTACCTTTTCATATGATTTGTTTCTGTTTCTTCCACTCAAATCTCCACCTACCAATATGCGGAGACAGCGGAATGGGATCAGGTCTCCCTGCGAGCAGGTCTGATGCCCGATGCCTCGGGACGGGAAACCCGTCCCCTACGGGCGACGCTATTTCAATGTTTTCAAATGGCAATTTGAAAACACCGACATTTTCAATTTTCAACTTTCAATTTTCAATTACGAAGCGTGCTTTGCGTCGGCGGGCGGCCAATGGCCGCCCCTACGGGTAGGTAGGTCAGTTCTGCCCCCGCTTGACGTCCACCACGCCGTCGATGTCCCGGAATTTGTTCATCACCACGGTCAGCTCCTCCAATCCCTTCACCTCAAAGGTGACGGTAAACTGGCAGCGGCCGCCGGGCAGATCCTTGCCGAAGATCTCCTTCATGCGGATCTGGCGGGAGGTCAGCGCCGCGGCGATATCCAGGAGCAAAGCGTCCCGGTCCTCGGCCAGGACCTCCAGGGTGGTGGCGAAGGGCTTGCTGCCGCCGGTGAGCCAGGAGACGTTGACCCAGCGGGCAGCCTGCTCCGGATCGTTGGCAGCCTTGGCGTTGGGGCAGTCCCGGCGGTGGATGGACACGCCGTAACCCTTAGTGATAAAGCCGATGATGTCGTCCCCCGGCACCGGCGTGCAGCAGCGGGAGAACTTGATCATGCAGGAATCGATATCCTCCACCACCACGCCGGCGTCGGTGTGTCGGCTCTGGCGGATGGGCTGGGAAATCTCAATGACCTTCCCGGATTCCTTGGCGCTGCCGGCGCTGCGGCTGGCCTTCAGCAGGTCCTCCCGGATCTTGCCTATGGCCTTCACCGCGGTGATGCCGCCGTAGCCGATGGCCGCGTACATATCGTCCAGCGAGTCGAAGGACAGCTTCCGCAGCAGCTGGGGCTGCAGCTCTTCGTTCTGCAGCAGGCTGGGCGAAAGATTCATCCGGCGCAGCTCGCCCTCGAAGCTGGACTTGCCCCGGGCGATGTTCTCCTCCCGCTTCTCCCGCTTGAACCACTGCTTGATCTTGGATCGGGCCTGGTTGGACTTGCAGATATTGAGCCAGTCCCGGGAGGGGCCCTTGGCGGACTTGGAGGTCAGGATTTCCACAATGTCGCCGTTGTGGAGCTGGACATCGTAGCTGGCGATCCGGTTGTTGACCTTGGCGCCGATCATGGTATTGCCCACGCCGGAGTGGATGGCATAGGCAAAGTCGATGGGGGTGGAGCCGTTGGGCAGGGAGATCACCTTGCCCTTGGGGGTGAAGACAAAGACCTCGTCGTCAAACATATCCACCTTCAGAGAGTGGATATAGTCCTCGGCGTCGGTCTCCTGCTGGTCCTCCAGCAGGCGGCGGATCCACTCGAATTCCTTTTCGTTTCCGGTCTCCACGCCCTCCTTGTACTTCCAGTGGGCAGCCACGCCGTACTCGGCGGTCTCGTGCATCTCCTTGGTCCGGATCTGGACCTCGAAGGGGATGCCCTGCTCACCGATGACCGTGGTGTGGAGGCTCTGGTACATATTGGGCTTGGGGGTGGAGATATAGTCCTTGAACCGGCCGGGCACCAGCTTGAACATCTCGTGGATGTGGCCCAGGACGTTATAACAGTCGGAGATCGTGTCCACGATGACCCGGAAGGCGTACAGGTCGTAGAGCTCCTCCAGGGTCTTGTTCTGGGACTTCATCTTCCGATAGATGGAATAGACGTGCTTGATGCGGCCGGAGATGGAGCAGGAGATGCCCACGGCGGACAGCCGCTCGGAGATCCGGCTGCGGATGTTCTCCATGAAGGCCTCGGCCTCGGCCTGGTGGGCCTCCAGATAGCCCATGAGTTCGTCGTAGCCCTGGGGATCCAGATACTTCAGAGAGGTATCCTCCAGCTCCCACTTGATCTTCTGCATGCCGAGCCGGTGCGCCAGGGGGGCATAGATGTCCATGGTCTCCCGGGACTTGGTGATCTGCTTCTCCTTGCTCTGGTACATCATGGTGCGGGTGTTGTGCAGCCGGTCGCAAATCTTGATCAGCACCACCCGGATGTCCTTGGACATGGCCATGAACATCTTGCGCAGGTTCTCGGCCTGCTGCTCCTCCAGGGTGGAGAACTCCACCCGGGTCAGCTTGGTGACGCCCTCCACCAGCTCCGCCACGGTGGGCCCGAACTGGTCGGCAATCTCGTCAAAGGAGGCGTCGGTGTCCTCGATGCAGTCGTGGAGCAGGGCGCCGAGGATCGCGTCGGTGTCCAGGCCGATCTCCGCCACGATCTCCGCCACCGCCAGGGGGTGGATGATGTAGGGGGAGCCGTCCTTGCGTTTTTGGTTTTTATGTTTTTCGTCGGCATACCGGATCGCCCGCTCTACGGCGTCCATATCGGCGTAGGGCGTATAGCGCCGGATGGCGCGCATCAAAGAATCATAGTGTTCCTGGAAGGTCTCCATTGCGGCGGCCTCCTTTCGTAAATTGAAAATTGAAAATTGAAAGTTGAAAATGAAGGTATTTTTCAAATCGCGATTTGAAAAATGATTCAGGCTGTCGAGAAAGCCGGTTCTTTGCAGTCCATCGTTCAAATGGCAATTTGAACGATACCACAACTTTCAACTTTCAATTTGTCCCGGGCGGGGTGCGAGTGGCGAGCACTGCTCGCCGCTACGGGCGGTTTCCTCCCTTGGCGGCCCGGAGGGCCTGGACGATGGAGCTGGCGTTCAGATCCACCTTGTGGCCGTCGCTGGTAATGCGAATGGAATAATATTTCCGGCAGCAGTCCATCTTGATCAGACCCTGCTCGGCGAAGACGTCCAGACAGATCCGGGTCTTGCCAAGGCTCAGGGGCTGACCCATAGTCCGGGCGATCTTCCGGCCCAGGCAGGAAAAATCCTCCCGCAGCCGTTCCTCCCGGCTGTTGGCCATCAGATACCGCCAGACCGCCACGAATTCGCTGCGAACCGGCAGCAGCTTCGCCGCCTCCTCGGGGCTCAGGGGCTCCCGATCCCGGAAGCGGCAGTAGAGATCCTTCTGCTTCTGGGCTTCCCGGCGGAGGCTGTCGCTGAGCCGGATGTCGATCACGTTCAGCTGCACCGTCCGGGAGCCCTTGAACTCGTTGATCTGGGGCGTGAAGGCCACGTCCACGCTGTCCCCCAGGTCGACGCCGGCCTGAAGCGCAGTCTGGGAAAAGAAGATTGCCGGCAGCAGTCTGCCCTCCGTATTCAGATTCAGCCGCAGGTGCTTGCCGCCCCCCACCTCGGAGAGCTGGACCACAACCGCGTCCCGCAGGCAGAACACCGGAACCGGACAGCCGGTGCCGCAGGGCTCCATCCGGCTCAAGCCCCGGATGTTTTCAATGGTCAGCAGCTCCGGCTCCACAGAGCAGTCCACCTGCAGGGCAGGAGCCCGCCCCTCACAGGCAAAATACTCCGCAGCCATGGCGGTCATCGTCTCCCGGAAACGGGGAATGTTCTCCCGCTTGATGGTAAAGCCCGCAGCCAGCTCGTGACCGCCGTAGCTCTCCAGCAGGTCCGAAACCTTGGACAGGGCGGAGAACAGATTGAAGCCCCCATAGCTCCGGGAGGAGGCCTTGCCCCGGTCGCCGTCCATACAGATCAGAAAGGCGGGACAGTGGTACTCCTCCGACAGGCGGGAGGCCACGATGCCCACCACGCCCTGGTGCCAGGTCTCCCCTGCCAGGACGATGGCCTTGGGCTTGGCATCCGGCCCCAGCATTTCGGAGGCCTCCTGATAGATCACGGCCTCCACCTTCTGCCGCTCCCGATTGAGCCGGCAGAGATTCGCTGCCAGAGCCTGGGCCTGGTTGGGGTCCTTGGTCAGAAACAGCTCCAGCGCCTGATCCACCTGGCCCATCCGGCCGGCGGCGTTGATCCGGGGCGCCAGCAGATAGCCCACCGTGGCGGTGGTGACCGGCTCTCCGGCGCAGCCGCATTCCCGCATCAGGGCGGCAATGCCGGGCCGCGTGGGCTCCGCCAGGGCCTTCATGCCCCGAACCACCATGGTCCGGACCTCCCCGTGCAGGGGCATCACGTCCGCCACCAGACCCAGGCACAGCAGATCGGCATAGCGCTCCAGCAGACCGGCCTGGTCGCCGCAGATGGCGGAGGCCAGCTGGAAGGCAATGCCCACGCCGGAGAGATTGGTATGGGGATAGGTGCAGTCGGGCCGGTGGGGATCCACCACAGCCGCTGCCCGGGGCAGGGCCTCCTTGCACTCATGGTGATCGGTGATGACCAGGTCCATGCCCAGCCGTCTGCAGAGCTCCGCCTCGGCATTGGCGGTGATGCCGCAGTCCACCGTAACGATCAGATTCACCTGCTTCCGATAGAGCTGCCGGATGGCGATCTCATTCAGGCCGTAGCCCTCCTCCAATCTGGCAGGGATATAGCTGGTGACCCGGGCGCCCATCTCGGACAAAAAATCCGTCAACAGGGCGGTGGAGGTAATGCCGTCCACGTCGTAATCTCCGAACACGGCAATATGCTCCCGCCTTGCCACGGCAAGGCGCACCCGATCGGCGGCAAGCTTCATATCCTTCATCAGGAAGGGCGGGTTCAAGGGCGCGTCGCAGCGGAGATACTCCTCGGCCGCCGCCGGATCGGCGCAACCCCGGGCGGACAGCGCACGGGCACACAACGGCCCATACCCTGCCTGTTCCAGCTCCCGCACCGCAATCGGATCATAGTCCGACACATTCCAGTTTCCAAACTTCACGCAAACACACATCCAAAATTCTTTTTCTTTTGATTATACCATTGATTCCTGGAATTCTCAACTGCAATTTTTAACAATCCGTAAATTCTCCGGGCCTTGTCTTGATTTTGGTCGAAAACCGGCTATACTAAGGATTGTCGGAGGTCCGATAATCTGTTTTGTAAGGAGTGGGAGCACATGTTCCGCAGAATGCTGCAGCGCTTTTCCGATTCGATGCGCCGGCTGATGTTCGGTCGCTGCGGGCTGGATGAGCTGAACATATTCCTGCTTCTGGTTTCTGTGATTATATGCTTGATCGGGCTGCTGCTGTCCCGGATCAGCGCGCTGTTTGCTCTGATCGGGAGCTTGATCACCCTGCTGTCCTATGGGCTGCTGTTCTGGTATCTGTTCCGGGCCTTTTCCCGGAATCTGGAAAAGCGCAGCCGGGAAAACCGCCGCTTCCTGACCCTGAAATCCCGGCTCACAGACCGGCAAAACCGGTATTATCGCTGCCCCAACTGCAAGCAGACCGTCCGGGTCCCCAGAGGCCGCGGGAAGATCTGCATCAAGTGCCCGAAGTGCAGTGAGAAGTTCATAAGAAAAAGCTGAGGCATCCTCCCGGGAGGGAGGGTGCTTCTCTTTCAGGCGTCAGATGTCAGGAGCCGGATCAGATACCAGATGCCAGGGGCCAGGGATGGTATTTGTCAAATTGCCATTTGACAAATGCAATGGATGTGAAAGTCTTTTTCTTTTGGTTTGCAATCCTGTCCAAAATTCGTGTTGCTTTTTTTCTGTTCCGTGCTATAATAAGGAGAAAAATTCGCCGGATGGCAAGGAAGGCGCATAAGAATGGGATCTTATAAGGAACTGCTTGTGTGGCAAAAGGGAATTGACCTTGTCAAAGAGGTTTACGCGAACACCGCCGAGTTCCCCCAATCCGAGACCTTTGGATTAACATCTCAAATTCGACGCGCCGCTGTCTCAATTCCTTCCAACATTGCAGAGGGAAATGGGAGAGCCTCCCGCGCTGATTATCTGCGTTTTCTGTCTATTTCGAATGGCTCCTGCAATGAATTGGAAACGCAGTTGATCATTGCCGCTGAGTTGGGATTTCTGGCTGCAGCGCAGTGTGATGCCCTGCTGCAGAAGACGAATGAGGTTGGCAAAATGCTGAATGGCTTGATAAATCGGCTAAGCGCAGACTGAAAGCATACGGTAAATGGTTTTCAATGTCTTTCAAACAGCAATTTGAAAGACACCTCCCCTGACACCTGGCATCTGGTACCTGGCAACTACCCATTCATGTCTCAAAAAATCTTTAACCTACAATAAGGAGACCATACATTGTCTGAAAAACTGAAAATCATCCCCCTGGGGGGATTAAATGAAATCGGAAAGAACATGACCGTCTTTGAGTACGGCAAGGATATGATCGTTGTGGACTGCGGTCTGGGCTTTCCCGAGGACGATATGTACGGCGTAGATCTGGTGATCCCCGACGTTACCTATCTCGTCAACAACCAGAAGAAGCTCCGCGGCTTCTTCATCACCCACGGCCATGAGGACCACATCGGGTCCATCCCCTATGTGCTCCAGGCCGTCAAGGCCCCCATCCACGGCACCGCCCTCACCAACGGCCTGATCCGGCTGAAGCTGGCCGAGCACGGGCTCACCGACACGGTGAAGCTGGTCACCCACAAGGCCGGAGACGTCGTGGAGGCCGGGTGCTTCAAGGTGGAGTTCATCCACGTCAACCATTCCATCGCCGACGCGGTGGCCTTCTGCATCCACACCCCCGTGGGCAGGGTCCTGGTGACCGGCGACTTCAAAATCGACCCCTCCGCCCCCGACGGCATGGCGGATCTGGCCCGGCTGGGCGAGATCGGCAAGGAGGGTCTGCTGGCCCTGCTCTGCGACTCCACCAACGTGGAGCGTCAGGGCTACACCCCCTCCGAGACCCTGGTCACCGAGGGCATCGACCGCCAGTTCCGGGGCTGCGACAAGCGGATCATCATCACCACCTTTGCCTCCAATATGTACCGGATCCAGTCCATCCTGGACATTGCCAAGCGCCACGGCCGGAAGGTGGCCGTCACCGGCCGCAGCATGGAGAACATCCTCCAGGTGGCCGGCGAGCTGGGCTATCTGAAAATCCCCGAGGATACGGTGGTAGAGATCGACAAAATCAAATCCATCCCTCCCAACCGGCTGGTCATCGTGGCCACCGGTTCCCAGGGAGAGAACATGTCCGCCCTGTCCCGGATGGCCTTCTCCAACCACAGGCAGGTGGAGATCGGTCCCTTCGACCGGGTGCTGATTTCAGCCTCCGCCATCCCCGGCAACGAAAAGGCCATCGGCCGGATCATCAACGAGCTCTATCGCCGGGGCGCCGAGGTCATCTACGATAAGTCCGAGGGGCTCCACGTCTCCGGCCACGCCTGCCGGGAGGAGCTGAAGCTGATCCACGCCCTGGTGAAGCCCCGGTTCTTCATCCCGGTCCACGGGGAGCAGCGGATGCTCCGGGTCCACGCCAAGCTGGCCCAGAGCATGGGCATGAGTCCCAAGCGGATCTTCATCGGCGACATCGGTCAGGTCTTTGCCCTCACCGCCAAGACCTGCAAGCTCAGCGGCGAAACCGTCCCCTCCGGCAAGATTCTGGTGGACGGCTCCGGCGTGGGCGACGTGGGCGCCCAGGTGCTCCGGGACCGGAAGCATCTGGCCCAGGACGGCATGGTGGTGGTCAGCCTGGTGCTCTCCGCCCAGGACGGCGGCCTGCTCTCCGGGCCCGACATCATCACCCGGGGCTTTATCTACGTGAAGGATTCCGAGGACCTGGTGGAGGCGCTGAAGTATCTGGCAGAGGACGCTTTGGAGGCATGCCGCGCCAAGCGCATTCGGGATCACGCCGTGATCAAGTCCGCCATCAAGAACGAGCTCAGCGCTTATCTGTTCAAAACCACCAAAAAGAACCCCATGATTCTGCCCATTGTGACGGAGCTGTAAGCTCCTGCTGCCTCCGCAAGGAACGCGAAACGCAGTCCTTGCGGAGGTTTTTGCATCTTCTGTCCCGGCGGCGCATAGGATGTACCGTGGCGCGGGACGGGCTCTCCCGCGCAGTTTATCCACGGGAGGTATGACCATGGAGCTGTATGAGCTGGCCCTGCGGCGGGCGAGGGTGCCGGATCTGGCGGAATTTCAAAGGCGGGAGGGACTGCCGCCCACGGGGATTCCCGACGCCCTGACCTGGGAAGCCCTGCTGCCCTGGCTGACCGGCTACCGACTGCTGCGGGTGGAGCCGGGAGACAACTATTCCCGGATCGCCGCCCGGTTCGGCACCACGGTCCGGGCCCTCATCACCGCCAACCCCAACCAGGACCCGCTGCGGCTGCTGGTGGGGCAGTATCTGGTGGTGCCCCTGGGCTTCCCGGTGGTGCCCGGCGGCCTGCCCTTCACTTGGCAGCTGCTGCGGCTTTGCCTCCGGGGGCTGGCGGCCCGATATCCGTTTTTAACGGTGCGGGACATCGGGGAGACCTTCTACGGCCGGAAAATCCCGGTGGTTTCCGTGGGTCTCGGGCCCCGCAAGGCCCTCTATAACGGCTCCCACCACGCCAATGAGTGGATCACCACGCCTTTGCTGCTGCGATTCCTGGAGGAGTATGCCCGGGCCATCTCGGAAAACGGGACGGTCTTCGGCTATTCGGCCCAGGCCCTCTATCAGCGGACCACCCTGTTTTTGGTGCCCATGGTGAACCCGGACGGGGTGGATCTGGTGACCGGCGGACTGCCGGAGGAGAGCCCCGCCTATGAAAACGCCCGCCGTCTGGCGGAAAACTACCCGGAAATCCCCTTCCCGGAGGGCTGGAAGGCAAATCTCCGGGGGGTGGATCTGAACCTGAACTATCCCGCCCGCTGGGAGCAGGCCCGGGAGAACAAATTTGCCCAGGGCTTCACCCGCCCGGGCCCCCGGGACTACGTGGGCACCGCCCCGCTGGACCAGCCGGAAAGCGCTGCCATGGCGGGGTTGACGGACCGGGTTTCCCCGGATCTGACCCTGTCCTATCACACCCAGGGCGGGGTGATCTACTGGAAGTTCCTGAACATGGAGCCGGAGGGAACCCGGGAGCTGGGGGAGGAATTCGCCTCGGTATCGGGCTACAGCTTGGAGGACGTGCCCTTTGCCTCCGGCTTCGCGGGCTACAAGGACTGGTTCATTCTGACCCGGGATCTGCCGGGCTACACCATCGAGGTGGGCAGCGGCGTGAATCCCCTGCCCATCAGCCAGCTGGAGGACGTCTACCGGCGGAATCTGGGGATTCTGACCTTAGGGCTTGCGGAAGCGTGAAGAGAATTGACAGTTGAGATTTGTCGAGCTCCGCTCGACAAATCAATGAAAATATGAAAAAATGAAAAAATTATGGTATTTTCCATATCTCCGATATGGAAAATGATTTCAATTCGTCCCGAAGGGACTCCGAAATTCTTTCATGCTTTCATCATTTCATTTTTTCATTCTCCTCGCCAAATCCCGATTTGTAGCGCCGTAGGGGGCGGCGTCCTCGACGCCCCGAACGTTCCGGTTTTTCATACCTGCGGGCCGTCCCCTAAAGGACTTGCTTCGCTGCGGAGGACGCCGGCCCCTACGGAATCATCCCCACAAACCCCGATTTGTTAAGCCGATCGACTATATGCGCCTTTGGGCGGCGACTTATCTTTTGATCTGTATCCCGCTCTGGATTTATCTGCTGATCAAGGAAAAGAAAGTCTACCAGCCGTTTTCCAAAAAGGAGGGCTTGAAGCTGGCCTCCGGCTTGGCCGAGGTGAGCGCCTATACGCTATATATACTCGCCCTGGAGCAGGAGCCCTTTTTCGTATCCTTCCTCTCCTCAACATACTGCGTCTTTTCCATTCTGTTCTGCCGCATTTTCCTGAAAGAAAAGCTAAGCAAGGGACAGTATCTCTGCATCGCCGTCATCATCGCCGGCCTTGCCCTGTTCGGGATTGCGGAAGGCTTGGCAGCCTGATTCCCGCCGCCAGACAAGATAAACCTTACGAAACAGCAAGAGGAAAACGATTGAAATATATTGATATTTGAGGTATAATCAATCAGGCGGCGGAGGGATGACAGGGCGGCAACGACCGGGCTCGTTGCCCCAGGGCCCCGCGGGTCTGCATGGCTGCGTCCATCCGCAAGGCCGATTCGAAGTCAATGGGATTGGTTAGAAGCGCAACCAAAACGATTTCAGAGAGGGAGGCAATATTATGAGATATCAGATTCTGGGCGACAGCGACAATCCGCTGCTTGAGGTAGCGCTGGCGCAAAACGAGACGATCCGCCTGGAGCGCGGCGCAATGGTTTATATGCAGGACGTGAGTCTGGAAGGAAAGCTGAACGCCAATTCCGGCGGCCTCGGCGGAGTGTTTAAGGCCCTTGGACGCTCCTTTTCCTCCGGAGAGAGCATATTTATCAGCGAGGCGACCGGAACCTCCAACGAGGCCCTGATCGGCATCGCGCCTGCGGTCACCGGTTGTATCCGGCACCTCGACGTCGGCGCGAAGCAGTACCGGCTGAACACTGGCGCGTTTCTTGCCTGCGATTCCGGCGTACAGTACCATATGATCGCGCAGAAAGGCGTCGGGAGGGTTCTCTTTGGCGGCACCGGTGGCCTGTTTGTGATGGAGACCTCCGGCAGCGGCAGCCTCTTCGTCAATGCCTTCGGCGACATGATGGAGCTGGAGGTGCGGCCCGGCCGTTCCCTGGTCATCGACAACGGTCATGTGGTCGCCTGGGATTCCACGTTGAATTACCAGATCCGCATCGCGTCCGGTACCTTCGGCTTCAAGTCCGGCGAGGGCTTGGTCAATGAGTTCAGCGGCTCGGGCAGAGTGCTGATCCAGACACGGAATGTCAAGAGCCTGGCCGAAACATTGACGCCCTATCTGCCGAAGTCCTCCAACTGACGGAAACATTCGAGCAGGCCTGCGGCGGGCCTGCCGCTATGGCAGAGGGCAGGACCTTCTGGGATCAGCCGCTCACGGAAGCAAGGTTGGGATAAGCGAGCAAAAGGCGCCTGTGGAAGCAGACGCCTTTTGCGTTTATCCCAGCCTGTTTTCAAATCAGCTCAGGATTCTGAAAGATATGTGAAAGACGTGCAATATGGCACGAAGCCATACGATTCCACCTGGACGCAAAAAAGCCCGGCGGGATAGCGTTGTGCTTCCCCGCCGGGCCATTGCGGTTTCTGCGTGAAAATGTGTAAAGGTCGGATTATATTATCCGTATCCGTTTACAGCAGTTCTCCGATCTGCTCGATAAAAATAAGAAATCCGAACCCTTTGCCAACCGGCTTCAAGTTCGGATTTCTCCAATATGGAAGGGCAGAACAAAAAAGATACGGTGACAACGCGGGGAACCGTCCTCTGTGTTCCACATTCAATCAGTCATCATCATTTGTGTGTATCACTCCGCCCTCCAGTCCAGTTACAGGAGAGTTGAGAATAGCCCTTTTGTCGTCCTCTTCCCAGATTGTATCAAAAGCATTCTGAACTTTTTGCTGCAGGGTTGACCATTCTTTAACATTTGTAAAAACAGCTTGGATTTCCTTTTGAGGTGGGATTGGCAGAAAAACATTTTTTATTTGATCAATAGTCAACTTACCATAGCTTGTACCACCAGATTCGGTCCAGAATTGAATCCGGCTTTGTTCTGTTCTAAGTGCTTGAAAAACCCATTCAATAGGATATTGAGGGGATTTTTGCCTCACAACTGCGATCCCATCAGGACTGCCGAAAACATTTTCTTTGTTATCAAGATACAATCCAATATTTCTTCGCTCAGGGCGAACTAGTCCGATGATAATATCATTCTTTCGTATGCGATATCCTTTGTTTGTTTTTCTGACCTCAACTTGCCACCGTTTTTCGCTATTTTTTAAGACCACAGTTCCTTCTAAAGCTCGAATATCCTGCCCTTCAACTAAGTAAATCTGACCATCTGTAGCCACAGATCCAGCAAAATCCTCTGTTACATCAACAACTTCTGCTATTTCACAGAGTCTTTTATGCGGACCAGTGAGAATTGTTTTTAGATTTAACAACGCATTTCTAGCGAGTCTTCTTGGCTTCATATCTAACAAAGGATGATTTAGAACATCGTTCAAGTGTGCTCCATCCCAGGAGAAATCACCTTTGCCTCGCTGCATCTGAATAAATTTACCAAAATTGCTTTTTACGCGACTGAAATCGGAATCAATTAGAATATCACTCGTAAGAGGATCTCTTAATTCTAATCCAGTTCGTTCATCGCGCATAGGAATGCTTGAAAAACCTTTTCCTAATTTGTAGCCAACTTTCCTTACTAGTTCGGCGTGAATTGGATAGTTCTCTACATCACCCTGTTTTTTCTTCTCTGCGAAAAGAATATTAGAACGTAAATCTGCATCAGATTTCAAAAAAATCCTTCGAGGTAATTCAACAAGCCCAATAATCTTTAGATGATCAATTAACCACTTTCTTACATAACCATAACTCGCAGTGCAAAGATACCCTTCTGGTAATATTATGCCTAATCTACCACTATCTTCTGCTAATAACTTGTAACACCGTTCTATGAATAGAATACCTAACTGTTGAGATGGCAATAAATCATCTGTCATTCTCCAAGTGTTGTTTTCGAGTACCCAAACGTGACCTAAATCATAGTTTTTTAGGACAGTGGCACGTGTTTCAAGTGTTCGCGAGCCAAATGGAGGATTGCATAAAACAACATCCATCTGTTCATTCCATATATCATAATGTTCTATTGTGTCAACGTTGCTTAAATTTGTTTGTCCATCTTTGTTCAATGCCATATTGATAAGGGCTAATTCATAGGCTTGTGGATCTTTATCTGAACCATAAACACGGTTAATAACTTGTCCATCATTGTATTTTAGTCGATATTGCATCGTGGCGGACAAAAAATCAGCAGTTCCCATTGCCGGATCAGCCACTTTATCATTAGGGCCGGGTCTAAGAATCTCTACCATACAGTTTACAAGAGTTAGTGGCGTAAAGTACTGATCGAGATCTTTTTTGAATACAGCTGGCACAAAAGTCATAAATACTTGCTGCATTGAATCGCTCGAAGAATTAAGAAGATTCAAGCCTTGTACTTTATGTACCATCTCCTTAAGTGTCTTTTCATCTGCTTCATAGTCATAATTTCCAAAAACAGATTTTGCTTTTGAATAGATTCTTGCTGTTCTCGAATACAAAGCCTTTATTCTAGATATAAAAGATGGATCATTACCTGGCACAACCTGCATGATAAGGTCTTCGCCGGTTTCTTTAGCTTCTCGTTCATCAATATACTTTGCGAGTAATAGTTTCACGGTTTCCCGATATCTTACTGAATCATCGTTAACCTGATTGGAGCGAAGTATGTTTGCAATGTCCATCAGAGTTGCAGTAATATCTTCAGGCTCAATTAGATCGATATATTTTAATTTTTTATATCTGTATTTATTTCCGAATTCAGGAATATTTCCAAGCTCATCTCGAGTTATTGTGATTTTTTCATCACGGATTTGCTTTACATATAAATATCGGTTTACATCATCCCAATAAACTCCGAGGACAAATGCGCGATCGCTTTGCCGCATTGCTGGTTCAAGCTGAAAGGCAATGCCTTGCTTTTTGCTTTTACTATCTCTTTTAATTTCTGCAACTAGAATAATATGTTGGTTTTTTCTCTCGTCGTCAAGTGCTTTTGCTTCAAATGCAGGAATATCATAAATCACAATATCAGCACGTAAGCTGTTCCTTCCGTTATTGCCTAAATGCTTAATAACTGTAGTTTCACACTGAAAATTTTCTTTGGGATATTTTTTCCCTAAAAGGAAACGAATGCAGTCGATTCTTCTTGCTTCTTCTGATATTGTCAAACCATCAGCAGAAAAATAAGAAGCATCTAAAGGGCCACGTACTGGACAAACGAGATTGTGATTTTCGCCCATGGTAATACTCCTTTTACTATATTTGCAAAGACATTAAGTATCGAAGGTGAAAATAATTATATCATATTATTTGGGGCTGTGCAATACTTTAAAAGCTGGTATCTTTTTTCAGGAAATAAAAAGCCCAGGGAATCTCGAAGAAATCAATCTTAAACGACCGTAGCCGGAAATGAAAAAGCAGACAGGATTTCAGAATATACTTCTGAAATCCTGTCTGCTTTTTCTTCTATTCTGTTGTCTCTGGGGGGAGAAAGAAGATCCGAAAACTGGGAAAAATATTTCTCAGAGTAGGAAAAACCTCGAAAAACGGGTTAGTCTCAAGTTCGAGTCCTACATGATGGGAAAAACGGGGGTTTGGCATCTACGGAAAAACCTTGTACTTTTTGGACCCCCAGACATGCAAAAAACCCAGGAATTTCCTGGGCTTTTTGGGGTGGTATCTTTTTTGCTCTACCCTTCTGGAAGGGTAGAGCAAAAAAGATACCAACTTTTAGCTCCGCCTTTGGCGTATATCACCCGCGAAGCCAGGGCTATTTCACCCAGGAGACGAGGACCATATCACCTGCGGGCCTTTCCTCTATTATAAAGGTATGTATCATATTTTCGTTTTGCAGCGAAATTACATGACCGCCGGCGACGCAGGGAAATGGGGCTGCAAAACAATGAGAACTCAGTATGGGAGGATTATCTTGCACAAGGCGGAAATTAACGCGGAACCATGCGGGCACGGCTGATACCACAAATCTTGCGAAATAGCAAGAGGAAAACGGTTGAAGTATATTGAAATCTAAGGTATAATCCAGCAACTCCTCTCCTGTCATTTTCGGCATAAAAACGGAATCGAATTTTCCACGACTTATAGTACGCGCTGCCCTATCAAAACGTAATCGATGCCTGTGCGCCGGGAAAGGAGTAAAAATGAGAACCATTCGAGTAACGGGTAACAGATGATAGAAAGCCCCAAGTCGAGAGTGAAATTCTCGGGTTTGGGGCTTTCTATTTCTGTTCTTCTGCGCTCTATTCGTGCGAACGGATTTTTTTCAGAAAAGACACGCCGGTCCTCTTTCGTGAAAGCCCATTCATCTTGTTTCGTTCCTTTTGCTGATTACAGAATCCAGGGGCTGCAGCCCAGATAAATCAGGTTGACGCCTGCTGTGATAA
>CACXJE010000035.1 GCA_902767915.1 Oscillospiraceae bacterium | reverse complement strand
GCGGTGGTGGGCCCCTCCGGCGGCGGCAAGACCACCCTCTGCCAGCTGATTCCCCGGTTCTATGACGTGAACGGCGGCTCTATTCGTGTGGACGGCAGCGACATCCGGGACGTGACCCAGCGGTCTCTGCGGATGAACATCGGCATCGTCCAGCAGGACGTGTTCCTGTTCGCCAATACGGTGCTGGAGAATATCCGCTATGGCCGGCCCGACGCCACCATGGAGGAGGTTGTGGAGGCCGCAAAGAAGGCGGAGATCTATGACGACATCATGGCCATGCCGGACGGCTTCGATACCTACGTGGGCGAGCGGGGCACCCTGCTCTCCGGCGGTCAGAAGCAGCGCATCTCCATTGCCCGGATCTTCCTGAAGAATCCGCCGATTCTGATTCTGGACGAGGCAACCTCCGCTTTGGACAGTCTCACCGAGGCCAGAATCCAGCGGGCCTTCGACAACCTGGCCAAGGGACGCACCACCCTGATCATAGCCCACCGCCTTTCCACCATTCATGCTGCCGATCGGATCGTTGTGATTGCCGACGGTGAGATCCGGGAGGAGGGAACCCATGAGGAGCTCCTGGCGCTGGGCGGGGTCTACGCGAAGCTGTACGCCACACAAAATCAGAGAGAGCCCGACTGAAACAGGGATAACCTCTCTTGTTGTAGCTGAAAAAGCCGGTTTTCTGCAGAGAAAACCGGCTTTTTCAAATTCAGCAGTTGCTTTCCTGTTCGTCATCTGGTATAATAAATAGACATAATCGAATAGAATTCGGAGGTCCTTATGCAACAGGCCATCTATCATTTTCAAATCATGAGCCAGCCCGTGAACTGCCGGAATTTCGGCCACGGCCAGATCAACTATACGTTTCTGATCACCACCGACAACGGCAAGCAGTATATCCTGCAGCGAATCAACACCCACGTCTTCAAGAAGCCCATCCAGCTGATGGAGAACGTGATTGCCGTGACGGAGCACATCCGTCAAAAGGTGGATAATCCCAATCAGGCCCTGCACTTCATTCCCGCCCTGGACGGCAAGTACTACTATCGGGATGAACGCCGCAGGTTCTGGCGTTGCTATGAGTTTGTGGGCGGCTTCTGCCTGGAGGCGCCGGAGTCTGACGCGGACTTCTATGAGAGCGCCGTTGCCTTCGGCCGGTTCCAGGAGCAGCTTTCCGACTTCCCGGCGGAGACCCTGTTCGAGACCATTCCGAATTTCCACAATACGCCCGACCGCTACCGCAAGCTGCGGATCGCCATGGACGAAGACGCCTGCGACCGGCTGCAGTTCGTGCAGAAGGAAATCGACTTCATCATGGAGCGGGAAGAGGAGGCCGGCACGATCCAGCGGAAGCTGGAGTCCGGAGAGCTGCCGCTGCGGGTCACCCACAACGATACCAAGCTGAACAATGTTCTGTTGGATATCAAGTCCAGAAAAGCCCTCTGCGTTCTGGATCTGGATACGGTCATGCCGGGCTCCAGTCTCTTTGACTTCGGCGACTCCATCCGGTTCGGCGCTGCCACGGCGCCGGAGGATGTGCAGGAGCTGAGCAGGATGGCCCTGAATCTCCATCTCTTTGACGTCTATACCAAGGGCTACCTGGACGGGTGCCATTCTCTCACCAAACAGGAAATCGAGCTGCTGCCTCTGGGCGCAAAAACCATCACCCTGGAGCTGGCTGTCCGCTTCCTGACGGACTATCTGGAATCTGACCATTATTTCAAGACCATGTATCCGGACCACAATCTGGTTCGTACCCGTGCTCAGCTGAAGCTGGTGGCGGATATGGAGCAGAAGTGGTATCAGATGCAGAAAATCGTGAAAAAATACGTGGAGTGATCGCTATGAAGTATCTCGGAATCGAATTCAACGTCAAGAATATGCCGGAGCTGGATCCAGACTACATCCCGCTTGGCCCCTGGATGGAGGCCTATCTGAAGAACGCGACCGAGCCCATCTCCATTGCGGTGGAGCGGGATAAGGGCAAGATCACGGTCCGTTCCGCAAAAATCTACGGCACGCCGGAAATGGCGGAAGCCGATTACCGCTTCGTGGAACGCTATGTGAAATTCCTGCTCTGGTCCATCGGTGGCTTCCGGGTCTATATCCTGGGCGCCAGCGAGATCGCACAGCGACTGGCGAAGGAATACGTCTACTTTGAAAACGGCGAGGGCGAGAACGGCAAGCGCTGGTTTGACGTGCAGTTTATGTCCGACGTCTTTGAAAACGGGTTCGAGATTGTGGACTGCGCTTCTGCCGATGCGTTCCCTGTGGAGAACGACGCCTCTGTCTCCGTAGGCGGCCACATGGAAGGCTGCCGGATCGGCTTTGACGCCGGCGGCTCCGACCGAAAGGTATCCGCTGTCATCGACGGAAAGACCGTCTATTCCGAAGAGGTGGTCTGGCACCCCAAGACCCAGGCGGATCCCCAGTATCACTATGATGAAATTGTCAAGGCCTTCCGGACCGCGGCTTCCAAGATGCCCCGGGTGGATGGCATCGGCGTTTCCTCTGCCGGTGTTTTCATCGGCAACGCCCCGATGGTGAGCTCTCTGTTCATCAAGGTGCCCCGGGAAAAGGAAATTCGCAAGCTGGTCCATACGGTCTTTGACCGGGCCGCGGCTGCCATCGGCGACGGGAACGTTCCCATTGTGGTGGCCAACGACGGCGACGTGACGGCCCTGGCCGGCGCCATGGGCCTGGGTGCTACCGCAGTTATGGGCATGGCCATGGGTACCTCCGAGGCTGTGGGCTATGTGGACCGGAAAGGCAACGTCCTGGGCTGGTTCAATGAGCTGGCCTTTGCTCCGGTGGATCTGTCCGAAAAGGCCATGATGGATGAATGGTCCTTCGATATCGGCGTGGGCTGCAAGTATTTCTCCCAGGATGCCGTTATCAAGCTGGCGCCGGCCGCCGGCATCGAGCTGGACGAAAATCTGACCCCCGCCGAAAAGCTCAAGGTGGTGCAGGGCCTCATGGAGCAGGACGACCCCAGAGCCGTGAAGATTTATGAATCCATCGGCGTTTATCTGGGCCATACCATGCAGCTTTACTCCATGTTCTATGACGTGGAGCACATGATCGTCCTGGGCCGCGTCATGTCCGGCAAGGGCGGCGATACGATCCTGGCCGAATGCAAACGGGTGATGGCTGAGGAGTATCCGGAACTGGCAAAGAAGATGATTGTCATGCTGCCGGATGAGAAGACCCGGAGAGTGGGCCAGGCTGTGGCGGCTGCTTCGCTGCCTTAATTGACAATCGGCTATGATCGGAGGTTCCTATGAACTATAAGAACGCTTATCTCTATACCGAAGATTTTAAGTTCGTCAAGGGCGGTTTCTCCGTCGTGGACGGGAAATTCTGCTGCGTGGGTGAGGAGCAGGAAGATGCTCTGGATCTGCAGGGGGCTTATGTGATCCCCGGCCTGATCGACGTCCACAACCACGGCAATTCCAACGCAGACTTTTCCGACGGCTCCTACGCCGGCGATGTAAAGATGGCAAAATACCTGGCCTCCGTGGGCGTGACAAGCTTTGCGCCCGCCACCATGACCCTGCCCTATGCCGTGATTGCCCGGGCGCTGGAGGCGGGGCTGCAGCTGCACAAGGCTCCTGTGGAACACGCGGCCCGTCTGCTGGGTGTTCAGATGGAAGGCCCCTTCTTCTCCGAGAAGAAAAAGGGGGCTCAGAATGGGGAGTATCTGCGGCTTCCTGACTTTGCGGCCTTCGAGAAGCTCTATCGTGACAGCGAGGGGCTGATCTCCATCGTGGACCTGGCTCCCGAGCTGGAGGGCTCCGCGGAGTTTGTGGAGCAGGCGAAGAAGCTCTGCACCGTGTCCATTGCCCACACCGATTCCGACTATGAGCACGCCAAGGCCGCCATTGACGCTGGCGTGACCCATCTGACCCATCTGTATAACGCCATGCCACCGATCCACCATCGGAATCCCGGCGTCATCGGCGCTGCCTCCGAGAATGAGGCGGTGTCCGCTGAGGTGATCTGCGACGGCATTCATGTGCATCCCTCCTCCATCCGGATGGCCTTCAAGCTCTTCGGTGCAGACCGGATGGTCCTGATTTCCGATGCCCTGCGCTGCTGCGGCATGCCGGAGGGCGAGTACGAGCTGGGCGGCCAGCAGGTTTTCCTGAAAGACAACGTGGCCCGGCTGGCAGACGGCACCATCGCCGGTTCCGCCACGAATCTGTTCGACTGCATGCGCAACGCGATCCGTTTCGGCATCCCGAAGGAGGACGCGGTTCGGGCAGCCACCTGGAATCCTGCCCGTCAGATCCATGCGCTGGATCGGGTTGGCTCCATTGCCGACGGTAAGCTGGCGGATTTCGTGGTCTGTGACGCGGAGCTGCATCGGCAGCAGGTCTATCTGGGCGGTGCGCTTGTTAAATAATATCTGTTATGAATCTCAAAAAAGGGAGGATGTCGCGGCAGTGCCGCTATCCTCTCTTTTCTGCTTCCTTTGGACGAAAAACCTCCCCGACCGTCTGTGACGGTCGGGGAGGGGAAAGACACAGCGCTGAAATCAGCCGTCAAACCGGCACTTCTTCAGAGTCTTCCGCTGCTTTGGAAACAGCCTCCGGTTGCTTCTCCGGGTCCTGCTCTGCCTCCGTTTCCTGGCTGGCGGCTTTTGCCAGCTCAGCCTTCCGTTTTTTCAACAGGTACTGGCCGATCTTGAACGCGGCATACAGGGCTGCGGCGGAGACCAGCACGATCCAGCCCGGGGCAATCGCGGATTTCCGATCCTCCTCCGGGGCAACGTAATGCTTTTTGTCGGTAATCAGTCCGTAATAATTCGTATACAGGACCTGATTGGACATATTCATTTTGTTCTGGATGATCTGGACCGCGGAGTCGAAATAATTCTTGGGTACAATTTCCTCATCCACGTGATAGGTGATCTGATTGTTGGTGCTGTCAAAGGTCATCACGTCGGTGATAAAGCTCTCGTCCCAGAAAATCGCCATATGGGGACCGTCGGAGAAGATATCCACACCTGCCAGCAATCTGGAGTCGAACTGGATGCCGAACAAATTCAGAATCGTGGGCAGAATGTCGATGTTGCAGCAGTAGGTATCCACCACCACAGGCTCCTTGCCCTCCATGTTGCCGGGCCAGATAATCAGCGAGTTCTTCATTCTGGCAAAGGGATCGGTTCCGTCGGGCTGCAGCAGCTCGTCATACTCGTTGGACAGGCCGTAGGGGAAGTGGTCGCCGGTCATCACTATGACGGTGCGATCCAGCATGTCTCTTTCCCGGAGGGCATCAATCAGATACTCCAGGGCGTATTCCAGCTCCAGGTTGCAGGAGATGTAGGCCTGCACGGTTTCGGAGTATTCCAAGCCGTTCTTTGCCACATATTCCTCCACGATTTCCCGGTTTTTCCGGCACATGGGGTTCGTGTCATAATCGTACTTGTAGTGGCCGGAGTAGGTCATATAGTAGGCCACAAAGGGTTCCCCGGCTTCGTCGATCCATTTCATGGACTGCTGCACCATCTCCAGGTCGGAGGTGGGTTCGCCTTCGGTGGTGAAGACCATGCCGACCTCGTCGGGATCCTCGGCGTTTTCCTTCTTGAAATAGCAGTCAAAGCCCATGTTGGGGTGGGTTTCGTCTCTGTGATAGAAGGTGCCCACATTGTTGTGGAAGAACAGAGTCTTGTAGCCCTTCTGGTTTTTGAAGGCGTTGCCCACACAGTATGGGAGACTGTGTCCGATGGACTGCACGAAGCTGGAATCGAACTTGTTCCGGCTCATATCCGGGAACAGTCCCGTGCAGAAGGAGTACTCGCAGTTGGTTGTGGTGTTTTCGTAGCTGGTGTAATAGTTGGTGAAGACAAAGCCCTCATGGGTGAGCTGATAGAGAATCGGGGTCAGCTCCTCGTCGATAAACACAGGGGAGTAGGACTCCGCGCAAAGCTCGATCAGGTTCATTCCGTCGAATCGGCCGGAATATTCCAGCGTCTTGCTGGTGGGCCGCATAAAGCTGAAATACTTGTTGAGATCCAGAACCCGCTCATCGTAGGTGTAGGTGTCCAGATCCTCAAAATTCAGCTTCCGGTCGGTGTTGGAGCCAAAGGGAGTACCCTCCTGGGAGGAGACTTCGGTATCCACCTTGGGCAGCCGGGTTACCACCAGCTTGAGATCGTCGTTGTGATCGGAGGGAAACAGAAGCTCTGTGATTTCCAGCCGCATGGTGGTCATCATGCCCAGCTTGTTGACGCTTTCCTTGGTCACAATGGTGCTGCTGTGATAGGCGCCGAAGGGGGAGTGCCGCTTGGTGCCGCCGATTCGCAGCGACAGCACGCACAGGGCCCAGGAGACCACGATCAGCGCAAAGAAAATCACGCTGAAATCCCGGGATCTCTTGGTGAATGTCCGGGGAAAGCGCTTGAGCCGCAGGATGTGCAGGGGAATCGGCACGAAGAGGATCAGAATTTTCCACCAGGAGCTCAAGATCGAAAGAAAGGTTTCCTTCCAGAATTTCGTCACCGCGGTACCGCCCATTTTTACCATGCGGATGGAGAAAAAGCCGGTAAAGACCCGATTATAGACGATCTGGGACCCATAAAAAACGATTAAAATTACTGTAAGTATGACCGTCCAACGCTTGTTCCATTTTTCGGAGCAGAGCCGCGTCAGGAAGGTCATGATCAGGGCAAACAGAGCGGAGAAGGGGAAGATATACAGCGCCGCAAAGGAGAAGCCCTTAAAGCACACAAAATGACAGACCAGCTCCCAGATCAGGATAGAGATATACCAGTAAAGCAGCGCAACAAAATCCTTGCGCTTCCAGGTGATTTTCGGGAGACGGAATTGTTTGAAGAATGCAATCATTTCGTTACCAACTTTCTGAGAAACTAAGGAATCAGTTTCTGCACGGCCGGAAAGGGAGCAAGACTCTTTTTCAGGATCCCATGCATCTGGGCGATGGCGATTCCATAGTTCACAATCGGGACTCCGGCCGCGGCAGCGACCGCAAGTCTGTGGTGCATCGTGGCCTCTGTCAGCATACAGCCGCCGCAGTGTACGATCAGGGCGTAATCCTGCAGATCCTCCGGGAATTCACCGCCGGAGGTAAAGGAGAACTGCAGATCCGAACGCTTTGTGTAGTTCCGGATCCAGCCAGGCAGCTTCACAGACCCAATGTCGTTGCACTGTCTGTGATGGGTGCAGCCCTCCGAGATCAGAATCCGGGCGCCGGGCTGCAGCCGGGACAGGGCAGCGGCGCCGGCCACAAAGGGCTCCAGCTCGCCCTTGTATCGGGCAAACAGAATGGAAAACGAGGTGAGCAGGATCGTGTCGGGCACCATGGCGGAGACAGTCCCGAAGGCCTGGGAGTCGGTAATGACAAGCCGCGGGGGCTGCGCAAGACTCCGCAGCAGGGCGGGAAGCTCCCGGGGCTGACAGCAGAGGGCGCTGCAGTGCAGATCCAGCAGCTCCCGCAGAGTCTGCTGCTGGGGCAGGATCAAGCGGCCCTTCGGCGCGGACTCGTCAACGGGGATCACCAGAATCACCGTGTCTCCCGGGGACACAAGGTCGGCGAGAATGAATTTCGGAGCCTTGGCGCTCCGGCCAAGATCCGCCAGCCGTTCCTTGATGGCGTTCACGCCTTCGCCGGTGCGGGCGCTGACAGAAATCGCCTCCGGCTCGCTGCCGTTTGCAGCGGGACACAAATCCGCCTTGTTGGCAGCCAGGATCACCGGGAGCTTCCGATCCCGCAGCCGGCGGAGCAGTTCCCGGTCCTCGTCGGTCATGCCGAGACAGCCGTCATAAACCAGCACCGCAATGTCGGTTTTGGCCAGGATTTCGTTGGTTTTTTCCACCCGCAGGGCGCCCAGTTCCCCCAAATCGTCGTAGCCCGGGGTGTCAATGATCACCACAGGACCCAGGGGCAGCAGCTCCATGGCCTTTTTGACCGGATCCGTGGTGGTCCCCGGAACCGGGGACACCACGGAAAGCTTCTGACCGGTCACAGCATTGACCAGACTGGATTTGCCTGCGTTTCTTCTGCCGAAAAACCCGATATGGAGCCGCTCGGCGGAAACCGTTTCGTTCAAGCTCATGAAAGGACCTCAGAACCGGAAATCCCGGCGGTTGGAGTTCTTGATGTCGGCAATATGCTGGGCTGCGATCTCCCGGACCTTGTCTCTGGGGATCTTTTTCAGCTCCTCCTCCACCAGCTTGAAGCCGATTTCCTTGGTCTCGGGGCTGGCGTAGTCCACCAGGTACTCAGTCAGGGTCATCAGGGCGTTGGGATGGCAGCAGTTGAGGATCTGGCCGGACTTGCAAAGGCTCATAAACCGGTCGCCGGTGCGGCCTTCCCGATAGCAGGCGGTGCAGAAGGAGGGAATGTGGCCGTTCTCCATGAGCCAGCGGACGACCTCGTCCAGCGAACGCTGGTCGGACACGTCGAACTGCTCGGTGTCGTGGGGGCGCTCATCGGGCGTGTAGCCGGCATAGCCGCCCACAGAGGTCCGGGAACCGCCGCTGACCTGGCTCACGCCCAGCCGCAGCAGCTTGGAGCGGGTGGCCTCGGTTTCACGGGTGGAGATGATAATGCCGGTGTAGGGCACCGCCAGACGGATGCAGGCGGTGATCTTCGCGAACATCTCGTCGGAGATGGAGTTGTTGAACTCGTCGGGGTTGATGTCGTCGGCGGGCTTGACCCGGGGCACGCTGATGGTGTGGGGGCCCACGCCGTGGACCGCCTCCAGGTGCTCTGCGTGCATCAGAAGACCGGCGAACTCATACCGGTACAGCTCCAGGCCGAACAGAACGCCCAGACCCACGTCGTCGATGCCGCCCTCCATGGCCCGGTCATGGGCGGTGGTGTGGTAGTCATAGTCATGCTTGGGTCCGGTGGGATGGAGCTTGAGATAGCTTTCCTTGTGGTAGGTCTCCTGGAAGAGAATGTAGGTGCCGATGCCGGCTTCCTTCAGCTTCCGGTAGTTTTCCACGGTGGTGGCGGCAATGTTCACGTTCACCCGGCGGATGTCGCCGTTCTTGTGGTGGACGGAATAGATGGTGTTGATGCACTCAAGAATGTACTCGATGGGGTTGTTCTTGGGATCCTCGCCGGCCTCGATGGCAAGCCGCTTGTGGCCCAGATCCTGCAGGGCGATGACCTCCTGCCGAACCTCCTCCTGGGTCAGCTTCTTCCGGGCGATGTGCTTGTTCTTCAGGTGGTAGGGGCAGTAGACGCAGCCGTTGACGCAGTAGTTGGACAGGTACAGCGGCGCGAACAGAACGATACGGTTGCCGTAGAAGGCCAGCTTGATCTCCTCGGCAATGGCGTAGATCCGCTCCAGAACAGCGGGATCGTCGCAGGCCAGCAGCACGGAGGCCTCCCGGTGGGTCAGACCGCGGCAGAAGCAGCCGTTGCCCTGCTTGACGGGACGGGCCTTTTCCAGGATCTCATTGATGAGCTCCATGTTGTTCTTGTTCTTGTCGGCATATTCGAGGGTGTCTAAGATTTCCTGATGGTTGATAAATTCATCGGGCAGTAAAGATTTCGGATTGTAAACAGCCATAATAGTCCCTTTCTCTGTGTGTAATTAGTTTGATTTTGGGTCGCCCCGGTCGATCACCAGCTCATAGCCGATGGCATCCATTCGCTGGGCCAGGCAGCCTCTGCACTGGGCGGATTCCTCGCCGGTGCAGATTTTGTTGTCGTAGAGCTGGTATTTTTTTCGAACGCTGACAGGAGACAGATTGGGCATAACCACATTTGCGCCGGATAGGATCCCCTTTTCCCGGCCCTGGGGATCCAGAGTTCCCAAGGCGGTGGTGGCGGGCAGCAGAAGATTCGGCTGAATGATGCGCAGAATGGAGAGCAGATAGCAGGTGAGCTCCACACTGCCGCCGGCATGCTGCCCGAAGGGCGTATCCTTTTGGGGGATGAAGGGCCCGATTCCGCACATTTCCGGCCGGAAGGTCTCGATGAATTTCAGATCCTTTGCCAGCGCGGCAGGCGTTTGGAACGGAGAGCCCACCATGAAGCCGCAGCCCACCTGGTAGCCGATTTCCCGCAGATTTCGCAGGCATTCCATCCGGTTGTCGAAGGACAGCTCCGGCGGATGCAGCTTTTCATAATGGGCCTTGTCGGCGGTTTCGTGGCGCAGCAGATAGCGGTCGGCGCCGGCGTCAAACAGACGCTGATAGCTTTCCCGGCTTCGTTCCCCCAATGAAAGGGTAATGGCACAGTCCGGATACTGCTCCTTGATTTGGCGAAGCAGGCCGCAGAGTCTCTCGTCGTTGAACCAGGCATCCTCTCCGCCCTGGAGGACGAAGGTGCGGAAGCCCAGCTCGTAGCCCTCCCGGCAGCAAGCCAGAATTTCCTCGGGGGTCAGTCGATACCGGTCTGCATGGGCGTTGCTTCTGCGGATGCCGCAGTAGAGACAATCGTTTCTGCAGTAGTTGGACAGCTCAATGAGCCCTCGGGTGAAAACGGCGTTGCCGTAGACGGCCTTTCTGAGACGGACGGCCTCCTGCCGCAGCAGGGAGGCAGCTTGTTCGTTTCGTTCGGTGATCAGGGTTTCATATTCTTCCTCCGACAGGCTGTGAGCACGCACCAGCCGGTCGATCAGAGGAAGGAGTTGATTCATACGTTGGAATAAGCGGTTTTTACGCTCACGCCGGCCAGATTGCCGATCTTGCCGGCCAGAGCTGCGATGGTGTCCTGGGGTGCGTCCACAGCCAGAGAGATGATGTTGATTTTCTTCTGACGGTAGGGCAGACCCATTCTGCCGATGATGATATCCCCATAAGCGTGAAGCAGACGGTTGAGCTCCTCAACGGTGTCGTTGTTTTCCACGATCACGCTGATGACTGCGACTCTGTTTTCCATGGTTTTACCTCCTTGTGTTGATACTGTTGGAATTGCGAAAAAATTTTTGCGTGCACCTTTTCCCCGGACAAAACATCCTCATGTCAGGTTGTCATATTATTTTATCTGAAAATCGTCAGAAAGTCAATGGTTTAATCAGGGATCCGCCGGTTTCGATCCTTCCCTGAAATCGGATCAGATGCCTCTGGAGGGCCGCCTGCCGGTCAGATCCGAAACGATGGCGGAGGCGATCAGCAGACCAGCCGCCGCAGGCACGAAGGCCGTGCTGCCGGGGGTGGCTCTGCGTCCGGCCGGAAGGTCCCTGTGGTCGCCGGTGGCGTCCGCTTCCATAGGCTGGGAGGGCGAGATGGGAAGCTCCGTGGAAAATACCACCTTCAAGTGATCCACACCCCGCTTTCGCAGCTCCTTCCGCATGATCCGGGCCAGGGGACAGACGGAGGTCTCGCTGATATCTCCCACCTGCAGAGCGGAGGGATCCAGCTTGTTGCCCGTGCCCATGGCGCTGATGATGGGGGTCCCGGCGGCCCTGGCCTTCATAACCAGCGCCAGCTTTGCGGTCACGGTGTCCACCGCGTCCACCACATAGTCATATTGAGAGAAATCAAACTGTGCCTCGGTATCCGGCAGAAAGAAGGTCCGGAAGCACCGCACCCGGGCGGCGGGGTTGATGTCGGCGATCCGACGGGCGGCCACGTCCACCTTGTATTCCCCGATGACGGAGCGGGTGGCAATGATCTGCCGGTTGAGGTTGCTTTCGCTGACGGTGTCGTGGTCAATGAGATCCAGGGCGCCGATGCCGGACCGGGCCAGGGCCTCCACCACGTATCCGCCAACGCCGCCCACGCCGAAGACGGCCACCCGGGCGGCAGCCAACCGCTCCATGGCAGCCGCTCCCAGCAGCATCTGGGTTCTGATAAATTCCTTTTGCATCCTCATAACCTCCGCAGTGACCGGAAGGGTCGAAATAGACCGGTGTTTTCGGTGTCATTATATCGCAGGCCGCTGATGCTGTCAATCGGGAATCCGTGGGAGTCTTTGACTTCGGGTCTGACAGGATTCTCCAAAACTTTCCTCTGATAGATAAGATTGGTCTTGAAAACCGGGGTAATGTTTTGTATAATCTAATGAAATGATTTTGAGTCTGATCCGTCCCGGGTTCGGAACGCTTTTAAGCGTTACATCCGGGCAGAATGAAAGGAATGTCCCCTATGTCCGTATCCCACGCGCTGTATCAGCTTTTGATCGGCCCGCTTGAGCTGCTCTTTGAGGTGGTTTTTTGCATCTCAAAGTTTTTGTTTGCCAACAGCGGCGTTTGTATTTTTGTGCTGAGCCTCACCATGAACGTGCTGCTCCTGCCCCTGTATCGCCGGGCCGACGCAATCCAGGACGAGGAACGGGACGCCCAGAAGAAGATGTCCGGCTGGGTCAAGCACATCAAAAAGACCTTCTCCGGCAACGAGCGGTTTATGATGCTCCAGGCCTATTATCGGCAGAACAATTATAAGCCCTTCTATGCCCTGAAGGGTATGCTGCCTCTGCTGCTGGAGATTCCCTTTTTTATCGCAGCCTATCATTTCCTCTCCAATCTGGAGGAGCTCAAGGGCATGCCCTTCGGCCCCATCTATGATCTGGGTGCCCCGGACGGCCTGCTGCGGCTCGGCAGCCTGCGGGTGAATGTGCTGCCGATTCTGATGACCCTGATCAACTGTGTTTCCAGCGGGATTTATACCAAGGGCCTTCCGGCCAAGGACAAGCTGCAGCTCTACGGCATGGCGCTGGTCTTCCTGGTGCTGCTCTACACCTCTCCCTCGGGCCTGGTGATCTACTGGACCCTGAACAATTTGTTCTCCCTGCTGAAAAACCTCTATTACAAGCTGAAAAATCCCAAGCGGGTACTGCGGATCGGCCTGGCGGTCGCGGGTGTGCTGCTTATCTTCTACACGCTGCTGTTCTATGAGACCGACTATGTGTACAGCCCCCTGTTCCTTCATCTGATCGCCGCCGCCATGCTGCTGCCGCTGGTGCTCCATCTGCTGGGTAAAAAGATCCGCTTCAAGCGTTCCCCGGGCAGCCGGATCCCGGAGCAGAAGAACCACAAGGCCTTTTTCCTGGGCTGCCTGTTCCTGACGGTCCTCACCGGCGCGCTGATCCCCTCGGCGGTGATCGAGTCCTCTCCGGCGGAATTTGTGTTTCCGGCGGCCTTCCGGGCGCCCGCCTGGCATGTAGCGGATGCGCTTCTGCTGGCGGCAGGCATGTTCCTGGTCTGGTTCGGGATCTTCTATTTCCTGGCCAACAAGCGGGCGAAATGGGTGTTCGGTCTGCTGATCCTGGTGTTCTCCGGCTTCGGCGTGGTGAACTATATGTTCTTCGGCACCAAGCTGGGAAATCTCTCCAAGGAGCTGAAGTACGACACCGCGCCCGTGTTCTCTGCCTCTGAGATCTGGATCAACTGCCTGGTTGTGATCGCCATCATTGCAGTGCTGTTTTTCCTCTGGAAGAAGCTGCAGAAGCTGACGCCCTGGATCTACGGGGTGCTGACGGTGGCAATTCTTGCCCTGTCCGTGATGAATGTCTCCAAGATCCAGAAAGCCACCCCCGAGATCCGGGAGGCCGTGCTCAGCGCCCGGGAAACCGAGCAGAAGGATGCCCGGGAGGATGTGCAGTTCACCCTGAGCAAAGAGGGCAACAACGTGGTGGTTCTGATGCTGGACCGGGCCATCGGCGCCTATATCCCGTATTTCTTCCAGGAAAAGCCGGAGCTGGCCCAACAGTTTGACGGCTTCACCTACTATCCCAACACCCTCTCCTTCGGCGGCCATACCAACATGGGTGCGCCTGCCCTCTTCGGCGGCTACGAATATACCCCGGAGGAAATGAACCGCCGGTCCGAAGAGTCTCTGGAGGCAAAGCACGACGAATCCCTGAAGGTCATGCCCACTCTGTTCGGCGTTAACGGCTATCAGGTCTCGGTCTTTGATCCCCCTTACGCCGGCTACAGCTGGATCCCGAATCTGCGGATCTTTGACGATATTCAGCAGAAATACGGCTTCACCATCAATGCCCGCCGGACAGAGCAGGGCCAGTTCAATCCGGTGCCCGAATCGGAGCAGGCGGAGCGGCTTTCCAAGTGCTGGAGCCGGAACTTCTTCTGCTACAGCATTATGAAGCTGTCCCCGGTGGTTATGCAGGACGTGGTCTATCAGCGGGGCAATTACGGCTCTGCGGATCCCTACGTCCAGACCACCAACGGCATGTCTCGGTCTGTGGGCTTTGATCCGGACTTTATGAACTCCTACAGCGTGCTGGAGGCGCTGCCGGAAATCACCCGGATCTCGGAGGGCTCGGAAAACACCTTCCTGATGATGCAGAACAGCGCCAGCCATGAAAACATGCTCCTGCAGGAGCCGGACTACGTGCCGGCCCGTGTGGTGGACAACATCCAATTCGATAAAACGCACACCGACCGGTTCACCTGGAACGGCAGAACCATGCGGATGGAGACCGAGCGTCAGATGAGCCACTATCAGGTGAATATGGCGGTGCTGCTGGAGCTGGGTAAATGGTTCGACTATCTGCGGGAGAACGGCGTCTGGGACAACACCCGGATCATCCTTGTGGCCGATCATGGCAGCAACCTCCGGCAGTTTGACGATCTGATGTTCGGCTCCCGGGATGACGAGGACGTGATGTACTACAACCCGCTTCTGATGGTGAAGGACTTTAACAGCACCGGCTTTACTACGGATAACGCATTTATGACGAACGCCGACGTACCCACCCTGGCCTTTGCGGATCTGGTCTCGGATCCGGTGAACCCCTTCACCGATAAGCCCATTAACAGCGACGCGAAAAACGCTCCCGTCCAGTATGTGTTCGGCTCCCATATCTATCAAACCACCAAGAACAACGGCAATACCTTCCTGCCGGGGATCTGGTATTCCGTCCACGACAATATCCTGGACGTGAACAACTGGGAGATCCTGGACGAGCACTGACCGGACCCGCGATTCCAAGAAAGAAACGGAGAACCCCCCATGAAGCTGTACATTGATCCCGGAACGGGGAGCATGCTTTTTACCATATTGATCGGTGTCCTGGGCACCGGCGTCTATCTGCTGCGGAACGCTTTTGTGAAGCTGAAATTCCTGTTCTCCGGCGGCGCCAAGGCCAAGCAGGCCGCCGAGCAGCGGATTCCCTTCGCCATTTTTTCCGACAGTAAGCGGTACTGGAACAACTTTGAGCCCATCTGTGACGAGTTCGAAAAGCGGAAGCTGCCCATTGTGTATTATACCGCCTCTCCCGATGATCCTGCCCTGAAGAAGGAATCCGAATATGTCAAGGCGGAGTTCATCGGGGAGGGGAACAAGGCCTTCTCCAAGCTGAACTATTTGAAGGCGGACATACTCCTTTCCACCACCCCCGGCCTGGACGTCTACCAGTGGAAGCGGTCCAAGGACGTAAAATGGTACGTCCATGTGCTGCACATGGCCAACGATCCCACTACCTACCGGATGTTCGGCCTGGACTACTATGACGCGGTCCTGCTCTCCGGCGATTATCAGATCCGGCAGCAGCGGCAGCTGGAGGCCCTGCGGGGACTGCCGGCCAAGGAACTGCGGCTGGCGGGCGTGCCCTATCTGGACACCATGCGCAGCCGTCTGGAGGCTGCCGGCCCCCTGCCGGAGCATCCCACTACGGTGCTGCTGGCGCCCTCCTGGGGCAAGAGCAGTATCTTCGGCCGCTACGGCGACCGGGTGATCAAGGCTCTTCTGCAGACCGGCTATCATGTGATCGTCCGGCCCCACCCCCAGTCCTTTACCTCCGAGAAGGAGATGATGGACCGGCTCATGCAGGATTACCCGGAAAGCGAGCAGCTGGAGTGGAACCGGGACAACGACAACTTTGAATGTCTGCGCCGCTCGGATATTCTGATTTCCGACTTCTCCGGCGTCATCTTCGACTATACCCTGGTCTTCCAGCGCCCGGTCATCTATGCCGATACGGCCTTTGACAAGGCGCCCTATGACGCCTGCTGGCTGGAGGAGGAGCTCTGGACCTTCCGGACCCTTCCCAAAATCGGGGCGCAGCTCACCGAGGAGGGGCTGCCGCATCTGAAGGAGCAGATTGATGAGATGCTCCACAGCCCTGTCTATCAGAACGCATTGGAGCAGGCAAGAGGGGAGACCTGGGCCAATCCCGGTCAGTCAGCCCGGATCATCGCGGATTATCTGGTTGAAAAACGGGAAGCGCTTCTGGAGCAGGATCGCACGGCGGAAACAACGGATAAAGCGCAGAAGCATTTCAAATCCCGTCGGCATGCAAAGCGGGAGAAGGAAGCCGTCCCGCATTAAGTCGGGAAACGGAAAAACATGAGAGCGGCATTGGGCTGCTTTCATGTTTTTTTG